>JAZFWH010000166.1:0-2853 GCA_036482635.1 Myxococcota bacterium
CGAACTACTGAATCCGCACGCGGCCTTCGAAGCCCTCGTCGTAGCCGTGGAAGTGGGCGAGCTCCGGCTCGGGCCACTTCCAGCAGTAGTACCCACTGCCGTTGTCGAAGTCGACCAGCCACACGCCCTTGACCTCGAGGCCGAGGGCGTCCATCGCGCGCGCCCAGGCACCCACGCGATCGCGGATGCGGTCCTCGACCTTGGCGATGGCGGGCGAGCCCGCTTCGCAGGCCTCGCGCTCGCCCACCAGCTCGTCGACCTCCTTCACCGCGCTCTCGGTGCGCTGGCGCACATCGGCGAAGATCTCGCGCGCCGCCTGCAACGACCAGCGATGCTCGGAGCTCGACTCCACCACCCGCGTCCGCCCTACTCCTCGTCGCCCTCGCCGGCCAGGCGGATCATCGTGCGCACCACGCGGCTGCGGTTGGCGCCGCCCACCAGCACCTTGAGCTCTTCGTAGAGGGTGGGATCGTTCAGCATCAGCCCGAAGGTCCCCTCGCCGCGGTCGATCTTGGCGAGGATGCTGTTGAGTCGCGAGCCGACCTGGAAGGCCTCCAGCAGCAGGTTCTGCTCGGTGGGCGTGTCGTAGATCAGCGAGTGCATGATGCCGTCGCCGTGGCGGATCTCGGTGAGGATGTCCTCCAGGCTCGCAAGCGAGTGCTCGACGCTCTCGACGCCGCCGCCCTCGTACTGGTCGTAGATCAGGCTGTGGAGCAGGCCGTCGCCTGTCTGGATCTCCTCGACGATGTCACTCACCGCCGCCATCGCGCCGGCGAGCTTCTGCCCGCCCATCTCGGAGCTGAAGTCCTCCATCACCTCGTCCACCCTCGTCGCCAGGCTGGCGATGCTGTCCAGGGTGCGGGCGCCCTTCTCGACCATCACGTTCAGGTCCACCGGGCTCACGCTCTCGATCTCGTCGCCGTCCTCCAGGACGCGGCCCGCGGCCGTCCCGAACGACACTTCGACGTAGCGGTCCCCGAGCAGGCCCAGGGTGCCGATCGTCGCCACCGAGTCGCTGCGGATGCGCTCCTGCACGCCCTCGTCGATCTGGAGCACGACCTGCACGGCGGGCCGGTCCGAGTCCGGGGCGCCGAAGGCCACGCTCTCCACCCGCCCCACCCGCTTGCCGGCCAGCCAGACCGGGGCGCTGCCGACCAGCCCCTGCACGTTCTCGAAGTAGGAGACCAGCCGGTAGCGCGGAACCCAGACGCCCTCCTGAGAGGACAGGGAGAGGACCGCCAGGGCGAACGCCCCCAGTGCTGCCAGCACGAAGCCCCCGACAGTGAGACTGAGCCGGCGATCACGGTCCATGCATGCCTCCCTCCAGCGGGGCTTCGGAGCGGGGCGGCGAGGCGACGTCCTGCTCCCCCGCCAGGAAGGCGCGAACGTCCGGATGCGTCGACTCGCGCATCTCCTCTGCCGTCCCCTCGGCGGTGATTCTACCGCCCTTGAGCAGCGCGACCCGGTCCGAGACGGCGAAGCACAGCTCCAGCTCGTGGGTCACGACCACCGACGTCACGCGCAGCCGCTGCTGGAGCGAGCGGATCAGCTCGCCGATGCGGCGCTGGTTGGCCGGGTCGAGTCCGGTGGTCGGCTCGTCGTAGAGGATCACCCGGGGCTCGAGCGCGATCGCGCGCGCCACGCCCACCCGCTTGCGCATGCCGCCGGACAGCTCGGCGGGCATCAGGGGCTCCGCGCCGGGCATTCCGACGGCCTCCAGGCAGGTGCGGACGCGCTCGGAGATCTGCGCCTCGGACCCGTCGAGGTGCTCGCGCAGGGGATACGCCACGTTCTCGTACACGCTGAGCGAGTCGAACAGCGCCGCGCTCTGGAAGACCATCGAGAAGGCCTTGCGCACGTCCACCAGCCGCTCCTCGGACAGGTCGGTGATCTCGCGGCCGAACGCGAAGACCTGCCCCGAGTCGGGCTTGAGCAGACCGATCATGTGCTTCAGGCACACCGACTTGCCCGTGCCGGAGCCGCCGAGGATGGTGAACGTCTCGCCGTTGCGAATCGCGAGGTCGACACCGCGCAGGACCTGCTCGCCGCGAAACGCCTTCCAGACATTGCGCAGCTCGACCAGCGTCTCGCTTGCCGGAACGGCCTGGCTCATAGCATCAGCAGAAGCTTGGTGAGGAAGAAGTCCGAGACCAGCACCAGGATCGAGGCGAGCACGACCGTCCGCGTCGTCGCCAGGCCGACGCCCAACGTGCCCCCAGTCGTCCGCAGCGCGTTGAAGCAGGCCACCATCGCGATGATCCAGCCGAAGACGAAGGTCTTGACGATGCCCGCGATCACGTCGCCGACGGTCACCGCGTTGAAGATCGTCTGCAGGTAGAAGTTCGAGGTGATGTTGAACTGGGTGGTGGAGATCAGCATGCCACCCAGGACGCCGATCACGATGGCCAGGGCGGTGAGCAGGGGCAGCGCGAGGGTCGCGGCCAGCACGCGGGGGAGCACGAGCTTCTGGACCGGATCGGCGCCCATCGAGCGGATGGCGTCGACCTGCTCCGTCACCTGCATCGAGCCGATCTCCGCCGTGATGCCCGCGCCGACCCGTCCCCCCACCATCAGCGCCGTCAGCACCGGCCCCAGCTCCCGCGCCAGCGACAGGCCGACGACGGTGCCCACGTAGGGCTTGGCTCCGAAGCGGGCCAGCGCGATGCCCGTCTGGAGGGCGAGCACCATGCCCGTGAAGAGCGCGGTGATCACCACGATCGTGGTGGAGCGCACGCCGATCGCCTCCATCTGGCGCAGGGACTCCAGGGCCGGGAAGGGCCGTCGCCTGGCCGCGCGGAAGGTCAGGCCGGCGAGCAGCGCGAACTGCCCGCAGCCGTCGACCACGTCGAGCAC
>JAZFWH010000167.1:0-3920 GCA_036482635.1 Myxococcota bacterium
TGGCGGCGCTCTCGCTCGCCTGGCTGTGCACGTGGGGATGCGGGCGGGCTTCTCCATCGGTCCGCATCTGGACGGCGCGCAAGATCATCACCATGGAGGCCGAGCGGCCCACGGCGACCGCCGTCGCGATCCGGGGCGGGCGCATCGCGGCGGTCGGGTCCCTCGACCAGGTCCGCGCCAGTCTTGGCGACGTGCCCTTCGAGGTCGACCCGCGCTTCGCGGACAAGGTGCTGCTCCCGGGGTTCATCGATCCCCATCTGCATCCCACCCTCGCGGCGACCATCCTGCCCCTCGAGATCGTCTCGGCGATGGAGTGGGTCACGCCGAAGGGACGCACGCGGGCGGTGCGCGGGCACGAGGCCTTCCTCGAGCGCCTGCGCGAGCTGGACGGCGCGCAGTCCGACGATGGCTGGCTGCTGGTCTGGGGGTACCACCGCCCCTACCACGGGGAGCTGTCGCGGGCCGACCTCGATGCGGTCTCGACGCGCCGGCCGATCCTGGTCTGGCAGCGCTCGGTGCACGAGATGTTCTTCAACACCCGCGCGCTCTCGGAGCTCGGCCTCCGCGCGGAGGACTTCGCCGCGCACCCCCAGGCCGACTGGGAGACCGGCCACCTCTGGGAGACCGCGGTGCTAGAGCTCGGCCGGCCGATGGCGCGGATCCTGGCTTCGCCCCTGCGCTACCGCCGGGGGCTCGCCATGATGAGCGAGGTGATCCATCGCGGCGGTCTCACGACGGTGGCGGAGCAGGGCTTCCCCCAGCTCAGCCCGCTCGGCGAGCTGCTGATGCTGCACCTCGAAATGCTGGGGGACGACACGCCCTACCGCTTTGTGCTGGTGCCAAACGCCATGTTCCTGCTCCGGCAGGAGGGCAGCGCCGCCGCCGCCGAGCGGGCGGCCGCGAGGATGCTCGCCTGGTCGACCGATCGCGTGCGGTTCGTAAAGCACGTCAAGTACTACGCCGACGGCGCCATCTACAGCCAGCGGATGCAGATGTCGGAGCCCTATGCGGACGGGCACCACGGCGAGTGGATGATGATGCCGGACGAGCAGGCCGCGGTGCTCGAGGCCTTCTGGAGCCAGGGCTGGGACGTGCACGTGCACGTCAACGGGGACGCCGGCCTCGATCTCGTGCTCGACCAGCTCGAGGCGCGGCAGAGAGCCTCTCCCGCCCCCGGCCGGCGCGTGGTGATGGAGCACTACGGCACCGCGCGCGAAGACCAGCACCGGCGCCTCGCGCGGCTGGGAATCGCGGTCTCCAACAACGCCTACTACCTGCACGAGCTGGCGCCGATCTACGCGGTGCACGGGCTCGGCCCCGAGCGCGCGGCCGACATCTCACCGCTGGGCGGGCTCGCGCGCGCCGGCGTGCCGATCTCCTTCCACTCCGACTACCCAATGGCCCCGGCGGAGCCCCTGCGGCTGGTGTGGGTGGCGGTCAATCGCGTCGCCAGCGACGGCAGGGTCTGGGGGGAGGGCCAGAAGCTCTCGCTCGACCTGGCCCTGCGCGCGGTGACCCTGGAGGCGGCCTGGAGCCTGGGGCTGGAGGACGAGATCGGCTCGATCCGGCCCGGCAAGAAGGCCGACTTCACCGTGCTCGAGCAGGACCCCTACGCGGTCGACCCGCTGGCGCTGAAGGACATCCCGATCTGGGGCACCGTGCTCGAAGGGCGCCCCCACCCCATCGACTAGGCATCCAGGCCCGCTCGTGCCACCGCGTCGAGGAGGCCCGGTCCGTAGCGTTCGGCCTTCGCGGGACCGATGCCGTGGGCGAGCAACAGCTCGTCCCGGTTCCGGGGCCGGAGCATCGCGATCTCGCGCAGCGTGCGGTCGCTCGCCACCACGTAGGGAGGGACGCGCTCCGCGCGCGCGACCTCGAGCCGGTGGCGGCGCAGGGCCTCGAAGACCGCGCGGCCCGGCCCGTCGAGCTCCGCAGCGGCGGCGGGCGCGGCGCGCCGCGGACCCGGCCGCGCCGCCGCCCTGGCCGGTCTTCGCGCAGGGAGCACCAGCCTCGCCGGGAGCTCGCCGCGCATCACCTTGCGCCCGGTCTCCGTGAGAAGGGCCACCGGTCGCTCCGCTCCCTCGAAGTCGACCCAGCCGGCCGTGACGAAACGACGCGTGAGAGCGGAGAGCCACTGCTCGGGATGCTCGCGGAGCGCGCCGAAGGTCGGCGTGCGATCGAGCCCGGTGCGGGTGAGCCGGTCGTCGTCCTCACCGCGAAGGAGCTTCACCGCGGCGCCGAGGCCGAAGCGGCCGCTCACGCGGGCCACGGCGGAGAGCGCCTTGCGCACGATCAACGCCACGAGCTCCGGATCCTGCCCGTCCTCCTCGGAGTCGAGCCGCGTGCACACGTCGCAGATTCCGCAGCCCGCGAGCGTCTCCTCCTCGTCGCCGAAGTAGCGCAGGATCGCGTCGTGCCGGCAGCTCCCGCCCTCGGCGTAGCGCATCAGCTCGAGGAAGAGGTTCCATTTGTGCTCGACCACCTCGGGCTTCGGCGCCGCGCCCTCGGCCGAGCTCTCGATGAGTCGGCGGCGAAGCGGAAGGGCCGCCGACGAGAAGAGCAGGAGCCCGATGGCCCTCTCGCCGTCGCGCCCGGCCCGCCCCACCTCCTGGTAGTAGGCCTCCAGGGAGCCCGGCGGACCGAGGTGCACCACGGCGCGCACGTCGGGTCGATCGATTCCCATGCCGAAGGCGTTCGTCGCCGCGACCACCTCCAGGCGGCCCGAGGCGAACTCCTCCTGGGTGGCGTCGCGCGTGGCCCCGCCGAGCCCGGCGTGGTAGCAGCGCGTTCGCCAGCCCCGGGCGGCCAGCCGGCCGGTCTCCTGCTCGGCGCCCTTGCGGGTGGGCGAGTAGACGATGGCGGTGCCGCGCCCGCCACCCGGCGCCCCGAGGGCCTCGGCCAGCGCGGCGTCGACGGCGGCCTCGCGCTCGGCGCGACCGCGGAACTCGGTCGCGCGCAGGGAGAGATTCGGTCGCGCGAAGCCGCGGAGAAACTGCGGCGTGTCCGCGGGCAGGCCGAGCCGTTCGAGGATCTCGTCGCGCACGACCGGTGTGGCCGTGGCCGTGCACGCCAGGACGCGCGCGTCGGGGAGCGCCGCGATCAGCTCGCCGATCTGGAGGTACTCGGGCCGGAAGTCGTGGCCCCACTCGCTGATGCAGTGCGCCTCGTCGATGGCGACGAGCGGGCAGCGCAGTCCGGCGAGGAGCGACCGGAATCCGCCCAGCGCCAGTCGCTCGGGGGCGACGTAGACGAGGTCGTACTCCCCGCGCGCGATGCCGGCCATCCGGCGTCCCGTCTCTTCGCCGTCGAGTGTCGAGGCCAGGTAGGTCGCGGCGACGCCGCAGCGCTCGAGCGCCATCACCTGATCGGTCATGAGCGCGATGAGCGGGGACACCACCAGCGTCGTGCCGGGGAGCAGGCTCGCGGGGAGCTGGTAGGTGAGGCTCTTGCCGCCGCCCGTGGGGGCGACGAGCAGAAGCCGCCCCGACGCCAGCAGGGTCTCGATGGCCTCGCGCTGCCCCGACCGAAAGGACGGATGGCCGAACCGCCGCAGCGCCGCGTCGAGATCGATCGGGCTCAAGGTCGGCCGCTGGCTCCTCGCCGTGGGCAGGGGGACCCGAGGGCCGCACAGTATGCCACGGGGTGCGCGCCTTGACTCGATCCGGGCGCGGTGGGGCGGAGCGCCCGAGCGCTAGCCTCTTCCTCATGCCCGGGCGCCGTCGCTACCGCTGGCTCTACGACCGGGTGCTCTCCCCGTTTTACGACCTCTACATGGGCTGGTACATGCTCCCCTACGGCGGAGAGCGACACTTCCGCCGCCAGATGCTCGACGGCCTCGCCTTCCCTCCGGGCGAGCGCATCCTCGACTGCACCTGCGGGACCGGCGGCTGCACGACGGCGCTCCGCGAGCGGGCCGGCGC
>JAZFWH010000168.1:0-6642 GCA_036482635.1 Myxococcota bacterium
TGCTGCGCGTCCAGGCCGGATTCCGCACGGCCTTCGGCAGCCACCGCCGGCGCGAGGTGGTGCTGTGGCAGAAGGTGGTGCAGCCGAAGGGGCTGCTCGGCCTGATTGCGCGCGAGGTGCCGGCGGAGTACAAGGCGCCGGGCACCTGGATGCACGACGCGCTGAGCCTGCGCGACCGCTGGCAGAGCCGCCTGCTGCGCACCACCGCCTGGTCTCCCTGGTACTAGCAATCGAAGTACCGGGCGCGGCTGCCGGTCAGCTGGCGCTGGCGATGAAGGCCTCGGTCATGCGGTGGGCCTGGTCGTCGTTGTACTGGCGCGGCGGGTGCTTCATCAGGAAGGCCGACGGACCGGCCAGCACGCCGCCTTCGCCGCGCTCCAGGGCGAGCTTGCAGCAGCGGATCGCGTCGATGGTGACGCCGGCCGAGTTGGGAGAGTCCTCGACGGAGAGGCGCAGCTCGAGGTTCATCGGCACGTCCCCGAACAGCTTCCCCTCCATGCGCAGGAAGCAGACCTTGTTGTCGTTCTGCCAGGGCACGTAGTCGCTCGGCCCGATGTGGATGCAGTCGTCGTCGAGTCGCCGCCCGGCCACGGACTGGACCGCCTCGGTCTTCGAGAGCTTCTTGGAGCGCAGGCGGCTGTGGTTCAGCATGTTCAGGAAGTCGGTGTTGCCGCCGGTGTTGAGCTGGTAGGTCCGCTCGAGCAGCACGCCGCGCTTGCGGAACAGGTCGGTGAGCATGCGGTGGGTGATGGTCGCGCCGAGCTGGGCCTTCACGTCGTCGCCGACGATGGGGAGGTTGCGCGCCTCGAAGCGCGCGGCCCAGTCGGGGTCGCTGGCGATGAAGACCGGAATGCAGTTCACGAACGCGCAGCCGGCCTCGAGTGCGCACTCCGCGTAGAAGCGCGTCGCCTTCTCGGAGCCGACCGGCAGGTAGTTCACCACCACTTCGGCGCCCGCGTCCACCAGCGCGCCCACGACCTCGGTGTGGTCCGCCTCGAGCGCCGTGGACAGCACGAAGGTCCTCGAGTCGGCGTAGTTCACCATGTGCTCGGAGAACCCGTCGAGGATCCTGCCCATCCGCACCGGAACGCCTAGCTTGGGGACGTCGTCGCAGAACAGCGCCGTGCAGTTGGGCTCCGCGTAGATGGCCTCGGCCACGTCCCGGCCCACCTTGCGCCGATCGACGTCGAAGGCCGCAACCACCTCGACGTCCCCCGGCCGGTAGCCGCCCACGCTCCAGTGCATGAGACCGGTCGCTTCGGCGCCCGTGCGGTGCCTGTAGTAGTGGATTCCTTGCACCAGCGAGCTGGCGCAGTTGCCGACGCCCACGATCGCGATCGGAACCGTTCCCATCCCGGCAATCCTCCCGAGCGCAACTTCGGGTAGAAGAGGCCGCACCTTAACGCCTTCTGCGGCTCCTCTGCACCTCTTTTCGACACCGCCCCCGGCCGCCGCTCCCCGCGGGGAAAGCGGCGGTTTCGACCGGCTGGGGCCGCGCTCACAGCTCCCGGCCGACCGCCTCGCAGAACTCCGCAGTGCGGGCGCGTCCGCCCTGGTCGGGGGTGAGCGTGTGTCCCGCCGCGTAGACGCGCGCGATGGCGGCCTGCACGCGCCGGCCGGCTTCCTCGAAGCCCAGGTACTCGAGCAGCAGGGCGGCCGAGAGCAGCGTCGCGGTGGGATTGATGCAGTGGCGGCCGGCGATGTCCGGCGCCGTGCCGTGGGCCGACTCGAAGTACGCGTAGTCGTCCCCGTAGCAGCCGCTCGGCGCCAGGCCGAGTCCCCCGATCAGGCCCGCCGCCGCGTCGGAGAAGATGTCGCCGTAGGCGTTGGGCAGCAGCACCACGTCGAGGGCGTGGGGCTCGGCGACGAGCCTGCGCGCGAAGTCGTCGACGATGAAGCTGCGCAGCTCGATGTCCGGGTAGTCGGCAGCGACCCGCTGCGCGACCTCGCGGAACAGACCGTCGCTGCGCGGCAGCATGTTGTGCTTCGTCGCGCAGGTCACGCGGCCCGGCCGCCCCTCCCGCACGCGCCGGCGCGCCAGCTCGAAGGCGAAGCGCGCGACGCGCTCGCTGCCGCGCTCGGTGATCACCTTGAGCGCGAAGCGCCCGGGTGCCAGCTCGACCACCGGGCGGCGGGCCGTCGAGCTCCACAGCCCCAGCGGCGCGAGCTCCTCGAGCTCGCCCTCGACGCCGACGTACAGGTCCTCGAGGTTCTCGCGCACGATGACGAAGTCGATGCCCTCGGGCCGCGCGAGGGGACTGCGGCAACCCGGGAAGAAGCGGCAGGGCCGCACGTTGGCGTAGGTCTGCTTGCCCCAGCGCAGGTGCAGGAGTGCCCCGGCGCTGGGGCCGCTGGTCGCGCCGAACAGCGTCGCGTCGGCGGAGTCGATCGCCTCGCGCGCCTCGGGGGGAAAGGCCGAACCGCACTCGGCCACGCCTCGCGCGCCGACGGGGGGCGTGAGCCACTCGATGCCCAGGCCCAGCTTATCGAGCAGGGCAACGCTCGGCCGCATCGCTTCGGGTGCGGCGCCCTCGCCCTCGATCACCACCACGCGCTTGGAATCCACCGACTCGCCGCTCCGCCGGCGAGGGTAACATGGGCCGATGCCGGCGAGCCGGAAAGCGCGGAGAGCGCGCACCCCGAAGCAGGCGGAGCGGGTGGCCAGCGGCGTGCGCGTGCTCGAGCTGGGCAGCGGGATCTCCGGCGCCCTGGCCGGCATGATCCTCGCCGACAACGGGGCCGAGGTCATCAAGCTGGAGCGACCCGGCGGCGATCCCGCCCGCGCACACCCGGCCTTCCGCATGTGGAACCGCGGCGTGCAGAGCCTGGTCGCGGAGCTGACCGACGCGCGCGAGCGCGAGTCCGTCGAGGAGCTCGCCCTGGCCGCGGACGTGGTGCTGGCGTCCTGGCGGCCCGCCGTGGGCGAGCGCTTTGGGCTCGACTGGGCGCGGCTGGCGCCGCGCAACCCGCGCCTGGTCTTCTGCGCCATCAGCGGCTTCGGGTCGCGCGGCCCCTACGCCGACTACCCGGGCTACGACGGACTGGTCGCCGCCGTGGCCGGGCGCATGGCCGAGTTCTCGAGTCTGGCGGGCGGGACCCGCCCGGCGTACGCCGCCGTGCCGGTCGCCGCCTACTGCGCCGCCCAGCTCGCGCTGCACGGCATCTTCGCGGCGCTCGCAGACCGGGAGCGCACAGGTGCGGGGCAGCGGGTCGAGACCAGCCTGGTGCAGGCGCTCACGGTGTACGACCTGGTGAACTGGCTGCCCGGCTTTCCCGCGGCCATCCGCCTCGACGACATCCCGTACCTGCCCTACACGACTGCGTGCACGGCGGACGGCGTCTGGCTGCAATTCGCGCAGCTCTCGCCGGTGCAGTTCCGAGCGTTCGTGCGCGACCTCGGCCTGGAGGAGATCTACGCCGATCCGCGCTTCCAGACGGCTCCCCACCTGCGCAGCCCGGACGACCTGCGCGCCCTGCGCGACCTGCTGCTCGCGCGCCTGCGCGAGAAGACCTACGCGGAGTGGATGCAGATCTTCGAGGGCGACCGGAACATCGCGGTCGAGCGCTTTCGGAGCTGCGCCGAGGCGATGGAGCACCCCCAGCTCCTGCACAACGGCGACGTCGTCGAGCTCGACGACCCGGAGGTGGGGCGCACGCGCCAGCTGGGTCCGCTGGTGCGGTTCGCGGAGACGCCGTCGCACCCCGGACCGAGCGGTCCGCCGCTCGGCGCGGTGCGCAAACCGGGCTGGGCCGGCCGGCCGCCGGCCGCCGCGGTCGCGGCGCAGCCGGGGGACCCGGCGCGGCGCGTGCTGGGCGAGCTGCTGGTGCTCGAGCTCGCCACCTGGGTGGCCACGCCCCTGGCGGCGACCCTGCTGGCCGAGCTCGGCGCGCGCGTGATCAAGATCGAGCCCATCGGCGGCGAGCCCTTCCGCAAGGTGGCGATCGGGACGCCCTGGCTCAAGACCATGCAGGGCAAGGAGAGTCTCGCCCTCGATCTCAAACGCCCCGAGGCCCGGGAGATCCTGCACCGGCTGGTGGCGCGCGCCGACGCGCTGCTGCACAACTACCGACCCGGGGTGCCCGAGCGCCTGGGCATCGACTACCCGACGCTGCGCCGGCTCAATCCGCGCCTGATCTACCTGTACGGGGCGTCCTACGGCTCGAGTGGGCCCTGCGCGGCCCGGCCGGCCTACCACCCGACCGCGGGCGCGCTGTGCGGCGGGGCGCTCGCCCAGCTGGGCAGCGGCCGGCTCCCGTCGCCCGGGACGCCGCTCTCGCCCGACGAGCTGCGGCGCCTGGCGCGCCGGCTGGAGGTGGCCAACGAGACCAACCCGGACCCGAGCGCCGCGGTGGCGTCGGCCACCGCGCTGCTGATGGCGCTCTATCACCGCGCGCGCAGCGGCCAGGGGCAGGCGCTCGAGACGACGATGCTCTGCTCCAACGCCTACGCGAACTCGGCCGACTACGTCGACTACGCGGGGCGGCCGCCGCGCGACGCCGCGGACGGCGAGCTGCTGGGGCTCTCGGCGCTCTACCGGCTCTACGCCGCGCGCGACTCCTGGCTGTTCCTGGCGGCGCCGACCCCGCGCGACTTCGAGAAGCTCTGCGACGCCCTCGGCGAACCCGGCTGGCCGGGCGACCCGCGCTTCGCCGACGCCGAGGCGAGGCGCGCGCACGACGCCGACCTCGCCAAGCTGCTGGCCGAGCGCTTCGCGGGGCGCGGCGCGGACGAGTGGGAGGCCGAGCTGAGCGGGCGCGGGATCGGCTGCGTGCGGGCGGACCGTGGCCCCTTCGCGCGCTTTGCTTTCGACGAGCCCTGGATGCGCGAGAGCGGCTTCGTGACCGAGGTGGAGGACGCGGAGCTGGGCCGCTACACGCGCTTCGGCCCCACGGTGAAGCTCTCGCGCGACTCGGGCGAGGTGCGCGGGCCCTGCCGCGCCGGCGAGCAGAGCCGCGCCATCCTCGCCGAGCTCGGCTACGACGCCGAGCGCATCGACGCCCTCGCCGCCGCCGGCATCGTCGGCGTTCGCTGACGAATCCCGCTCCCGGCGCGCCCGGGTCCCCCTCGGCGATTGGATGGATTCGCGGCTAGCGGCCCGGCAGGCGCTCGGGGATGTGGTCCAGGTGGTAGAGCTCCTTGCAGTTGGTGTGGAGCATCTTCTTCACCTGGTCCACCGGCACGTCGCGGAACACCCGCTCCAGCGTGACCCGCGAGTTGGGCCAGTCCGAGCCGCTGTGCGGGTAGTCCGTCGACCACATCAGGTGGTCGACGTTCATGCGGTGGCGCAGGTCCATGCCGACCGTGTCGACCATGAAGGTCGCCCAGAAGTTGCGGAAGAAGATGTCGCTGGGCATCTCCTTCTGCTCCTGCACCGCGCCGGTGTACCAGCGGTAGCGCATGAACATGTCGTCGGCCTGCTCGAGCAGCGTGGGGATCCAGCCGATGTTGGACTCGACCAGCACGATCTTGAGGCGCGGGAAGCGCTGGAAGATCCCGGAGAACAGCACGTCGCACACCACCGGCAGCGTCTGGCCGCCCGCCTTGGTCAGCGCCGCCATGCCGACGAAGGCCAGCGACGACCAGCTCTCGCGGCGCCCGGCCAGGGAGCCGCGCACGAAGCTGCCGATGTGGATGGCGATGGGGAAGTCGGCCTCCTGGGCCATGGACCAGAAGCGGTCGTCCTCGGGCTTGGGGTCCAGGCCGCCGTTGGGGAAGGACGAGATGATCGCACCCACGTGGCCCTTCTCCCGGGCGAACTCCAGCTCGGCGATGCAGTCGTCCAGGCCGGTGGTCGGCAGGATCGCCTGGCCGATCAGGCGCCCGCCCGAGCCCTCGCAGAACTCCAGCAGCCACTCGTTGTAGGCGCGCACGCAGACGAGCTGGAGCTCGCGGTCCTCGCTGTAGACCTTTGCGCCCTTGAGGGTGACGCTCGGGTAGAGGACCTGGGCGTAGATGCCGTCGGCGTCCATGTCCTCGAGGCGCGCCTTGGTGTCGAAGCTCCCCGCGCGCATGCTCTCGTAGGTGATGCCGATCGGCTTGTAGTCGAAGAAGCTGAGGCCGGCGACGGCGGTGAGTCCGATCGGCCACTTCTCCTTGCCGCGGTCGAAGCTCCAGAGGTCGCCCTTGTCGGTGTGCTTCACCTGGGGCGCGCGCTCCTTGAACTTCGCGGGCACGCGGTCCTGCCACAGGTCCGGCGGCTCGTTCACGTGCGCGTCGCAGTCGATGATCGGGTAGGTGATGCTGGCTGCGTCGCGAAAGAGATCGGACATGGATCCTCCCCGATTCGTCAGCCCTTTAGCTTACACCGCCGGCGTGAACATCGGCGCCACGACTTCGCCCGGGACGTCCGGAAACGAGAGCGGCCGGAAGACGACGCGCATCGGCAGGTCCACGCGCAGGTCCTGCGGGTCGCAGTCGACCAGCTTCGTTACCAGGCGCACCGCGGGGTCCTCCGCCAGGGCCACCAGTCCGGTCGCGTAGGGCAGCTGCCCCGCGAACGCCCCGACGAAGGCGTGCCGCACCACCGCCCAGGAGAACAACACGCCGCGGCCGCTCACCGCCCGCCACGGCAGCTCCGCGCCCCCGCAGCTCTTGCAGCGCTCGGGCGGGTACCAGTTGTAGGTCCCGCACGCGGCGCAGCG
>JAZFWH010000169.1:0-7058 GCA_036482635.1 Myxococcota bacterium
TCCCGGTCCCAGCATGCGTCGTCCCGGGGCCGGCGCGGCTTCTCGAACAGGACCGAGGCGCAGTCCTCCAGGTAGTCCGCGTCGGGCGGCCCCAGCCTGAGGAAGTTCAACAGGCGGGTCAGCTCCGCGGCGGGCCGCGCCAGCAGGTCGTCCAGGTAGAGGTCGAGCACGCGCTCGCCTTGCTGCTCGCGCAGCCAGCGGAAGGTGTCCGCGTGGGCGAAGTAGCCCCTGGCCGCGTGATCCAGGCCGATCTGCTGCCGCCGGGCGCGGGTCGCGATGTTGTCGTAGGGATTGCCGATCACGTGCACGAAGCGCAACGGCACCGGCACCTTCTCGGCCAGGAGATCCAGGAACTGGGGATGCCGTCGCAGCAGGCGCACCGTTCCGTTGCCCCTCTTGTCGCCGGCGACGCGCAGTCGCGTCACGCGGCCCTGGAACTGCCCGGGCACCCGGCAGTCGTCGTCCGTCTGGCTCCTGCCCAACTGATGGAAGAACAGCGCGTTCCAGCGGATCGCCTTCAGGGTCTGCTCGAAGGAGTGGCCGCAGCGGATCTGCTCGAGCGCGTTGAGCTCGTGGGCGACCGCGGCGTGGGGATGGGCGTCGACGAGAGAGCCGACCAGCGAGTGGCCGCTACCCGGGTAGCCCACGAAGCAGACCAGGCGCTCGGGCAGCTGATCGTCCAGGGCGTACGAGGCGAGCGCGCTCGGGTAGCGCGCGACCAGCTCCTCGATGCGCCGGTAGGAACGCATGGACTCGCGCGAGCGCTTGACGTGCCGGATCAGCTGCGCGTGCTCGAGCAGCGACGCCTCGGGGCGCCCCGCCCAGGCGTGCAGCCGCGCCGAGAAGCTCCGGCGTCCGATCCGCCCGTAGTCGTCGACGCGGTGCGACAGCGTGCGCGCGGCCTTGCGGTAGCGATCCAGCATCCCCGCGTGCGCCACCGGCTCCCCCCCGCGACCGCTGCGACGACCGCGCCACCCTTCCGGGTCGGTACCCGCACCGGTCCACTTGAGCCCTGGGAGAAGGCAGTCGGCCGAGAGGGGTAGCGGCCGAGCTGCGGATCGGTTGCGGGCTCGTGAGGGACCGCGGCGCCGCGGAACGGGTCCGCTGGGGATGACGGCGGCTCACGCCTCCGGCGCGGGCGGTGGCTCGGAGCGGGCGATTCCGATGCGCAGCGCCTCCCCGCCCAGGCGGGATTCGTGGACCGAGAAGCCGTCGGCGGTCTCCAGGGCGTCGGCCAGCTCGAGCCGGATGGCCAGGGTCTGCTCCTGGACGTAGTCGCGAAAGCTGTCCACGGCCTGGGCCAGCGTCCCCGGCAGGGCCAGCACCAGATGGATGCGGTCCGAGACGTGCAGTCCCGCCGCCTTGCGCGCCTGCTGCACCGCGCGAACGACGTCGCGGGCGTGGCCCTCGCGCACGAGCTCGTCGCTGAGCTCGAGGTCGATCACGACGATGGCGTCGTTGGAGGACAGCGCCTCGCAGACCACGCCCTCGCGGGGCTGGAGCAGGAGCTCGAAGTCGCCCGCCGCGAGCTGCTGACCGGCGACCCGCACGCCGCCGTCCTCGCCGTGCTCCCACTCGCCCTGGCGCGCGGCGGCCATCACCTGCTTCATCGCGGCTCCCAGCCGCGGCCCGACCACCGGCGCGTTTACCTGCAGGCGAAAGTCCGCATAGCGCGAGATGTCGTCGCTGAACTCGACCCGCTTCACGTTGACCTCTTCGCGCACCAGTTCGACGTAGGGCCGCAGCCCCTCCAACCCGCTGCCGCAGACGGTGAGGCTCGCCAGCGGCTGACGCACGCGCACGTGCTTCGCCGCGCGCAGCGCGAGCGCGGCCGAGCAGACCTCGCGGACCCGGTCCATCTGGGCCACCAGCTCCCGGTCCGCGGGCAGGTCCTCGACGTCGGGCCAGTTCGAGAGGTGCACGCTCCGCTCGGCCGTGAGCCCCCGATGGATCTCCTCGCACACCATCGGCAGCAGCGGGCTCACCGCGCGGCACAGGGTGACGAGCACGGTGAAGAGCGTGTCGTAGAAGTCGCGCTTGTCGTCGTCCTGGCCGCTGCGCCACACCCGGTCGCGGCTGCGCCGGATGTACCAGTTGTTGAGGGCGTCGATGAACACCAGCACGCGTTGGCAGGCCGAGGACAGCTCGTAGCGGTCCAGGTCGGCGCCCAGGTTCACGACCAGCTCACGGGTCTTGGCCAGCGCGTAGCGGTCGAGCGTGCGCGTCGAGTCGCTGCGAAGCCGCGCTCGATAGCCGTCAGTGTTCGCGTACAGGCAGAAGAAGTAGTAGGCGTTCCAGATCGGGTTCACGACCCGTCGCACCGCGTCGGCGATGCCCTTGCCCTCGCGGTCGATGCGGAGTTCGCCGCCCTTCACTACCGGCGAGCACACCATGAACCAGCGCAGGGCGTCCGAGCCGATGCGCTCGAACACCTGCTCGGGATCGGGGTAGTTGCGCAGGCGCTTCGAGAGCTTCTTGCCGTTCTCGTCGAGGATCAGCCCGTGGCACAGGCAGTTGCGGAAGGGCGGCCGGTCGAAGAGGGCGGTGGAGAGCACCAACAGCGTGTAGAACCAGCCGCGCGTCTGCCCGACGTACTCCGTGATGAAATCGGCGGGAAAGTGCTTCTCGAACCAGCTGCGGTTCTCGAAGGGGTAGTGCACCTGGGCAAAGGGCATCGCGCCCGAGTCGAACCAGACGTCCAGGACGTCAGCGACGCGACGCATGCGGCTCGCGCCGCTGGGATCGTCGGGATTGGGCCGCACCAGCTCGTCCACGTGCGGGCGGTGCAGGTCCGCGGGCCGCACGCCGAAGTCGCGTTCGATCTCGTCCAGGCTTCCGTAGACGTCGATGCGCGGGTGGTTCGGATCGTCGCTCTTCCAGATCGGGATGGGCGTTCCCCAGAAGCGGTTGCGCGTGATCGACCAGTCGCGGGCGTTCGCCAGCCAGTGGCCGAAGATCCCGTCCCGGATGTGGGCCGGGATCCAGTGGATCTGGCGGTTGTTCTCGAGCATGCGCTCGCGGAGGTCCGTGACCTTGACGTACCAGGAGTGGAGCGCCTTGTAGATGAGGGGCTCGTCCGTGCGCCAGCAGTGCGGGTAGTTGTGGACGTAGCTCTTGTGCTGGAAGAGGGCGCCGTGTTCGCGCAGGGCTCGAATGATGTCGCGGTTCGCCTCGAAGACCTGGAGGCCGGCCCAGGGCGGCACCTCGCGGGTGAAGCAGCCCGCGTCGTCGACGGGGCACACCACCGGGATGCCCGCCGCCTGGCACGCCTCCATGTCGTCCTCGCCGAAGCCCGGCGCCATGTGCACGATGCCGGTGCCCTCTTCGGTGTCGACGAAGTCACCCGCCAGCACGCGGAAGGCCGCACGCGTGTCCTCGAAGAACGGGAAGAGCGGCCGATAGCGGCGGCCGACCAGCTCGCGGCCGCGCACGCTGCCCGCACGGCGGGCGTCGGACAGCTCGCGTTCGTACTTGGCCACGGTGGCCTCGCCCAGCACGAGACGCCGGCCACCCTGCTCGAAGACGGCGTAGTCGATTTCCGGCCCCACGGCGAGAGCCAGGTTCGAGGGCAGGGTCCAGGGCGTCGTGGTCCAGGCCAGCAGCTCGGTGGGACGCTCCTCCCCAGAGGCGGGCTCCAGCTCGAAGCGCACGGTGATGGCCGGGTCCTGGCGCTCCCGGTAGGCGTCGTCCTGGCGCGTCTCGAAGTTCGAGAGCGGGGTCTGCGCGGCCCAGGAGTAGGGCATCACGCGATAGCCCTCGTAGAGCAGGCCCTTGTCCCAGAGCTGCTTGATGGCCCAGATCACGCTCTCCATGTAGGAGAGGTCCAGCGTCTTGTAGTCATTCTCGAAGTCGACCCAGCGCGCCGCGCGGTTCACGGAACGCTGCCACTCCTTGGTGTACTTCAGCACCGACCTGCGGCAGTGGTCGTTGAAGCGCTGGATGCCGTAGTCGATGATCGCGGCGCGCCCGGCCACGCCGAGCTCCTTCTCGGCCTCCATCTCGGCCGGCAGCCCGTGGCAGTCCCAGCCGAAGCGGCGCTCGACCCGGCGGCCGCGCAGGGTCTGGTAGCGCGGCACGATGTCCTTGATGTAGCTGGTGATCAGGTGCCCGTAGTGGGGCAGGCCGTTGGCGAAGGGCGGTCCGTCGTAGAAGACGAACTCGTTGCGCCCGTCCTCCCCGGCCGGTCGGTTCTCGGTGGAAGCGGCGAAGATCGCTTCCCGGTCCCAGAAGTCGAGCACCCGGCGCTCCAGCGCGGGCAGGTCGAGCTGGGGCTCGACCTCCGGGTACGGCCGGGTTCCCTGGCCCTGGCTCATCGACGGCTCGCCTCCGCGCTGGCGCGGGAGGGTAACAGCCGCAGGCCGCGTTGCGGGCCGGCGTCAAGCGGAGGTGTGCGGCTTCTCCACGCGCTTGCGACCGCGCGCCGCGAGCAGGCGGTCGTAGAGCGCTGCCGGCAAGGCCCGCCCCAGGGCGGCCGCCCACGCGACGGGGCGCGGGAAGGCCAGGTACGGCTCGCGCGTGAGGATGGCCCGGTGCATCCGCGCGGTGGCCACCTCCAGATCGAGCGAGAAGGGCTTGCTCCGCTTCTTCTTCGCGCCGGGCTTGGTGCGCACGAAGCCGGGCGCGATCAGCGTCACGTCGACCCCCCGGCCGCGCAGGTCGATCCGCAAGCTCTCCATCAGGTTGGTGAGCGCGGCCTTCGCCGCCGAGTAGGCGGCGCCCGTCGGCACGCCCCGGTAGCCCGCCAGGCTGCTCACCGCGACCAGTTGGCCGGAGCCCCGCTCGAGCATGCCCGGCAGCACGGCCTCGATGCAGTTCGCCACGCCGCCGACGTTGAGGGCCAGGACGTCCTCGACCTGCTGGGCAGAGAAGCTCTCGGCGAAGGTGGCCTCTCCTCCTCCGGCGTTGGCCACCAGGCAGTCGATGGGTCCGAGCCGGCTCTCGGCCGCGCGCACGGCCTCGAGCACGCCGGCCCGGTCGGTCACGTCGCAGGCCAGGGCCAGGGCGTGTCCGCCAGCTCGTTCGATCTCGCCGACCAGCTCGTCGAGCAGCTCCGCGCGGCGGGCGAGGACGGCGACGGCGTCGCCGTGCGCGGCGATGCGGCGCGCCAGGCTGCGGCCGATGCCCGATGAGGCGCCGGTGACGAGAGCCACTCCCATCGAGCGGGCCTCCTTCCTGGGGGGGCGGATCGGCTGGCTACGCGCTCGCGGGAGGGGAAGAGGACGCCTCGCTGCGGGAGCCGCGGGGCGCGCCCTGCACGGCCTCCACGGCCTCCATGCGTTCCTCCCAGGCCAGCTGGTTGCGGCGCGCGTCGCGCACGAAGGGACTCAGGCGCAGGATGCGCTGGAGCAGTCGGTTCACCGCCCGCCCCCGCCAGGCCATGGGGCGCTCGACGTCGAGCAGCAGCACGACCCGCTCCTCGTCGGTGTCGTTCCACACCTCGTGCTTGCGGCTGTCGTCGAAGAGCAGGCACTTGCCCTCCTCCCAGCTGCACGGCTCGTCGGCCACCTTCATCACGCAGCGCTCTCGCTTGGCGGGTATCACCAGGCCGAGGTGACAGCGGACCACGCCCTTGGTGACGCCGGCGTGGCGCGGGATGTGCTTTCCGGGCGCGAGGATCGAGAACCAGGCGGAGGTCATGTGCGGGATGCTCTCGAGCAGCCGCGACGTCTCGGGACAGCGGGCGCAGTTGCGGTCCGAGCGGAAGCCGTAGCCGTACAGCACGAAGGCCTTCCACTGATCGTCCCAGGAGACCTTGTACTGGTCGGGCTGGAGCTCCTGAAGGGCGGGCAGGTGTTCGCGCCACTCGAGCAGGGCGTCGAGCTCGCGCCGGATGTCCTCCCAGTGGGCTTCGAGGTCCGCCACCCAGGGAAACAGCCGGCTGTCGAAGACGGCGGGGTCTCCCACCAGTGACTCGCGCCCCATGAACTCGTCGAGCTTGCGGAACAGCGGCTTGCCGATGCGCTTGATCACGACCCAGCGGGCGAAGCCGCGCGGACCCAGCTCTCGAAAACGCGTGCCAAGCTTCATTCCGGCCTCGCATGTCGCCCTGGGGGTCCGGCGAGCGCGTGAGCATAGCAGCGCAAGGTCGCCGGGCGGTTCCCCGGGGAAGTGAGGGCTTTCCCCCCAGGCCACGCGGTCCCGGGGGCGCATTGAAGAATCCGGGCGTGGCGCTTACCCTGTGCTCTCTGCCCTGCACCCAGCAGGGAAGGCGTCTCTCCCCCACGGGCCCCCTTATCTATGCGATCAGGCTACTCGGTCACGCACAGCCGCAATCCGCACATCCGCCGGGCGCAGGAAATCCTCCGGCGCTACCCGGAGGTGCGCCAGTACTTCGGCCCGTATCCGCTCACCGGCCTGTGCATCAGCGGCGTCGTCCTGCTGCAGATGCTGATGGCGTTCGCACTGCGCGACGCGGGCTGGCTCTGGGTGATCGGCTGCGCGTACCTGATCGGCGCCTTCGCGAGCCACGGGCTGTTCGTGTTGATCCACGACGCCACCCACAACCTGGTCGTCCGGTCGGCCCCGGCCAACCGCCTGTGGGGCATCGCCTGCAACGTCGGGCAGGGCATCCCGAGCGCCATGTCGTTCCGGACGTTCCACCTGCTCCACCATTCCCACCTGGACGAGTACGAGTACGATGCCGACCTCGCCTTCCACTGGGAGGCGCGTCTGGTGGGCAACTCGCCGCTGCGCAAGGCCGCATGGCTGATGATCTTCTCGTTGATCGAGACAATCCGACCGCTGCGGCTCAAGAAGCAGTTCTTCGACAAGTGGCTGGCCATCAACCTCGCGGTGATCGTGGCCACCGACCTCGTGGTCTGGCTCGTGTGCGGCTGGCAGGGGCTCGGCTACGTGCTTCTCTCGACGTTCTTCGGCGTCGGGCTCCATCCCCTGGGTGCGCGCTGGATCCAGGAGCACTACACCGTGGTCGAAGGACAGGAGACCTACTCCTACTACGGCTGGCTCAACCCGATCGCCTTCAACATCGGCTACCACAACGAGCATCACGACCTGGCCGGGGTGCCGTGGGTCCATCTCCCCAAGATCAAGGCGCTGGC
>JAZFWH010000170.1:0-12399 GCA_036482635.1 Myxococcota bacterium
CGCGAGTAGCCGGAGATGCCCAACGCCATGGGCGCCAGGCCCGTGACGGTGGTGACGGTCGTGAGCAGGATGGGGCGGAAGCGCTTGTAGCTCGCCAGCCGCACCGCTTCGAAAGCCGGCGTGCCCCGCCGGCGCTCCCGGTTGACGAAGTCGATCAATACCAGTGAGTCGTTCACGACGATCCCGGCCAGGCCCACGATGGCGTACAGCACGTACATCGAGAGCGAGTAGTCGAGCAGGTACATGCCGATCGTCACGCCGATGAACGAGAAGGCGATCACGCTCATCACGACCAGCGGCTGCACGTAGGACCGGAACTGGGTGGCCAGGATCCCGTAGATCGCCACCACGGCCAGCAGGAAGGCGCGCCGCATGTCGGAGAAGGCATCGTCGGTGGCCTGGAACTCGCCGCCGAACACGAGACTCGTGCCCGGGTAGCGCTCGGGAACGTCGCGGAACTTCGCCTGCATCGCCTGGTTGACCGAAACCGACGTGGCCTGCTGGTTGTCGACGTCGGCGTAGACCACGACCGCGCGCAGGGCGTCGAAGTGGTAGAGCCGCTGGTAGGCCCGCCCGAGCTCGACCGACGCCACGTCGCCCACCTTCACCAGGTACCCCGCCGGGGTGCGCAGCTCGACGTCCAGCAGGTCGGCGATGCTGCGACGCTGGTCCTCGCGGAGCAGGACCCGGATGTCCACGTCCTCGTCGGAGGTGGGGTCCTTGAAGGTGGATGGGACCGACCCGTCGTTTGCGGCGAGCAGGGCGAAGCCCACGTCGTCGAAGGCGAGCCCGTGGATCGAGGCGCGATGCTCGTCCAGCGCGACGCGCAGCTCGCGCGGGCCGAGCGGCACGTTGTCCTCGATGTTGTAGACGCCCGGAATGGACGCGAGCTCCGCCTTCATCTGCTCGGCGATCTGCTTGGCCACGGCGTATTCGTCCGACTGGATGCGGATCGCGACCGGCTTGCCGATGGGAGGTCCGTTGCGGGGTGGCTGCACCCGGTAGGAGACGATGCCCTCAGGATGCGCGCGCGCGTGCGCGTCGAAGGTCTCGCGCAGCAGGTTCAGTACGCGGTCCGGGTCCGCGACGTTGGCGCGGGTGCTGGGGAACGAGATCCACAGCATGGCCTGGTTCACGCCCACGATCGGGACCTGGTCCGCGTTCAGGCCGACTCCGACCACCGTAGAGACGTCGGTGAGCTGGTCGCGGATCGGGTCGAGCGCGCGTTCGAAGCCCTTCACGACCCGGTCGGACTGGTCGAGTCCGTAGTCGGTCGACGCCTCGATGGAGGTGATCAGCTGGTTGAAGTCGCTCGGGAAGAGATCGACCTTGACGTGGCGGACCAGTGCGACCGCGAAGAACAGCGCCGCCGCGCTCATCACCAGGAAGGCGTAGCGCTGTTCGAGCACCCGCTGCTGGGCGGTGATGTAGAGGTCGCGAAAACGATCCAACCCCGCCTCGACCCGCGCCCGCAGGCCGTAGCTCCAGCGGCGCAGGCCGGGGCCAGGGGGAAGCTCCGCCAGCGATTGCGAGGCCCGCTTGCGGCTGCCGAAGTCCAGGTAGTGGGCGGGAAGGATGATCAGCGCCTCGAAGAGCGACCCGATCAGGCACACGATCACGGTCTTGGGCAGGATCGACATGAACTCGCCGCTGGTTCCGGAGACGGTGAGCATGGGGATGAAGGCCGCCACGGTGGTGGCGATGGCGGCGGTGACGGGCCACATCACCTCCTCAGCGCCCTTCACCACGGCCTCGCGCAGCGGTGTCCCGTCTTCGATGTGCCGGTAGATGTTCTCGAGGATGATGATGGCATCGTCCACCAGCATCCCCGACACCATGATGAAGCCCACCAACGAGAGCGCGTTGATGGTGATGCCGAACACCGGGAACAGGATGACCGCCGCCAGGAACGAGAAGGGCACCCCGATGATCGCAAGCATGGCGTTGCGGAACCCGACCGTCAGCCACAGTACGAAGATGACGAACACCACGCCCAGCAGCAGGTTCGAGCGCATGATCCCGATCCGCGTCGCCACGTATTCGGAGCCGTCCCAGGAGATGGTCAGCTCCAGGCCCTGGGGCAGCGTCCTGGCGTACTGCTCGACCTCGGCGCGGATCAGCGCCACCAGGTCGATCAGGTCGGCGTCCGCCTCCTTCGAGATGGCCAGCGTGATGGAGGGGTCGTCGTTGTAGCGACCGTACGCCACGCGCTTGGCGAAGCCGGAAACCACGTCGGCCGTGTCGCGCAGCCGCACATGGCTGCCATTCGGGTTCTTCTTCACCACGGTGCGCGACAGGCTCTCGGGCGAGACGAACTGCCCGAGCCCCCGCACCGTGATCTCCTGCGCCTGCGAATTGGTGAAGGATCCGCCGGCGAAGTTCTGGTTGTTCTGCGCGATCACCCGATGGATCTCGGCCAGGGTGATGTCGTATTGGTGCGCGCGGTTCTTGTCGACCAAGACACGAATCTCGCGGTCGCGGGCCCCGCGCAGCTTGGCCTTGCGCAGGCCCGGGATCCGCTCCAGGCGATCGCGCAGGTCCCGCGCCACCTCGCGCTGCGTGTACTCTCCGACGCCCGCGACGTCCGCGATCTCCACGATGCAGATTTCGTAGACCTCGGAGACCGACAGCTCGGTGAGGACGGGCGTCTCGGCGCCTTGGGGCAGGTCGTCGACTCGGTCGATGGCGGCCCTCAGGTCGTTGAGTGCGGCCTCGTACTCCAGGTCCGACAACGTCTCGTCCCACTCGACGTTGATCTGCGAGAGGCCGTGACTCGAGAAGCTCTTGAGCTCCTTGATGCCCTGGACGTCTTCGATCTCGTCTTCGAGCTTCTTGGTGAGCAGGCGCTCCACTTCTTCAGGCGAGGCACCCGCCCAGATGGTCATCACGTTGGCGGTGTTGAAGGAGATGTCGGGGAAGAAGTCCACCGGAATGCGCCGCGCGACCTGGACCCCGGCCATCATCAGCAGGACGAAGACCAGATTGACCATGACGATCTGGCGCACCGAGAAGGCCGGAAGGCTCATCGCGCCCCTCCGTTCGCTGTGGGTGCGTCGCGCACCCGGCTCGACTTGCCGTTCTCGCGCAGCACGCGCTCGCCGTCGCGCAGCTCCCGGACGCCGGTCACGGCGATCTCCTCCCCCTCGACGAGGCCGGCCATCACTTCGAAATCAGCGGGCCGAAACGGCATGGGGCGCACGGCCAGGCGGCGGCGCCGGGCCACCAGCCGGTCGCCCTCGCCTTCCGCGCGGATCACGTAGGCGAAGCGCAGGCCGAACTCGTCCACCGTGGCGTCGCGCGGAATCACGGTGCGCGGGCTGGATTCGCCGAGATCGAGCACCACCCGCGCCACCATGCCGGGGAGCAACCGGGCTTGCGCGTTGGGCAGCTCCACCTGGATCGGGAACTTCTTGGTGACGGAATCGGCGGCGGCACCGACCCGGAGGATCCGACCCTCGAACTTCTCGCCGGGATAGGCCTCCACCACGACCTCGACGCGCTGCCCCGCTCGGACCGCGACCACCTCCCGGTCGGAGAGCGCGATCGTGGCGCGCGCCGTCGAGAGGTCCAACAGCTCGGCGAGCTGCTCGCCCTCGCGCAGGTACTCGCCGACCTCCACCGGAAACGAGCGCAGCACGCCGGCGAACGGGGCGACGATCGTCTTTTTGGAGAGGTCGTCGCGCGCGCGCCTGAGCTCGGCGCGGCTCTCGCGCAGCACCGCCGCCGCCACCTTCTCCGCGTTCTCGGCGTCCTCCAGGTCGGACTCGCTGGCCACGCCGCGCTCCGCCAGGCTCCGACGCCGCGCCAGGTGCGAACGGGCCAGCGCCAGCTCGCTCTCGCGGCGCACCAGCGAGGCCGCGGCGCTCTCCACGGCCACCTCCGCGAGCAGGGGATCGATCTCGACCAGCAGCTGCCCGGCCGCCACGCGGTCCAGCTCCTCGGCCCCGAGCTCGATGACCGAGCCGCGGGTCTCCGCGAAGAGCTCCACGCTGCGGCGGCTCTCGAGCACGCCGGCGATCTCGACCCGGGGACGGACCTCGACGGCTTGCACCGCGCGGGTCGCCACCCTGCGCAGCGCGGCCACCTCACCCGCGGCCGCCAGGGGCTCGGGCCGGGGCGCGGTCCGCATCAGGAACACGCCGGCCCCCGCCAGGACCCCAGCCGCCACGAGCAGCCCCGCTCTGAGCCCGGGGCTCCCGCGCCGGGCCTCAGCCATCGCGCCCACCCTCCCCGGCCGTGCCCACCGCGAGCACGGTCCCCCGGACCAGCTCGTCGAAGCAGGCGCGCAGGCGTTGCGGCGTGGCGCGCTGCGAATCGAAGGTCGCCCGGTAGAGAAAGCCGCCGAGCAACGCCGAGATCCCGTCCGCGAAGGCCGTTACGTCGATGTCCGGACGAAAGGCCCCGCGCTGGGCGCCCTCGCGCAGGATCTCGGCGAACTCCTCGTCGCGCGCCGCGTGGAAGTCGCTCAGGAAGCCGTAGAGGCGCTGCTTGAACACCGGGTCCTTCGCGACCACACCCCACGCCTGGTAGTGCACGTTCATGCGCGGGGAGACCGCCGCCAGCACCCGGGTGAGTCCGTCGAGTGCGTGCTCGAGCCGCGCGCGCGGATCGGCGCCACGGCTCGCCTCGGCCTCCACGATGCGAAGCGACTCTTCGTAGGACGCCAGGATCGTCGCGAGGAAGAGGTCGGCCTTGCTCTCGAAGAAGCGGTAGAGGGTGCCCTTCGACACCTGGGCCCGGGCGGCCACCTCTTCCATGCGGGCGCCATCGACGCCGCTTTTCTCACAGACTTCGAGCGCCGCCTCGAGGATCCGGAGGCGCTTGTCCGGGGCAGAGTCGTTGTCCGGCGGCGACGTCATCGGCCTGTGCGCGGGCGCGCGGTACTGACTGGTCAGTACTGTAGCAGATCCGCCGGACCGGGAGGCGAGGCGGGAAGGGATCCGGGCCGAGAACTCCCCGGGGGGCAAGCCGCGCGGCCTTTCGACGTCACCCGCGGGCCCCCGAGCGGTACTACTGAGGGAGACCGGCGCGAGGGGCCGCCGGGCTGTCTGGGGGGTGTCGTGATGAAGGTGCGAAGGCCGGCCCCGGGCCGCGAGCGCGGGACGGAGCCGAAAAGATTGCCGAAAAGGGCTAGCTATTTGCGCAGGAAGGCTGCAACATACCGGGCTGCCTGGTTGACCCCCGAACAACCAGCGGCGAGAAGCCGTTTGGCTGGCCCCCTGCAGACCGCACGCGCGGGCGCAGAGAGCTGGGTGGCGGATGCGTCTTGGATCCGGACAGGCCAAGGCGGGCGGCCGCTGGGGTGGAACCGTGAAACCGGACTTGCCCAGGCGGTATCTGAGCTTCTAGAGCCGAAGCGCGCTGGGGAATCGAGGGGAATCCAGTGAAGCCGCAAGAAACGCGAGGTGTCACTCCCGCCGGGAAGGCCGCGTCTGCCACGACGGGGGCAGCCCGTGCGGTTTCTGCAGACGAGCTCGACCCCGGGCGCGAGCGCCGTCCCCTGGAGTCCTACTTCCAGGAGATCGGCGGCACGCGGACCCTGCGGCGCGAGGAAGAGGTAATCCTCGCGAAGGAGCTCGAGACGGCCACCGCCGAGCTGCGTGGGAGCCTCTACGCGATTCCGTGCTCGGCGCGCTACGTCGTCGAGCGTTGGGACGCCCTGCGCTCACTGGCGCACACGGGCGCCAAGCTCTCGGAGTCGGTGGGCGACGAGGAGACCGGCGAGATCGCAGCACGCGTCGAGCGGGCGGTGAAGCGCCTGCGCACGCTCCTCGGCCAGCGCGACCGGCTGCCGGCACGCACCGCGGCCAAGCAGCAGGAGCGGATCGACGCAAGGATCATCCGCGAGCTCAAGGGTGCACACCTCTCCCTGGTCGTGCTCGCCGACCTTCGCCACCGGGCGCTGCTGCTGGCCGAGACCCTGAAGAAGGTCCGGCGCGGGACGCGCAAGTACAAGCAGCTCGAGACCTGGGCAGGAGTGCCTCGCGCTCGCCTCCAGGAGCTGGTCGAGTCCGTCGAGACGGCCCAGGAGCGGATGACTGAGGAGAAGAACCGCTTCATCGAGCACAACCTGAAGCTCGTGGTCGCCATCGCGAAGGACTACCGGAACCTCGGCCTCTCCTTCCCCGACCTGATCCAGGAGGGGAACCTGGGGCTGATCCGCGCCGTGGAGAAGTTCGACCACCGGCGCGGGTTCAAGTTCTCGACCTACGCGGTGTGGTGGATCCGCCAGGCGCTGGTGCGCGCCATCCAGAACCACTCGCGCACGATTCGCCTGCCGTCCCACGTGCACGACCGGCTTCAGCGCAGCCAACGCGTACGCGCCGAGCTCACCGGAAAGCTCGGCCGCGAGCCGTCGCCGGCAGAGCTGGCGCCGGAGCTCGGCACCGACACGAATGCCCTCGAAGCCCTCGACCTGCTCTCGCGAGAGGCGATCTCGCTGGAGTCCTCGGTCGCCGGAACGGAGAAGCGGCTGGAGGACTTCGTGGCAGATCCGCTGTCGATAGCTCCGGACGGGGGTCTCGACGGCGAGCGCATGCGCTCGGGCGTCGGCTACCTGATCGGGGTACTGACGGCCCGCGAGCAGCTGATCCTGCGGCTCCGCTACGGCCTGGGCGGCGAGGAGGAGCACACCCTGGAGCAGATCGGGCAGTCGCTCGGTCTGTCGCGAGAGCGGGTGCGCCAGCTCGAGGCCCGGGCGCTGAAGAAGCTGCGCGAGACGGTGCCCGCACAGAGCCTCCACCCGATCCTCGAGCCGTAGGCCCTCAAGTCACGGCGAGCCAGATCAGGAAGGCGGTGCCCACCGCCCAGGTGTAGTACGCGAAGCGGTGGAAGCCCCCGCTCCGCAACAGGCGCACGAACAGCCAGATCGCGGCCACCCCGGACACGAGGGCGGCGGCGGCGCCCACCGCCAGCGCTGCGGTCTGCTCCGGCGCGGCGGCCGCCAGCTCCGGTGCGGCGCGCAGGGCGGCGCCGGCGATGGCGACCACGCTCATCAGGAACGAGAACTCGGCGGCCGCGGCGGGCGCAACGCCGAGCGCCAGGGCAGCCGCCACCGTCGCCCCGCTGCGCGAGATGCCCGGCAGGATCGCCAGCGCCTGGGCGCAGCCGATCCACAGCGCGGCGGCCCAGCTGGGCTCGGGGAGCCGCGCAGAGACGATTGTGCGCCGCGTCGTCCACAGGATCACCCCGGTGAGCAGCAGGCAGATCCCGGTCACCGGCGGTGCGTCGAACTGCGCTTCGAGCAGGTCTCCGAAGGCGAGCACGGCCGCGACCGCGGGGAGCGTCGCCACCGCCAGCTTGCCTGCGTAGCGCAGCTCGCCGCGGCGCCCGCGCAGCGCACCGGCCGCCAGAAACACGACGCGGCGCCGGTAGAAGATCAGCACCGATGCCAGCGTGGCGACGTGAACGCCGATCTCGAACAGCAGTCCACTCTCGCGCACGCCGGCCAGCGCCTGGGCCATCACCAGATGGCCCGAGCTGGAAACGGGAAGGAACTCGGTGAGTCCCTGAATGATTCCCAGGACGAACGCCTGGAGGTCGGTCACACCGTCACGAGCCCGCGGCGGCGGAGGGAGCGGCGGCTTCCGGCTCGGAGGAACTCACGCGCTTCCCCATCCAGTCGCGCGTCCGCGCCAAGACGACGTACGTGGCCGGCACGATGAAGAAGGTCAGCACCGTCGAGAAGAACATGCCACCCACGACGGCGATGCCCAGCGGGGCCCGCGACTCGCCACCCGCCCCGCGCCCGAGCGCGATCGGCAGGATTCCCATCATCGTGGCCAGGGCCGTCATCAGGATGGGGCGGAAGCGGGTTTGCGACGCCTGGGAGACGGCCTCCACCAGATCGAGGCCGCGGGCGCGCAGCCGGTTTGCGAATTCCACGATCAGGATCGAGTTCTTCGTGACCAGGCCCACCAGCATCACCATGCCGATCTTGCTGAACAGGTTGAGCGTGCCCGGCAGCTTCACGAACCCTCGCTCGTTCAGCTGACTCGTGATCCAGAGGGCGACCAGGGCGCCGGTGAACGACAGCGCCACCGCGACCAGGATGGTGAGCGGGTGCAGGAAGCTCTCGAACTGGGCCGCCAGCACGAGGAACACGACGATCACCGCCAGCCCGTAGGCGAAAGCCAGGGCGTTGCCAGACTCGATGAACTTCTCCGCCTCGCCCGTGAAGCGCACCTGGTAACTCTGGTCGGGAAGCACCTCGCGGGCGATCCCCAGCGCGGCCTCGAGGCCCTCACCCTGGGAGAATCCGTCCATCAGGTTGGCCGAGATCAAGACCGAGCGCTGCCGGTTGTAGTGCGGGATCTCGCGGGGCGCGATGGTCTCGCGGGTGTGGATCACCGACGCCAGCGGGATGAGCGCGTCGTTCGAGCCGCGCACGTAGAGCTCGAGCAGGTCGCGGGGGTCGTCGCGCTCGTGCGGGCGGAGCTGCACCATCACGTTGTAGGTCTCGCCCTGGAGCTTGAAGCTCGAGAGGTCGAGCCCCCCGAGCAGGATCTGTAGCGTCGTCGCGATGTCCCGGACCGACAGGTCCAGGTCGCTCGCCCGATCGCGGTCGATCTTCACCTCGAGCTGCGGCTTGTTCAGGTAGAGGTTGCTCTGGACGTTGCGGAAGCCGCCGTGGCTCTCGATGCGCTGCTCGATCTCCTCGCTCACCTGCTTCAGGTCTTCCAGGTCGTGGCCGAGCACCACGAAGGAGACGGGCGAGGCGAGGAACCCGCTGAGCGGCGACGGCGTGGTCGGATAGGCCTTGATCCCCGCGACCTCGGCGAGCGGGCTCGAGAGCGACTCCCTGATCTCCTCGTGATCGCGACGCTCGCTCTCCCAGGCGTTCTCGAGCCCGCCGATCACGATCCCCTGGTTCACCAGACCCGGCGCGTCCAGCCCCAGAGCGATCACCGAGAACACCCGAGCCACCCCGGGCGCAGCGCTGACGATCCGCTCCACTTCGGCCTGGTAGCGGTCCATGTAGTCGATCGTGCTGCCCTCGGGGGCGTTGGTCCACACGAACACGACGTTGCGGTCCGACTTGGGGATCAGCTCCTGATCGATCTGCGGGTAGAGGAACACGCCGAGCGCCAGCCAGGCGGCGCCGATGGCGACGAACCGCCCCGGCCGGCGCAGGACCCGTGCCAGCAGCGCGGCGTAGAGCGCCGCGAGCCGGTCGAAGAAGCCGGCCAGGACCCGCTTGAAGCCGTGCTCCCTGCGAGCGGGCCGCAGCACGCGCGCGCAGAGCGCCGGAGACAGGGTCACCGCCACGAAGCCGGAGACGGCGAGCGCGGCGGCCACCGTGACCGCGAACTCGCGGAAGAGCCGGCCCGTGGTGTCGGTGAGAAAAGTGAGCGGGAGGAAGACCGCCACGGCGGACACGGTGGCGGCGACCACGGCGAACGAGATCTCCTCCATGCCGCGCCGGGCCGCCTCCATGCGCGTCGCGCCG
This sequence comes from Myxococcota bacterium, assembly GCA_036482635.1. Taxonomy (GTDB): domain Bacteria; phylum Myxococcota_A; class UBA9160; order UBA9160; family SMWR01; genus JAZFWH01. Next base: position 9,449 of record JAZFWH010000170.1, read on the forward strand.
GACTCGATCCAGCGCGTGATGTTCTCGAGCACCACGATCGCGTCGTCGACCACGAGCCCGATCGCGAGGGTGATGCCCACCAGCGTGAGCGTGTTGATCGTAAAGCCCAGGAAGTAGAGGAACAGGAAGGCCCCGAGGATCGAGACCGGAATCGCCACCGCCGGGATCAGCGTCGCGCGGAAGGTGCGCAGGAACACGTAGATCACCAGCACGACGAGAAGCGACGCTTCCAAGATCGTGCGAGACACGTCCAGGATGGACTGGCGGATGTACTTGGAGGAGTCGTAGGCGACGACCAGCTCGAGCCCGGGCGGGAGCTCCGGCTGGATCTCGGCCACCTCGGCCTTCACGCCGTCGGCCACTTCGAGGGTGTTGGCCTTCGACTGCTTCACGACACCCAGGCCGATGGCGGAAACGCCGTTGAAGCGCACCAGCTTGCGGGTGCTCTCGGCTCCTACCTCCACCTGGGCGATGTCGCGCAGCCGCACGGCCTCGCCCCCCACGTTGGCCACGATCAGGCGATCGAAGTCGTCGGGCGTGCGGAGCTCGCCCAGGCTGCGCACGGTGAACTCGGTGTCCGAGCTTTCGAGCCGGCCCGAGGGAATGTCGACGTTCTCGCGCTGCAGTGCCGCCGCGACGTCGGCGACGGTGAGCGCGTGGGCGGCGAGGCGCCGGTTGTCGATCCAGATCCGCATCGAGTAGCGGCGCTCGCCGCCGATGATGACCGTCGCCACCCCGGGGAGCTTGGTCAGCCGGTCGACGACCTGCGTCTCGGCCACCGAGGTGAGCTGGACCTGGTCGTAGTGGGCTCCGGAGAGGGCGAGCCAGACCACCGGCCGCGCGTCGGAGTCGCGCTTGGCGACGACCGGAGTCTCGGTCTCCTCGGGCAGTTTGCTGCGCGCCCGGGACACCCGGTCCCGGACGTCGTTGGCGGCGGCCTCGAGGTCGCGATCCAGGTCGAACTCGATGGTGACGACGGAAACCTGCTCGCGGCTGCTGGAGATGACGTGCTTCACGCCCTCGATGCCGTTGACCTGGTCTTCGATGGGATCGGTGACAGAGGTCTCGACCACCTCTGCGGCGGCGCCCGGCAGGACCGTGGTGACGGAGACGACGGGCGGATCGACGTTGGGGAGCTCCCGGTTCTGGAGCCGCGTCAAGCCGATCAACCCGAACAGCGCGATGATCAGCGACATCACCGTCGCGAGGACCGGACGGTCGATGCAGACCTGCGAGATCCTCAAGTACCTTCCCCGCTGGACTGGCGGGGCGAGAGCTCGTGCAGTGCCTGGCTGGTCGAGCGGCTCGAGCGCGCGACCACCTTCTTGCCCTCCGTGACCTTGTGCGTTCCCGCCGTGACGACCCTGTCGCCCGGCCGCAGGCCGATTGTCACCTCGACACGGCCTCCCTTGCGCAGGCCCGTCTCGATCGGAACGCGCTCGGCGACGCCATCCTCGTCGAGCCGCCACACGTAGGTGCCGTGGCGGTCGAAGACCACCGCGGACTCGGGCACCAGGATCACGTTGTCGCGGCGAGCGATCTCGAGGTCGACGTTCGCAAACATGCCGGGCCGCAGGCGTCCACTGGGATTGGGAACCCAGGCCTTGAGGATCATGCGGCGCGTGGCCGGGTCGAGCGCCGGGGAGACGAAGAACACCTCGCCGGGGAAGCGCTCGCCCGGGTAGGCCACCACGGAGAGCTCCACCTTGGCGCCGAGGCGGGCGAAGGCCACGCCGTGCTCGCTGGTGGCGAAGCGGAGCTGGAGCCGATCGACGGCGTCGATGCGCACGAGCTCGTCGTCCTCGGTGACGCGGTCGCCCGGCGAGACCAGCCGCTGCCCCACCACGCCGTCGAAGGGCGCGCGAATCTCGGTGCGGTCGAGCTCGAGTTGCGCCAGCTCGACGCGCGCCTTGGCCACCTCCAGCTCGGCTTCGGCCCGGTCCTCCTGGGCCAGCGACACGGCGTTGCGCTCGAGCAGCTTCTGCGTCCGCCCGTACTCCTCCCGCTTGAGGGCCAGGGTGGCCTGGGCCTCGCGCAGCCGCGCCCGCTGCTCCCCGCCGCGCAGGCGGTAGAGGACGTCGTCCTTGCGCACGACTTGCCCCTCCGCGAAGGTGATCGCCTCGATCACGCCGTCGGTCTCGGGCTTGAGCAGCACGGAGTACTCGGCATCCAGCTGACCGCTGAAGGTGGCGACGTCGCGGAGCAGCTCGGGCTCGACCCGATCGACCTCGACCGTGACCGGCGGCGGGCCCGACGAGACGCCCGGCTCGCTCGCCGCCGGGTCGGAGCCCGGCGCGGGCGGCACCTGCTCGGACCGGGACAGGGGGATCAGGATGCCCGCGAGCGCGAGCGCCGTCACGAGGAACAAGGGGCGCCTGTACATGCGCGCCCGCGGGGACCGACGCCCGCGGTAGGGGGTGCGCGGCGAGACCATCCGATCCATCGTATCGAACCGCAGTTCCCCAAGGTAGATGCGGGGTTGCGCCGTTCGTCCCGCTCTGTTCGCGAGAGGTCTGCAACGGGGCGAACCGGTCGGGTAAGCTCCCGCCTCCCCGGCCCGAAAAGGCCTGCGCGCGGCAGGAGTGGCCTTGATCGTTGCCTGTCTCGACCTGGAGGGAGTCCTGGTCCCCGAGATCTGGATCCACGTCGCCGAGCGGACCGGAATCGACGAGCTGCGCCTGACCACGCGCGACGAGCCCGACTACGACGTGCTGATGAAGCGGCGCCTCCAGATCCTGGCCGACCACCGGCTGGGCCTTCCGGACATCCGCGAGGTGATCGGCGGCATGCGGCCGCTGGAAGGGGCTCCGCGCTTCCTGGACTGGCTGCGCGAGCATTTCCAGGTGGTGATCCTCTCGGACACGTTCTACCAGTTCGCCGAGCCGCTGATGCGCCAGCTCGGGTTTCCGACGCTGCTGTGCCACAACCTGGAGGTGGCCGAGGACGGGCGC
>JAZFWH010000171.1:0-2133 GCA_036482635.1 Myxococcota bacterium
AGGCCGAGATCGAGGTGCGGCGCGTCGACGGCGCCTGGAAGATCACCCGCCTCGACGTCATCCAGGAGGAGCGCCTCTAGCCGTGGCCTCGCCGAGTCCGCCCATGATCGAGATCCGCAACCTGGACTTCCGCTACGGGGAGGGCGACTTCGCGCTGCGAGTCCCGGAGTTGGTGGTGGAGCGGGGCGAGCGGGTCGCGCTGATCGGGCCGAGCGGTTCGGGAAAAACCACGCTCCTCCACCTGATCGCGGGCATCGCACTCCCCCGCGCAGGCCGGATCGCCACCGATGGCGTGGCGCTGCCCGATCTCGACGACGCGGCGCGGCGCGAATTCCGGATCCGCCGGATCGGCCTGGTCTTCCAGGAGTTCGAGCTGCTGGAGTACCTGAGTGTCCTCGACAACATCTTGCTGCCGTGCCGGATCAGCCCCGCGCTCCCGCTCGACGCCGCCGCACGCGAGCGGGCGGTGGCGCTGGCCCGCGGCGTGGGGATCGGAGAGAAGCTCGACCGCATGGCGGAGCGCCTTTCCCAGGGTGAGAAGCAGCGCGTGGCCGTGTGCCGTGCGCTGCTGGTCGCCCCTGGGCTGATCCTGGCCGACGAGCCCACCGGCAATCTGGATCCCGACAACAAGGAGCGGGTCCTGGACATCCTGATCGAACGCGCCCAGCAGAGCGGAGCGACACTGATCACGGTCACCCACGACCGCGACCTGCTGGAGCGCTTCGAGCGCGTGATCGACTTCCGCGAGCTTCTGTCGTGAAGGACGTTCTCTATCTGGCCTGGCGCTACCTCGCCTACCACCGGGTGAAGACCGCGATCCTGATCGCGTCGATCGCGCTGATCGTGTACCTGCCGGTGGGGCTCAACGTGCTGGTCAGCCAGAGCGCGGCGGAGCTCACCGCGCGAGCGGAGTCGACGCCCCTGCTGCTGGGGGCGAAGGGGAGCCCCCTCGAGCTGGTGCTGAACTCGCTCTACTTCGAGTCCGAGGCGCCGGACACCACGACCTACGAACAGGCGGAGCGCATCGCTGCATCCGGGCTGGCCGAGGCCGTGCCGCTCTACATCCGCTTCCGCTCTCGAGAGCGCCCCATCGTCGGCACCTCCCTCGAATACTTCGCGGTGCGCTCTCTCCGGCTGGCGGCGGGCCGCCCGATGGCGGTGCTGGGCGAGTGCGTGCTGGGCGCCGAAGCGGCGCGCGCCCTCGAGGCCGGGCCCGGCGATTCCGTGGTCTCGTCTCCCGAGAGCGTCTTCGACCTGGCCGGGGTGTACCCGCTGCGCATGCGGGTGGTGGGCGTCCTCGAGCGCGCCCACACGCCCGACGATCGCGCGATCTTCGTCGACGTGAAGACTGCCTGGATCATCGAGGGCCTGGGACACGGTCACCAGGACCTGGCGGCGCCGCAGGCGGCCTCGGCCGTGCTCTCGCGCACCGACGACCGGATCACCGCCAACGCGTCGATCGTCCAGTACAACGAGATCACTGCCGACAACATCGACTCGTTCCACTTCCACGGCGAACTCACCGGGTATCCCCTGACCGCCGTCATTGCTGTTCCCGAGAGCGCGCGTTCCGGGGTGATCCTGCTCGGCCGCTACGAGGGCGCCGACCAGATCGCCCAGATCCTGCGTCCTGTGCAGGTGATGGACGAGCTCCTGGAGACGATCCTCACCATCCAGAGCTACGTACTCGCGGCTGTCGCGGTGCTGGCCGTGGCGACGCTGGCCACCGCCGCCCTCGTCTTCTGGCTCGGCGTGCGGCTGCGGCGCCGGGAGCTCGAGACCCTGTGGAAGATCGGGGGATCGCGCAGCGCGGTGGCCGGGGTCCTGGTCTCGGAGGTGGTCGTCGTCCTGGTGCTCGCCGCTGCGACCGCAGCCGGCCTCACCGCCCTCACCAGCCGCTTCGGCTCGGCCGCGATCCGGATGTTCCTGTTGTCATGAGAGCCCTCGCGCTGATTCTCGCCCTCACCGCGTTGGCGTGCGCGGACCGTGACAGGGAAGCCCCTGCGGCAGCGGAGCCGGAAGCGCCCCTCTCTGTGTACGTCGTCAACTACCCGCTGCAGTACTTCGCCGAGTGGATCGGTGGTGAGCAGGTGGTGGTGACGTTCCCCGCGCCGCCGGGGAGCGACCCCGCCT
>JAZFWH010000172.1:0-36911 GCA_036482635.1 Myxococcota bacterium
CGCAACGCGTCGTCGAGCCCTCGACGGGGGCGTAGCGGAGGCCGGCCTGCGGCCCTTGACAGCGGCTCGCCCGCGGCGTACCGAGAGCGGAATCGGACTGGGGGCTGCGTTGGAACAGAGTTACCCCCACTTCCTCGGCAACGAGCCGGTCTCGCCCAATCGTGACCTGGAGGTCACCGACAAGTACACCGGGGAGGTCGCCACCCGGGGTCCCCTGGCGGATCCCGCGGCCATCGACCGGGCGATCGCGCTCGCCGTCGAGGCGGCAGGGGCGATGCGGGAGCTGGGCGCCTACGAGCGCCAGCGCGTGCTGAGTCACTGCGTGTCGCGCCTGGCCGAGCGTTCCGACGAGCTGGCGGAGGTGCTGTGCATCGAAGCCGGCAAGCCCATCCGGGACGCGCGCGGCGAGGTGACCCGCCTGGTGGATACGTTTCGCGTCGCGGCGGAGGAGTCGGTCCGCATCACCGGCGAGGTGCTTCCGCTCGACATCAGCGCCCGTGCCCGAGGTTACACGGGAATGTGGAAGCGCGTGCCGATCGGTCCCTGCTCCTTCATCTCCCCCTTCAACTTTCCGCTCAATCTCGCGGCCCACAAGATCGCCCCGGCGCTCGCAGCGGGTTGTCCCTTCGTGCTCAAGCCCGCCAGCCTGACCCCCGTCGGGGCGCTGATGATCGGCGAGGTGCTCGCGGAGACGGATCTGCCCAGGGGGGCGTTTTCGATCCTGCCCGCCCGACGGGACGGCGCTGAGCAGTTCATTGTGGACGAACGGCTCAAGCTGCTCAGCTTCACCGGGTCGCCGGAGGTCGGCTGGGAGCTCAAACGCAAGGCGGGCAAGAAGAAGGTGGTGCTGGAGCTCGGCGGGAACGCCGCGGTGGTGGTGGATGCAGACGCCGACCTCGAGGACGCGACCCAGCGGATCGTCTTCGGCGCGTTCTACCAGTCGGGCCAGAGCTGCATCGGTGTGCAGCGCGTGATCGTTCAGGAGGATGTCTATGCGGAGTTCCGCGACAAGCTGGTCGCGGCCACGACGGCCCTGAAGATGGGCGATCCCAAGGATCCCGAGACCTTCATCGGCCCGATCATCTCCGAGAAGGAGGCGCTGCGGCTCGAGGCATGGATCCGCGAAGCGATCGCGTCCGGCGGCGCGCTGCTGTGCGGTGGCAAGCGCGACGGCGTCATGCTCGAGGCCACGTTGCTCGAAGACGTTCCGCCGGATCAGCAGGTCGTGTGCCGGGAGGCCTTCGGGCCGGTCGCGGTGCTCTCGCGCTTCCGCGACTTCGACGAGGCCCTGGCGGCCGTCAACGACAGCGTCTACGGGCTCCAGGCCGGCATCTTCACCCGGGACCTCTACAAGGCCCAGCGGGCCTGGGACGAGCTCGAGGTGGGCGCCGTCGTGATCGGCGACGTGCCCTCCTGGCGGGTGGACCACATGCCCTACGGTGGCGTCAAGGAGAGTGGACTCGGTCGCGAGGGAATCCGCTTCGCGATCGAGGACATGACGGAGATCCGGCTGCTGGTGGTGCGCACACCCGCGTGAGTGGAGGTCCAGCGCCGTGGTGGTGAGCGAGCCGATCCGAGCCGTTCTCGCCCGCCCTTCCGCCGGCGGAGAGGTGACGGTGCGCGGTTGGGTGCGCACCGCGCGCCACGCCAAGGGCGTGTCTTTCCTGGAGCTCTCCGACGGCTCGTGCTTCGCGGGGCTCCAGGTGGTGCTGGAACCCGCCCTCCCGAACTACGCGTCGGAGCTGGTACAGCTCCGCACGGGTTGCGCCGTCGTCGCCAGCGGTGAGCTGGTCGATTCGCCGGGCGAGGGGCAGAGCGTCGAACTCAGGGCGAACCACCTCGAAGTGGTCGGATTGGTCGACGACGACTACCCCCTCCAGAAGAAGCGTCACAGCTTCGAATTCCTGCGGACCCAGGCCCACCTGCGTCCGCGGACCAATACGATCGGCGCCGTCCTGCGCGTGCGCAACGCGGCGGCGAGGGCGATTCACGACTTCTTCCAGGAGCGCGGCTTCATCCTGCTGCACGCCCCGATCATCACCACCTCCGACGCAGAGGGAGCGGGCGAGATGTTTCGCGTCTCCGCTCTGGACCCGGCGAATTCGCCCCGACAGGCTGACGGCGCGGTCGACTTCGCCCGGGACTTTTTCGGGCGCGAGACATTCCTCACGGTTTCGGGACAGCTCGAGGCCGAGATCGCGGCGCTGGCACTCAGCAACGTCTACACCTTCGGTCCGACCTTCCGCGCGGAGAACTCCAACACCAGCCGCCACCTGGCCGAGTTCTGGATGATCGAGCCGGAGATGGCCTTCTGCGAACTCGCCGGAAACATGGATCTGGCGGAGGCGTTCCTGAAGGAGATCTTCCGCAGCGTCCTCGAGAGCTGTCCCGACGACATGCGCTTCTTCAACCAGCGGATCGACAAGACGGTCCTCGATACGCTCACGCACATCATCGAGACCCCGTTCGAGCGGATCAGTTACAGCGAGGCGATCGAGATCCTGGGCCGCAGCGGAAAGTCCTTCGAGTTTCCCGTCGAGTGGGGCGCCGACCTCCAGAGCGAGCACGAGCGTTACCTGACGGAAGAGGCCATCGGGCGGCCCGTGATCGTGACGGACTACCCCGCCGACATCAAAGCCTTCTACATGTACCTGAACGACGACGAACGGACCGTGCGGGCGATGGACGTCCTGGTGCCGAAGGTGGGTGAGATCGTCGGAGGCTCGCAGCGCGAGCATCGCCACGACGTGCTCGAGAGGCGCATGCGGCAGGCCGGCCTCGACGACCGGAAGTACTGGTGGTACCTCGACCTGCGCCGGTTCGGGTCGGTGCCCCACGCCGGCTTCGGGCTCGGCTTCGAGCGGGTGATCCAGTTCGCAACGGGCATGGCGAACATCCGCGACGTGATCCCGTTTCCGCGGGTGCCGGGATTCGCGGAGTTCTGACGGTCCGATCACCCGGCGGACGCTACTATCTAACGCAGATCTTCATCGCGAAACGGTGAGCGGGCGATGCGGAATCCACAGGACGACGAGCAGCGCAGCCGCGAGGGGCCGAGGGCGCGTCATCCCAACGCCGCGATCGCGCGCAGGTTCTGGGAGGCCGCCTCGCGGGGCGACGGCGACGGCCTGCGCGAGCTGATGGCCCCGGACGTGGTGTGGCGAGCGTACGGTGCGGGCGCACTCACGGGTGAGTTCCGGGGCTGCGAGGCCGTCATCGCACGCCTGGCCGGCGCGGGCGACATCGTGGATGGTCTTCGCTCGACGTTGCTCGACGTCTACGCGGGGGATCGCGGGGCGGTGCTCCACTACGGCGTCGAGGCGCAACGCGGCAGCCAGCAAATCGAGATGGAGCGCCTGCTGGTCTGCCGGATCCTGGCCGGGCGAATCGTCCAGGCGCTCTCCGTCGTGATCGGAGCCGACGACGACACGCTTCCCCCGCGCGGGCACTAGGCTCCCGGCGACGCGCCGCTCGCGTCGCTCAAGACCACTCGGATTCGTCGTGCTTCGCGAGCCTCTCGATCCACCACTGGGGAGCCTGGGCCATCATCGTGTTGAGGTCCCAGTAGTCCCGCCACAGCGCGATCTTGCCGTCCTTCACCACGTGGATCGTCACGAACTGGTTGGTCAGGGCCTCGCCGGTCTCGAAGTGCCAGGTCTCGGTGTGCTCGACCACCACCGTCTCGTCCTCGGCGACGACGCGATGCACCTCGTGCTCGAAGCGCACGACCGGGTCCAGGCCCACCCGCAGCCTCTTCACCACGTTCTGCGGACCGGTGGCCCCCCGGTCGGGCGCGGGGACGTCTTCGTAGTGCCCGTCGGCTGCGATGTGTGAAGCGACGCCGTCGAAATCCTTTCGGTACAGGCAGTCCCACAGCTGTTCCACGATCCGTCGGTTCTCTTCGCAACCCACCGCGCTCCTCCCTGCGTTCCGCTACCGACACCCGTAGCCGAGCGCGGGCGCGGCGGTCAAACGCGCCGCGGCGGCTTGAATCACTTCAAGTTTTGAAGTAACTAACGCGCTGTGCGCTGGCAGGAGATCGGCGAGCTCGACTGTTCCATCGCCCGCACCCTATCCGTGGTCGGCGACCGCTGGACCCTGCTCATCCTGCGCGACTGCTTCCTCGGGGCGCGGCGCTTCGAGCAATTCCAGGCTTCGCTCCAACTCTCGCCGCATCTGCTCTCGACGCGCCTCGAGAAGCTGCTGGGTCACGACATCCTGGAGCGCAGGAGCTATCGCGAGCGACCCGTCCGCCACGAGTACCGGCTCACCGCGAAGGGCCGCGACCTCTACCCGGTGATTCTCAGCCTGCTGCGCTGGGGCGACCGCTGGATGGCGCGCGGTTCGCGGCCGGTCGAGCTGGTGCACCGGCGCTGCGGCCACACCACGACGCCCACCCTGAGCTGTTCGGAGTGCGGCGGCGTTCTCGAGGCCCGCGAAGTGATCGCGAGCGTGAACACGGCTTGAACCCATCGGCTCCGGTGCGCCCACCAGAGGAGTGAACCCATGGCGAGCCCCGCGATGACGATCGATCCGTCGATCTCCCAGGTTCCGATTCCGCTGGATGCGCAGGATCTCCCGACGGTGTGCGTGCTGTGCAGTCACAACTGCGGAGTGCGCGTCGACGTCGAGAACGGACGCATCACGAGCGTCCGGGCCGACGATCGCAACCCGATCACGCGCGGCTACATCTGCAACAAGGGCTTCCAGATCCACCGCTACGTGGACCACCGCCAGCGGCTGGAGCACCCGCTGCGGCGCCGCCAGGACGGGAGTTTCGAGCGCATCTCCTGGGACGTCGCCATCGCCGAGATCGCGCAGAAGCTCTGCGAAATCCGCGATCGGCACTCCCCTCGGGCGATCGGCCTGGTCGGGATCGGTGGCCAGGCCAACCACATGGATGCGGCCTACGGCCTCACCTGGCTCTCGGCGGTCGGCTCGAAGCAATGGTTCAACGCCTTCGCGCAGGAGAAGCACCAGCACTTCCTCGTCGACCATTGGCTGTTCGACTCGGCGCCCACCGTCTTCTTCCATCCCGATCTGGAGAACGCCCGCTACCTGCTGGTGATGGGCACGAACCCCCGCATCAGCAACCGCGGCCACAATGCCAACGACACGTTCAAGCTGCTCGCCGAGGACGACTCGCGCACGGTGGTGGTGGTCGACCCGCGCGAGACCGACACGACCCGCCAGGCCGAACAGCACGTGCGGCTGCGGCCCGGCACGGACGTCTACCTTCTGCTAGGGCTGGCGGCGACCATCGCATCGAGCGAAGGCCTCGTCGACGCCGCCTTTCTCGAAGAGCGCAGCGTTGGCTTCGAAACGCTGCGCGAAGCCCTCGCGGGGGTCGACGTGGACGTGATGGCGCGGCGCTGCGGGATCGGCGGCGACGAGCTGCGCGGCGTGGCCCGGGATTTCGCGCGAGCCGAGTCGGCGGCCATCATGTTCGACCTGGCCGTGGAGCAGACCCCATTCTCCACGTTGATCTCGTACCTGATCCGGGTGGTCTCCCTGCTTACGGGGAACGCGGGCCGCGCCGGTGGCAACGTGTTCGTGGAGGCGGCGACGCCGCCCCAGCGCAGCCCGAAGCGCTTCGAGGAGCCCGATCGCGCCCTCGCTTCGGGGATCCAATCGATCGCGGCGCTCGGCGGCTTCGCGATGTTCTCACCGACCCTCGTGCCCGAAGAGGTGCTGGTCGATCATCCCCAACGCCTGCGCGCGCTGGTGGTGGAGGGCGCCAACCCGCTGCTCTCCTACTCGGACACCTCGCGTTGGCGCGAGGCGCGCGAGCAGCTCGAGCTGCTCGTGGTGGTCGACCCCGCCATGACCGAGACGGCGCGCATCGCGGACTACGTCCTGCCGACGCCGTGCGGCTACGAGAAGTGGGAGCAGGCGGGCTTCCCGAAGGGCTACCCGGAGGTGTACGTGCAGCTGCGTCCGCCGGTCGTGCCCGGTCCGGAGGAGGCGCTGCCCGAGCCCGAGATCTACGCGCGGCTGGCCGAGGCGATGGGCCTGGTCCCCGAGCCTCCGTCCCGGTTGTTCGAGCTCGCCGAAGCGGCCCTGGAGCCCGAGGGCGCGGCGGCCTATTTCGCCGAGCTTCAATCGGCCAGCAACGGCAGCGCGGCCGCCCTGCTCTTCTGGGCCTACCGAACGCTGGGGCCGCGGCTGTCATCTCCGGCGCTGGTCTCCATCTGGGCCCTTTGCCACGAGAACGCGTTCGTGCGGCGCGACTCGGTGCTGCGCACGCTGGGTCCCGACTGGAAGGAGCGGAGCCCGTTCGCGATCGCGGCCGAGCTCTTCCGCAGCATCCTCGACCACCCGGAGGGGGTCGAGATCGCCAAGGCGGACCTCGCGAACCCGCTCGCTGCGAACATCGGCTACGAAGATGGCCAGGTCCGTCTCGCGCCCGAGCCCATGATCCAGGAGATCGCCCGCGCGGCGAAGACCGAGCTTCCGACCGACCCCGACTACCCGTTCGTGCTGGCCAGCGGACTGCGCACCCGCTGGACCGCGAACACCATCCAGCGCGACCCCAGCTGGCGCAAGGGACGCGGGCCGCACTGCGCGCTGCATCTCTCCCCGAACGACGCGGCGCGTCTGGGCGTGCAGAAGGGCGACGGCGTCCGAATCAGCACGCGCCGGGGCGCCGTCGAGGTGCCCGCCGCTTTGGATCCGAAGCTGCTGGAGGGGCACGTCTGGCTACCGAACGGCTTCGGCATGGCCTATCCGGGAGCGGACGGCACCCTGGAGATGCAGGGCGTGAACATCAACGAGCTGTCCGACGTGGACGACCGGGACCCGATCAGCGGCTGTCCGCACCACAAGTACACGCTTTGCCAGGTCGAACGCATCGCGTAGCCCGCGGGATCATGGTCCTCGAAGTCGCGCTGCTCGACGTTCGGTCCGGCCAGGAGGCGGAGTTCGAGGCCGCGTTCCGGACGGCGCAGGAGATCCTCTGCGCCATGCCGGGCTACCGTTCCCACGAGCTGCACCGCTGCGTCGAGGTTCCCTCGCGCTACCTGCTGCTGGTGCGCTGGGATGCGTTGGAGGACCACACCGTCGGCTTCCGCGGCTCGGCCGAGTACCAGCGCTGGAAGGCCCTGCTCCACCACTTCTACGAGCCCTTCCCGGAGGTGCGCCACTTCAGCCCGATCGTCACTTCTCCTGGCTGATGATCCGGATCGGTGCCGCTGGCGGTCGTCTGGCCGAGCGGTGTAGTCTGCGGACCCGCAGCGTCGGCTGCGGTGTCGAGAGGTCGCGCAATGTCAGACGATCGCGTTCACGTCGTGGCTCACTTTGCGGTCAAGCCCGACAGCATCGAGCAGTTCATTCGGAAGGCGAACGAAAGACTGGTCGCCCCGACCCTCGGAGAACCCGGCTGCATCGCGTACGAGCTGTGCCAGGACACGCAGGACCCGAGCCGCTTCGCGATGATCGAGACCTGGGCGAGCGAAGAGGCGTTGAGCGTGCATCTGGCCCAGAAGTCGCTGCAGGCCGCCGTGGCCGCACTCGCACCCCTTGCCGCCGAGGCCCCCACGGTGCATCGTTTTCGCTCGACCGGCTAGGGCATCGAAACCCCCGCCACCCGCATGGAACACGACGGCGGATGGAAGCGCCTCGCCTCCCGCTACCTCTTCCGGAGCAGCTGGTTCTCGTTGAGACAGGACGATCTCGTGCTACCGGGCGGTGAACAGATCACCTACAGCGTCGTCGAGCACCCCGGCTACGCGATGGTCGTCCCGCTCCTGGCGGACGGGCGCGCCGTGATGGAGCAGGTCTTTCGTCACACGGTGCAACGGACGCTGCTGGAGTGCCCGTCGGGGGGTCTCGACGGCGAGGCGCCGGAGGTCGCGGCCCGACGCGAGCTCGAGGAGGAGACGGGCTACCGCGCGGGCAGGTTGGAATCCCTCGGCAGCTATTTCGGAAGCGCCGGCATCAGCAGCGAACGCTACCACCTCTACCTGGCGACCGAGCTCGAGCACAGTGGCCGGATCCGTCGCGAGCCGACCGAGCAGATCGAGCTCGAGCTGATCCCCCTCGAAGAGCTCCGGGCGCGGGTGTTTCGCGGCGAGATTCCCGGCGGCCCCAGCGCGCTGGCAATCCTGCTGGCCCACGCCGCCGTCACGGCGCGGCCCGTCCGTGATACCTTGCGCTGACACATGCCGATCCTCATCGAGCATCCGACGATCATCCAAGCCACCGGGACCGAGCCCAAGACGATCGAGGAGTACGCCGGGCGGGTGAACTCGGGTCACGGCGAGGTGAGCGTGGCGCGCATGGTCTCTCCCGAAGGCTGGCAGGAGCCCGGCCAGCGTCCCGACTTCCAGGAGATCACGGTGGTGCTTCAGGGCATGCTGCGCGTGGACTACGAAGGCGGCGCCCTCGAGGTGCGCGCCGGCCAGGGGGTCGTGGCCAGGCCGGGGGAGTGGGTGCGCTACAGCAGTCCCGACGCGGGTGGCGCCGAGTACATCGCGATCTGCCTGCCGGCGTTCTCTCCCCAGACGGTCCATCGCGACTCCGTTTAGGCGGCCGGGCCGCGCTGGCGTGGTAGCCTCCGCCCGATCCTACGTCGGACGCGACCCGGGCGACCGGGCCTCACTCGGAGTGGACGATGCACACCTGGACCTACCTCTTCGCGGCGATCGTGCTCGAGGTAGGTGGCACCACCGCGATGAAGCTCTCCGAGGGATTCGCGAGACCGGGCGCCTCGCTGGCGATGTTCGCCCTCTACGGCCTGTCGTTCGCCTGCCTCGCCTTCGCGCTGAAGGAAATCGACCTGGGCCTGGCCTACGCAGTCTGGGCCGGCCTTGGCACCGCGCTGGTCGCGCTGGTGGGCTTCGTCTACTTCGGTGAGTCCATCACGGCGCCCAAGCTGGCGAGCCTCGCGCTGATCGTGGGAGGCGTGGTGGGGCTGAACCTCTCGGGAAGCGCCCATTAGCGGGGAGAGGAGGTAGTTCGAGCATGGCATCCGTGAATCCTTCGCCGGACCGGTTCGAGAAGTTTCTCGAATCGGTCGAAAACGGCGCTCCGCTGGTGATGATCAACCTGCTCAAGTACCGCGACCGAGCCGACTACCCGGCGGGGTTCGACGCGGCGCCCTGCACGGGGCGAGAGGCGTACCAGCGCTACGCCGCCGTCGCGCTCGGGAAGGTCACTCAGGTGGGGGGGAAGCCGCTCTGGATGGGGAGCGTCACGGGCTCCTTGATCGCTCCCGACGGCGAGGAGTGGGACGAAGCGCTGCTGGTGCAGTACCCGTCGCGGCAGGCTTTCCTCCAGATGGTCGCGATGCCCGACTACCAGGCGGTCGCCGTGCACCGCACGGCGGCACTCGCGGACTCGCGGCTGATCGCTACGGTGACGCGCGGGGGGCCGCTAGCCGAGTAGGCGACCGGGCGCAGTGCGGAGCCCGGAGGAGATCGGGTGAAGACGATCGGGCTGCTGGGTGGGATGAGTTGGGAGTCGACCGTCCCGTACTACCAGACGATCAATCGGGTCGTCGGCGAGCGGCTCGGCGGCCTCCACTCGGCCCGGATCGTTCTCCACAGCGTGGACTTCCACGAGATCCAAGAGCTCCAACACGCGGAGCGCTGGCGGGATGCGGGAGAGCTGCTGGCCGAAGCGGCCTCGGCACTCGAGGCGTCGGGAGCCGATTTCGTGGTGCTGTGCACCAACACGATGCACAAGGTCGCTGCGCAGATCGAGGCGCGCCTGGGCGTGCCTCTCTTCCACATCGCGGATGCCACGGCCGAGGAGATCCTCGCGGCGGGGCTGCGGCGCGTGGGCCTGCTCGGCACGCGCTTCACCATGGAGCAGGAGTTCTACCGGGGGCGGCTGGAGCAACGCCACGGCCTCGCGGTTTCGATTCCACCCGAGCGAGACCGGGAGCTGGTGCACCGGGTGATCTACGACGAGCTGTGCGCGGGCGAGCTGCGCGACGCCTCTCGCGCCGAGTTCCGGCGCATCGTCGCGGAGCTGGTCTTGCGAGGCGCCCAGGGCGTCGCATTGGGTTGCACGGAGATCGGCCTGCTGCTCTCGAAGGACGATGCCGAGGTTCCGCTCTTCGACACGGCGACGATCCATGCGCGGGGTGCGGCGCTGCTGGCCCTGGACGCGTCGGCGGTGCCCCGGCGGGTCCGGCGGGTTCAGCCGCCCGCCGCGAAACGCGAGAGCCGGTAGGGCGCCAGCCAGTCGCAGGGCGCGCCCTCCAGGATCTCGGAGGCGACCAGGCGGCCGATCAGCGCGGCGAGTGTGACGCCGCTGTGGGTGACGGCGACGTAGACGCCGCCGACCGGCCCGGCGAATCCCACGATGGGCAGTTCGTCGTCGGGCATGGGGCGGAGCCCGGGCGTCGCGCTCTCCAGGTCGGCCGACGTCAGCCCCGGCAGGATCGTCTGGGCGGCGGCGAGTGTCTCTCGGGCTCCCTCGGGCGACTGCGCCGGAAGACCCGCGCGGGGGCCGACGCCGACCACCACGCGGCCGTCGACTTGCTGCTTCACCTGCGCCTGCGGCGTGACGAGGATGCGCGCGGCCGTCGGCTCGAGGGGCCGGGTGCGGAGGAGCAGGGCGGGCGATTCCTTCAGCGGAACGCGAAGCTGCGCTTCGCGGGCCAGCCGCGGCGTGTCCACGCCCGCCGCCAGCACCGCCACGTCGACGCCGATCGCGCCGTCGCCGGTCTCGACGGCCCGCAGACGGTCGCCGTGCAGGTCGAATCCCGTCACCGTCACCGGGTAGCGAACCTGGGCGCCCGACTTCTGCGCCGCCTCGAGGAGCGCGACCGTGGTGTGCGCCGGGTCGACCGCCGCCTCCCGCTCGGCGAAAGCCGCCAGGGCGGGCGCCGGTCTCACCCTCGGCTCGAGCGCCGCGAACTCGCGCGCCTCAACGCTGCGCACCGGATAGCCGCGGCGCTGCTGCGCGCGCACCAGGCGAGCCAGCGAATCGCCGGCCGCGTCCGGCAGCCAGACCAGACTGCCGCTCCAGTTCACCTGGATTCCCGGAACCTCTCGCTCGAGCCGCAGGTATTCGAGCATGGCGAGGTAGCGCAGCTGCTGATACGCGTCGGGGTGGCCGAAGGACGCGTTGATCCAGCCGAACGAGCGGCCGGAGGCGGCGGCGGCGGGCCGCTCGCGTTCGAGCACGGTGACGCGGGCCCCGCGAGCGGCCAGGTGATGGGCGATCGAAGCGCCCACGATCCCGGCGCCGATCACCGCGACATGGGTGTCTCGAACGCGACTCAGCGCATCTCCTCCTGTCCAGTCAACCGGTCGGGAGCGTCAGCAGGTAGTCGTTGCGAGTCGTCGAGAGTCGGCGCGGCTCGCGATGCCGGCTGCACTCGACTCGGGCGCCGAGCCGACGGCAGATGGTGCTGAACTCTTCGGGCTCGAAGTGCAGCGTCTCTTCCACGGGGCCGACCAGCAGCGGGTAGCCGCGCAGCGCCGGGCGGACGTACGTCCGGTAGAGGTTCCTCGCGAATCGACGCGTTCCGAAGTCCCGCCAGCGGCGGGCCAGGACGGGCAGGACCCCCGAGGCCAGCTCGCTCACGAAGGGGACCTCGCCGACGAAGACGGTTCCACCGGGCGCGCAGACCCGAACCAGCTCCCCCAGCGTCCGCTCGGCCGCTTGACGCGATGGGAGGATCATGATGACGGAGTTCATCACGACCACGTCGAACTCCCCGTCTCCGTAGGGGATCGCTTCGGACGAGCCGACCGCGAACTCGACGCGGTCCACGTCGCGGAACAGCCGGCGCAGCTTCGCGACGGCGTCCGGGCTCGGGTCGACGCCACAGCAGCGCGCCACGCGAGACGACACCAGCCGAAATAGTGCGCCGTCGCCTGGGCCCACGTCGAGGAGCCGGCAATCCGGTCGCAGCGGGAGCTTCTCGGCGACGTTGCGAACCACGAATCGCGTGATCTCGGGGTCGCGGTTGGCCATCAGGGCCGGGTCGTCGAAGCAGCGAGCCCAGAGGTCGTACGCTTCCCGGTGATCTCTGGCGACGAGTCTCTTCACGTCGAGCCGCTCGAGTGGCTAGGCGTCGCGAGCGGCGTCTACGTCGCTCAACACGGCGGCCGTGAGCATCGTCTCCTCCTCGTGGGTCATGTCGAATCGGACGTACTCGACGAAGTTGCGCAGCTCGCGCGCCACGAGAGTGGTCGGTTGGCCCTGCTTCTTCAGGCGCCCGAGCAGGTATCCGAGCAGCTCTCTCTGCTCGCGGTGCTCGTGGGCGAGGCGCAGGGCCGACCCGGGGGCTCCGGCGGCGCGCAGGGCAGGGGCCAGCAGCCGGTCTTCCAGGTCCAGGTGCTCTGCGAAGCTCTCGTAGAGCGCGAGCCCGCGCTTCCGCAGGGCGGGGTCGCCCTCCGCATCGCCGGCCTCGAAGCGCTGGGCCAGGGACTCGATCTCGTCCAGCATCCAGCGCAGTCTGGCGTGGTCGTCGAGAACGCGGCTGCGAACTTGCGTGGGCTTCACCCGCAGGCCCTCGGTGCGGAGTGTGGGGCTCGAGAATACCCCAGGAGGAGAGCAGCCGGATCGAGGGCGCGTCGCCTAGACTGTGCGGTCGGGGGAATCCACCGTGCGAATCGACCGCAATCGAGCCGGGCGAGCGCTGGTTCGATGGCTCGCCATCGCGGCCCTGCTGTCGCTGCTCGGAGGCTGCCAGACGGCCCGCTCCTGGGGCCAGGGCTGCCCCGGCGTCTACTCCGGCGTGCGCTACTTCTCGAGCCAGATCCAAAGCGTTTCCTGGGACGGCAAGATCTTCTTCGGTATCGATCTGCCGATCAGCGCAGTGGCCGACACCCTGCTGCTTCCCGCCTCCCTCTTCGTCGAACCCAAGCGGCCCGAGATGGGATTCAGCCTTGGCTGTCGGTGGGCCGAGCCGCGCCGCTGACTCTCACCTGCGCACACATGATAGGCTTGAGCGGCGCTCGGAGGCCCGCATGGTCTGGCTGAAGATCGCCATCTTCACCGTGCTCGCTCCCGGCACGGTGTTGTTCTACCTGCCCTACGCGATCGGCTCGGCCGCTGCGGCGGCTATGCCCCTGGGACCGCTCCGCTTTGCGGGCCTGCCCCTGATCCTGGTGGGCTTCGCCATCTACCTCCGCTGCGCATGGGACTTCGGTTCGCGCGGAAGGGGGACGCCCGCGCCAATCGATCCTCCCCGCGAGCTGGTGGCGCAGGGCCTGTATCGCTACGTCCGCAACCCGATGTACTTGGGCGGTCTCACGATCCTGATCGGGCACGTGCTGTGGTTCCGGGCGCCGGCTCTGCTGCTCTACGCAGGCGCCGTCTTCCTCGCCTTCTACCTCTTCGTCGTGGTCTACGAGGAGCCCGCGCTGACGCGGAAATTCGGGGAGTCGTACCTTCGCTACCGCAACGCCGTGCCCCGCTGGATTCCACACAGGCCGTCGGCCTGATGCGCCCGCCTGCTCCATGGCCAGCGCCCGCCTCGCGCGCGAGCGCGGCGCTCCCTGGACGCTGCGCCTCTACGCCGCGGCTCCGTTCGAGCCGGCCCAGCTGGGTGCAGCGGTCGCCGCCGTTCTCCTGGTCGTCTTCCTCGGCAGCCAGTATGCACTCGGCCGCTACGAGCTGCTCAGGCACGCCGAAGACCCCTCGGCGATGCTGCGCGATCCGCGCATCGCCGGCATCCTCATCCTGCTGGCCGCCTATCTCCCGACGGCGTACGTCTACCTGCTGCGCGGGGTGCGCAGCGCGCTGCTGGAGCTGCGCCCCCAGCTCAAGAGCTCGAAGGCGGAGTTCGCGGCGCTGGTGGACGGAGTCGGCCGCTACGACTGGCCGGCTCCCAGCCTGCTCGGCCTGCTGGGCATCGGCGTTGTGGTGCTCAGCACCTACCAGAACACCCCGAGCCCGATCGACCCCTACGCGCTTGCTCAGCTCAGTCCCGAAGTGATCTGGCACCGGGTCCTGGGCCCGTTCATCGGCTGGTGGAGCGGGCGGCTCGTGTATGCGGTGCTGCTCGAATCGCGCCGGCTCAACCACGCGGCGGCGCAGCTCGAGTCGATCGATCTCCTCGACCTCCGACCGCTCGCACCGTTCATGCGCCAGGCCCTCACCAACGCGCTGCTCTGCCTGGGCGCCGCCTCGATTCTCTCGCTGTTCCTGCTGGAGGGGGGCTTCTTCGATCTCGTCACCGGCGCGTGGCTGGTGATGACCACGGTCGCCGCCGCCAGCCTGTTGCTGCCGCTGCGCGGCGTGCGTCAACGCGTCCGCACGGCGAAGAGCCTCGAACTCGAGCGCGTGCGGAAGGCCATGCGCGGTGACGAGAGCGCCCTGCGCAAGACCGCGATCGCCGGCCGGCCGGAAGGCGTGAGCCTCGCGGACCTGGTGGCGTACGAGAAACGCGTCGAGGGGATCCGCGAGTGGCCCTTCGACGGCTCGAACCTCGCGCGCCTGGCGATCTACATGCTGATCCCGCTCGGGTCCTGGGCCGGCGGCGCCCTGGTGGAGCGGGGGATCGACGCCCTTCTCGACTGACGGCGGGCTCCCGCGCTTCAGCAGCCGGCATCGGGGCCAGGGGCTCCCGCGTTTCCGCGGCACTCCGCGGCCAGCGGCTGCGCGTCCTCGCTCCACGCGCCGGCGTAGCGGGGCAGGTCGTCGGCGATCTCGTCCCAGGGCGCTCTCGAGTCGACGAAGCTGTGGAACTGCGGTCGGATGCCCGGGTCGCCGTCCATCGCGCCGAGCCGAATCGACAGCTGGCGGCCGTCGGGCCAGCTCCCGCCGAACAGGCTCGAACCGCACTCGATGCAGAAGGCCTTGACGGCCCCCTGCCCGCGACCGTAGACGCGAATCGACTCCTCACCCCCAAGCAGTCGGAACTGCTCGCGCCACACGCGCGCCTGGCTGCAGACGGCCGTTCCGGAGTGCTTCCGACACCGGGAGCAGTCGCAGTGGTTCGCGCGAAGGAACGGGGCCGTCACCTCGAAGCGCACTCGTTCGCACAAGCAACCGCCGCTCATTACGTCCAACATGTCCGCGTGCCTCCCAAAGCGACCGTATCGAATGCGACGTCGCTCGGCGAGGCCGACCAGCGCGAGCGTGATAGACTCGCCAGCCGGACGCGTTCAGCGCGTGGGGTTCGATGGGCAGCGTCAGCAACTGGTTTCGGCGTCACTTCTCGGATCCGCAGGTCACGGTTCTCGCGATCCTGCTGATCGTCGGGCTCGCGGCGATCTTGGTGGCCGGCAACGCGCTGGCGCCGGTGATCGCGAGCCTCGTGATCGCGTACATCCTGGAATCGCCCGTCCAGGCCCTCGCCCGGCTGCGCCTGCCCCACTGGGCGGCGGTCGCGATCGTGTTCACGAGCTTCATCGGGGCGTTTCTGCTGGCGTTGGTGGCGGTGCTGCCGCTGCTTTCGCAGCAGGTCGCCCAGCTCGTGGTGCTGCTGCCGAACATGCTGACGCGGGTCCAGGAGATCCTGCTCGAGATGCCGCAGCGCTATCCCGAGTTGATCAGTCGGAACCAGGTGGTGGAGCTCACCAGCGCCCTGCGCGGCGAGCTCCTGGGGCTGGGTCAGACCGCAGTGCTGTTCTCCTTCGATCGCATCGCGGACCTGCTCACCCTGACCGTCTACCTCTTCCTTGTACCCCTGATGGTGTTCTTCTTCCTGAAGGACAGGGAACAGCTGGTGAAGTGGTTCACCGACCGGCTCCCGGCCGAGCGCAGTCTGGCCGCGGAGGTGTGGCGCGACGTCGATCAGAAGATCGGCGCCTATCTGCGGGGGAAGCTCTACGAGATCGGCATCGTGGGAACGACCGCGTGGGTCGCCTTCAGCTTCCTCGACCTGGACTTCGCGCTGCTGCTCGCGTTCCTGACCGGGGTCTCGGTCCTGATCCCCTACATCGGCGTCGCCGTCGTCTCGGTGCCGGTCGCCCTGGTGGGATTGTTCCAGTTCGGCCTGGGCGGGGAGCTCGCCGCTGTGCTCGGGGCCTACGCCGTCATCCAGATCCTGGACGGAAACCTGCTGGCTCCGCTGTTGATCTCCGAGGTGGTGAACCTCCACCCGATCGCGGTGATCGTCTCGATCCTGGTGTTCGGGGCGATCTGGGGCTTCTGGGGCTTGTTCTTCGCGATCCCGCTGGCGACGCTGGCCACGGCGGTGTTCAACGCCTGGCCCCGCCCGCAGGCGGCCGCGAAGCCGGCCAGGCGCGCCCGCCAGCGGTGACGGGGTCGCCGCGGACGCGGCCGGGCGGCGACCGACTCTGAGGAGCGGCACTCACGCGGCGCAGACGTAGTCGCGGATCTCGTGAAAGCCCATGCGGGCGAGGTCGGCACGGATCTCCGAGCGGGCCTGGACACCCGCCACCGAGACCACCACGGGATCGCTCGGTGGCCCCGCCAGCTCTTCGGGACGGATCACAGGCGCCCCTCGGATCGTCTCACCGACGCGGCCCGGGTGAAGCTCGACGATGGCGGAGGGGCGCCTCCCGTGCGCGCTCAGCGCGCGCGCCAACGCCTTTCCGGTGGCGCCGTAGCCCCACAGCACGTAGCGCTCGCTGCTGGCAAGGAACGAGCGGACCAGGAACGACGCCTTGCAGGCCGTGAAGCGATCGACGCGGTACATCGCGGCCGTCCGGGACAGGCGCTGCGGACCGCAGCGCCAGGCGAGCAGCCGCCGCGGCACCACACCCACTTCGCGGCCCTGCTCCAGCAAGCGCAGGATCAGATCGTAGTCCTCGGGCCAACCGCGATCGCGGTAGCCGAACTCGCGCAGCACGTCGCGGCGGATCGCCAGGCTGGGGTGGGCGACGGGGCACTCGACGAAGGCTTCCTCGCGCACGCGCCGCGGCGAGTCGATGCTCCCCAGCCAGCGCTCGTAGGCGCGCATCCCCTCGCCGAGCTCCCGGCGCGGGAAGAGGCGCACGTGGCAACCCACGGCGGCCAGCTCCGGGGCGGCATCCAGGGCGGAGAGCTGGGCGCGGAGGCGGTCGCGGTGCATGAGGTCGTCGGCGTCCATGCGAGCGACCACGGCTGCGGCGCAGCGCTCGGTGCCACTGCCGAGCGCCGCTACGAGTCCGCGGCGTCCGGCCGCGACCACCTGAAAGCGAGCGTCGCAGCGGGCGAAACGGCGGGCCGTTTCCAGGCTTCCGTCACCCGAGCCGTCGTCGACCACCACGCACTGCCAACGGGGCTCGGTCTGGCGCTGGATGCTGCGCAGGCATGCGGGCAGGGTTTCCGCGGCGTCGAAGACGGGCAGGAGGATCGAAACGCGGGGTGCGTCGGGCACGCTGGACCTCGTGCGGGTTGAGCGATCCTATCCGACCTGCACGCCCCGGCGAAACGCCGCGATCAGGGGTAGGTTCGGCGACGTGGAAGTCCGCACCCTGCGCAAGAGCGACGCCGAGCAGGCCTGGGAGCTCGACAGCGACGCCTTCCACGTGCCCCGGGAGCGCAAGCAGAGCTTTCTCCGCTGGTTCGAGCCGGGGCGCGCGATGGGGATCTTCGCCGACCGGAGGCTCGTCGCGATGACGGGTGCCCACGGTTTCGGCCAGTTCTTCGGGGGGCGCTCGGTGCCCATGGGCGGACTGGCGTCGGTGGCGGTGGCTCCGGACCAACGCGGCAAGGGTCACGCTCAGCGGGTGATCCGCGCCGTGCTGGACGCCATGCGCGAGCGGGGCGAGGTGATCTCGAGCCTGTTTCCGGCGATGACGCGGCTCTACCGCGGACTCGGCTGGGAGGTGGCCGGCAACTTCCTCTACCGGACGGTATCGCCGCGCGCGCTCCAGACCCTCGCAGCGCCCGAGAAGGGCCGCGTGCGCCCGGGTGGGGCCGAGGACATGGACGCGTTGCGCGCCTGCTACGCGAGCTTCGCGCGGGGCGTAAACGGGTTCGTCGACCGGCCCGAGAGCTGGTGGCGGAGGGCCGGAGAGGACCTGAACGAGCGCAGCGTCTTCGTCGCGGAGGACGATCGCGGCGACGTCGAGGGGTATCTCGTCTACCGCCAGGTCGACGGGCAGTACAGCAGCTTCGGCGGACCGTTTCGCATCCGCGTCGACGACCTGGTGGCGAGGAGCCGCGACGCGGCGCTGGTGCTCTGGCGCCTGCTCGGCTCCTGGGCCTCGCAGGTCGAGCAGATCTACTACCGCGGCCCGGCCGAAGACCCGCTCCTGTTGTTGCTCCCCGAGCAGGAGGTACAGGTCGCCGCCGAGATTCGCTGGATGACGCGGATGGTGGATGCGCCGGGGGCGCTGGCAGCACGCGGCTTTCCGCCTGGCGTGGAGGTCGAGGTGGACCTGGCGCTGCGCGATCCGATCCTGGCTGCGAACGACGGGCGCTTCGTGCTCTCGGTGAGCAAGGGGCGCGGTCGCCTGGAGCCCGGTGGCAGCGGAACGCTCGGCCTCGACGTGGGCGCCTTCTCTGCCATCTACACGGGCTGGGCGCCCGCGGAGCTGCTGGCGCGCTCGGGCCGCCTGGAGGGCGGCTCGCCCGAGCAGCGCGCGGCCCTCGATGCCGCCTTCAGTGGGCCCACGCCCTGGATGCTCGACGAGTTCTGACGGCGGACGCTCACTCGACGAAGATGGGGCTGGACCAGGCGACGGCGCCGTCCTGCTGGACGGCGCGCACGTAGAGGTACTCGCCGGGGCGCAGGTCGGAAACCGGGCGCTCGAGGGCGAGCTCCAGGCGGCCCTCGCCGTCGAGCGCGTCGACGACCTCGCCGCTGCGCACCAGGTCCACCCGCTCGATGGGTGCAGTGCCCAGCACGTGGACGAAGAGCGTGTCGCTGACGGCGCCCGACTCGGGGGCCGGCAGCGTCGAGCCCATCGGGTGGGTGCCGAGCGCGGTGCGCAGCAGGATTCGCGGCCCACTGGTGGCGTACACGCGGCGCGCGCGCAGCGCCTCGAGCACGGCCTCGCGGCTGAGATTCTCGGTCACGATCGCCGCGAGTCCGCCCGACGGTGCGCTCAGGTGGGCCAGTCCCGGGTGCCCGTCGTGGCTGTCGCCGCTGCCGATGAAGCCGAAGCGGTAGCCGCGGTCGAGCGCGTCGCGCACGAAGTTTCCGGGCACCGGGGAATAGATCAGGGCCGGCGAGTCGAGTGCCTCGCTGCTGCCGTGAACGGAGACGATCTCGGTGACCGGCTCGAAGCGCGGGTCCGGCGGAATGCTCCAGTTCGTCGCGATCGGTCCGCCGGCGGAGTGGTGCGCGAAGGTCAGGGCCCGCTTGCCCTCCAGGGCCTTCCAGAGTTGTTGCGGTGACTCGTACTCGGGATCCACGGAGCTGAAGACATCGCCCTCGTCGTCGAAATAGATCACGTGCCGATGTCCGTGGATCCAGCTCGTCCACTCGTAGCCGAGCAGCGTGACGAAGCGCCCGGGCTCGTGGAAGCGCCGTGTCTGACGTTGGATCTCGTCCCACAGCTCGGGGTGCGTGGCCAGCGGGAGGATCCCCCAGTGGTCGTGATCGGTGAGCGCGACGACGTCGAGCGCCGCCACGTCTCGCGCGTACAGGAAGTAGTCCTCGGGCAGCCCCGTTCCGTCGGATAGGGCGGAGTGGCCGTGCAGATCGGCCCAGAATACGCGCGGCCCGGTGGCTGAGACCAGCATGGGATTGCTCACCGCCGTGAGCTCGCCGGGCGCCACGGCCTTCAACCGGTAGACGCCGGGCTCCCGGACCACCACCTCCACGGTCTTGTGGCCCCGGTCCCCCTCCTCGAGCTCGATGTGCCGCGGGAGATCCAGGCCGGGCGCGGGGTCGAATGCGACCTGGCCGCGCAGTGGATGAGCGGCGTTGCCCATCAGGTCGAGGAAGGCGACGGTGACGCGGATCGTCTCGCCCGGGCGCGCCACGCTGGGCACAGCGATCTGCAGCCGCGCCGGTGGACCCGCCAGCACGTCGACTCCGGGCGAGTCGGCCAGCACCGAGCGCGTGCCGTCGCCGTCACCGTCCACGGCGATCCAGAAGCGGGAGTTTCTCTCCGCGTAGCGGTCGGCCAGGGCGCCCAGCTCCCCGGCGCCGTAGGTGATGCGGATCCGCTCGCCGGCCACCAGCGGCCGGCCCGCCACGCGGATCCCGAGCAGTTGCTGGTCGAGGGTCTGTGCGTCGAGCTCGATGTCCGCGGCGTCCGCCTCGATGGTGGTGTAGCCGGGCGCCCCGGGCGTCTCGACCTGGGGTGTGCTCCAGTCCCAGAAGGGCGACACCTGCAGGTAGATCCCGCCCTCGGAGGCCACGCCGAGTGGGCCGACCTCGTAGACGAGGGTGAACCGGCCCGGGGTCGACGTCCCCGGCCGTTCCGGATCCGCGCGTTCCAGCCAGGCGCGACCCCCGCCGTCGGAGGGATCGTGCTCGACCTCGCGCGCCGCGCGGAGCATCTCGACGATCTCCCGGTGGGCGGTCGGTGGGTCCGCCTGTCCGCTCGCGCTCTCGGCCTGCGCCGGGCCGTGCGCCGCGTCCGGGTCGGGGCCGCTGCCACAGGCCGTACCCGCCGCCAAAAGAGCGCAGAGGCAGACCTTGCGGAGGAAGTCTCTCACGGAATTCGCGCGCACGGTCGGGAGCATAGCCGCGGCGGATCCGCCCCGTGCGCCGGTTGTGCTATCTCGAAGCGTCGATGGCTGCATGGGTCGCACCGCTCCTGGGCGTGGCGGGTATCGCCCTCTACTTCCTGGTGTCCATTCGCTTCGCCGTCTACCGGAGGTTCCCGTGGGAGTACCTCGCGGTGGTGGCGGCCGCGCTGCTGCTCTCCGCAGTCGAACTCGTTCGGACCCCCGGGCCGGCCACCGCAGCGGCGGCTGCGTTCTGCGTCGCGTTGGTGGCCTTCGCCGGCTGGTACTTCTTCTCGTACTCCCAGTACGGCGGGCGTGAGACGCGCCCCGGCCCCGGCGAGCCGTTTCCGGACTTCTCGCTGCCCACGTCCAGTGGCGAGACCTTCCGGCTCGGCGCCGCACGCGGGCGCCGCATCCTGCTGATCTTCTACCGCGGCGACTGGTGACCCTTCTGTGTGACGGAGCTCGGCGAGCTCCGCAAGCACTACCGGAAGATCCTCGACGCGGGCGTTCAGGTGGTGGCGGTCAGCGTAGATCCCCCGGCCAGCTCGGAGAAGCTGCGCCGGCGGCTCGACGTCGACTTCACCTTCGTTTGTGACGAGGCCGGTACGCTGATGGACGTGCTGGGGATCCGCCACCAGGGGGGTCTGCCGCCCGCCTTCATCACCGGCGTGCGCCCGGGCGAGCGAGAACACGACGACATCTTCGCGGCCACGACCTACCTGCTGGACGAGGAAGGCCGCGTGCGCTGGGTGTCCCGGCCCGAGAGCTATCGCGTGCGCGCCCCGGCGCGCGAGGTGCTGCGCGCCATCGAGGGCCTTTCCCGGCGCTAGGGTCGCAGCGTGTAGCTGTGCGGGCCGACGTGCTCACGCAGGCGCGGCTGGATCCACTCGATCCAATCGCAGAGCGCCGGGCGGGTGCGGCGCGGATCGATCAGGTCGTGCACCGAGAACGACTCGCCGCGCGCGAAGGGCGAGCGAGCCGCCTCGAAGGATTCCTCCAGCTCCCTGCGCCTCGCCTCCGGGTCTGGCGCCGCCGCGATCTCGCGCCCGAAGGCCACCGCCACGCCCCCCTCCAGCGGCAGCGCGCCGCTCTCCGCCGACGGCCAGGCCAGCACGTGGGCGCCCGGTGCGAAGTGGGCCGCCGCCGCCACGCCGTAGGCCTTGCGCACCACCACCGCGACCCAGGGGACCGTCGACTGCACCACCGCGAACAGGGCCTCGGCCCCGAAGCGGATCGTGCCGGCCCGCTCGGCGGCCGAGCCGATCATGAAGCCCGGCTCGTCCACCAGACTCACGATCGGGAGGTGGAACGTGTCGCACAGCTCGACGAACCGGCGCACCTTGCGCGCGCCGTGCGCCGACATGGCGCCGGCGTAGCGGCGCGGGTCGTTCGCCAGCACGCCGACGGGCTGGCCGTCGACGCGAGCCAGCGCGGTGATCTGGGAGCGCCCGTAGCCGGGGGTGAGCTCCAGCATCGACCCGCGGTCCACCACGAGTCCCATCAGTCGGCGCATGTCGTAGACCTGCCGGCGGTTGCGCGGCACGATGGAGAGCAGCTCCTCCTCGGCGCGGTCGCGGTCGTCGGCGCTCTCGGTCCGCGGCGGCAGCTCCCAGACGTGGGTTGGCAGGTAGCTCAGGAACGCGCGTACCAACGCGAACACCGCCTGCTCGTCCTCGACCACGTTGTCCACCACGCCGCTGCGCTCGTGGACGGCCGCGCCCCCCAGCTCCTCTTTCGTCACGCGCTCCCCCATCGCGCGCTCGACCAGGGCCGGGCCGCCGATCAAGATCTGTGCGGTGGTGCGCGTCATGACGGCGAGGTGGGAGGCGACGAGGCGAGCGGCGGGGAAGCCCGCAACGGCGCCGGCGGCCGCCGACACCACCGGCACGCTGGCCATCACCCGGGCGATCGAGCGGAAGCGGTGGGGCGCGTAGACGGGATCCCCGGCGCTGCGGGGCTGCTTGCTCCCCCCTCGCGCGACGCTGCCGCCGGCGCCCTCCAGGAAGCGCACCAGCGGCAGCCGGTAGCGGCAGGCGAGCTCTTCGGCGTACACGCTCTTGCGCAGGCCGGCGGGGGAGGGCGAGCCGCCGCGCTGGGTGAAGTCCTCGCCTCCCACCACGCACGGGCGGCCGTCGATCCGCGCCACGCCGAGCACGTAGTTTGCGGGTGAGAAGGAACGCAGCTCGCCGTTCTCACCCGTCTCGGAGGACCCCGCGATCGGTCCCTGCTCGCGGAAGCTGTCCGCGTCGACCAGCCCGTCGATGCGCTCGCGGATGGTCAGGCGGCCTCGCTCGTGCTGGCGAGCCACCGCTTCGGCGCCGCCGTGCTCGGCGGCGCGCCTGCGCCTCTCCTCGATCCCGTCGACCTCGCGCTTCCAGCTCACGGCCGCGCCTCACTCGCGTCGATTCCAGCCCGGAACCTGCGAGGGTATCATGCCGCCTTTCCGCGAGGAGGCACCGATGGCCTACGAGACGCTGCTGACCGAGCTGGAGGACGGGATCCTCACCGTCACCTTGAACCGGCCCGATCGACTCAACGCGTTCACGGAGACGATGTTGCGCGAGCTCCTGACCTGCTTCGACGCCGCCGACGCCGACGACGCGGTGCGCGTGGTGATCGTGACCGGTGCCGGGCGGGGCTTTTGCGCGGGCGCGGACCTGGGAGGTGGGGGCGGCACCTTCGACCGCAGCGGCCATGAGGTTGCGACGGCACACCGCGACGGTGGCGGTCTCTTCGCCTTGCGCATCTTCGAAGCCAAGAAGCCGGTGATTGCCGCCATCAACGGCGCCGCCGTCGGCGTGGGTGTGACGATGACCCTGCCCATGGACGTCCGCATCGCCAGCGAGAAGGCAAAGTTCGGCTTCGTGTTCGCGCGCCGCGGCATCGTGCCCGAAGCCTGCAGCAGCTGGTTCCTGCCGCGCGTGGTCGGCATCAGCCGGGCGATGGAGTGGGTGGCCACCGGCCGCGTCTTCTCGGCGGCGGAGGCGTGTGAGGCCGGACTGGTCTCGCGCGTGGTTCCGCCCGACGAGCTGTTGCCGGCGGCGCGGGCCCTGGCGGCGGAGATCGCTGAGAACACCAGCGCCGTCTCGGTGGCGCTGGCCCGGCAGATGCTCTGGAAGATGCTGGGTGCCGATCACCCGATGGAGGCGCACAAGGTCGACTCGCGGCTGATCTACGCCATGGGCCAGTCGCCCGACGGTTACGAAGGTGTCTCGAGCTTCTTGGAGAAACGCCCGGCTCGCTTCCCGATGAAGGTCTCGAGCGACCTGCCGCCCTTCTTCCCCTGGTGGTCGGAGCGCCCCTTCGAGGACTGACGCGATCTGGGGTCAAGAGGCGGAGGGCTCCGCGCGCGCCGCCTGCGAGGCCAGCGCGATGCCGGCCAGCACGGTGGCGCCGCCCAACAGCTGGAGCGGTGCCAGCGGCTCGTCGAGCAGCAGCCAACCGAGCAGGGCGGTGCCCACCGGCTGTGCCAGCAGGACCACCGAGGCGAGCGTGGCGCGCAGGTAGCGCAGCGCCCAGACGATGGCCATGACGCCGCCGATCTGCGAGACGAGCGCCGCGCCCAGCATGGCCGCCCACGACGAGCTGGGGAAGCCGCGAAAGGCGTCGCCGCCGACCAGCGCATACAGGCCGAGCGCGGCCGTGGCGCTGGCGCTCGCCAGCAGCAGCGCGGGAACGGTGTCGGTCCGGCGGCGCGCGGCCTTCATGAGCAGCAGGTAGCCCGCGTAGAAGACGGCCGCGGCCAGGGCCAGCAGCGCACCGCTCGCGTCGTCCAACGCGCGGGGGGCACCGACCAATAGGGCGGTGCCCGCCAGCGCCAGCAGCGCCCCGGCCGCGAAGCGACGCTGCAGCGTCTCGTGCAGGACCAGGATCGAGTAGAGGCCCACGTGGATCGGTGTGGTGTTCACCAGCAACGTCGCGGTGGCCACGGAGGTGCGCACGATCGACGTGTGCCAGAGCGCCAGGTCGGTGCCGAAGCACAGGCCCGAGGCCAGCGCCAAGGCGGCGCCGCGCCGGTCCAGACCCGGCAGGCGGCGCCGCGCGAGCAGCCACGCAGCGATCAGGGTGGTCGCGAAGAGCATGCGGTAGAAGCCCGTCACGACGGGCGGAGCGGGTAGTGCCAGGCGCACGAAGATGGCGGCGAACGAAATTCCCACCACCCCGGCGAGGACGATCAGACCGACCCGAAGCAGCGGCGCCTCCCGTGGTTCAGCGCGCAGCCAACGGAGCGGGAGGATCGGGCGCGGGCGCGGCGGCCGCAAGCGGCGCTCCGGACCCGGCCAGGCCGCGGGCCCACGGTGCGATCCCGGTGTCGGGCCAGTCGGTCGGCACGCCGAGCAGCTCGGCCAGCACCCGCGAGACACCGCGCAGCGCCGGTCGGCCCGGCGCTCGACCTGGCGGTACGCCCCGGCCGCTGGCCACGAACAGGGCGTGCGGTGAGTGCTCCATGGCCGTGCGGATGCCGTGGTCGGACATCACCACCAGGACGTCGTCTTCGTCGAGCAGATTGTGCACGTCGCCCAGGCGCGCGTCGATGTAGCGGTACACGGAGAAGAGGAAGCCCTCGCCGTCGTCCTGGCCGTCGCGGACCGCCTCGGCGAAGTGCGCGTGGGTCAGGATGTCGAGGGGCTCGATGCGCAGCGCCAGCAGATCGACCTCCCCGCTGCGCACGATCTCCTCGGCCGCGTCGAACTCCGCGGCGATGCTTCGCACGTGGACGCCGTCCCGCGGTTCGCGGGTGTGGGCGAGATCCGGCCAGCGCGCCCGCTCGGCGGCGCTCAGGGCGCGCTCGCTCTTGGCCAGGGCGACGCGTCGGCGCGAGCCGTCCGGTCCGCTGATCTCGCCGTGCCGGCCCGCCCGGATGCCGCCGTGGGCGAACAGCAGGTTGGCGGCGGAGTGGGGGCCCGATCCCAGCGCGGAGAAGAGGTCGTCTTCGTGGGGGAGGAGCCAGGAGAGTGCGGCGAAGGGGTTGTCGCCGATCGACGCGAGCCCGGCCAGCTCGACGCCGAGCTGGTGCACCAGACCCAGCGTCGACGCGCCGCCGCGGCGGTGGGGCCACACCAGCGCTTCGAGGGCGGCGGCGGTGAGGGGGGGATCGCTTTCCAGCACGGCCCGATAACCGCTGTCGATCAGCGCGTCGAGGACGGGGAGCTCGCCGCGAGCGCGCAGATACTGCACGAGCCGCCAGTCGGCGCAGTCGAGCAGCAGCAGTGCCACGCGCCGCCGCCCGTCCGCCGGCCGGCGCGAGAGCACGGCGCGCCCGGGCGCGCGCGGCGCCGTGGGCGACACGGACACCTCGCGCACCGCCCCCGGCCGGGGCGTGACCGTTCCCGAGGCGAGCACCCGCCCCGCGGCGTCGCGGTAGACCCAGCGCTGGGGTGCGGTGCCGACGGCGCGCGTGGCGTCCAGGCGACCCGAGGCCGGCACCGGCAGCCGTTCGAGCTCCGCGTCGACAGGCGCGTCGGGCTCGGCGGACAGCAGCAGCTCGCTGCCGGGAAGCGGATCGGGGATGCGGAAGCGCAGCGCCCCGCGGCGCTGCGCGGCCGGCGCCTCGGCGAGCTCCCGGTGGGTCGCCGCGCGCTCGATCTCCTCGCGCGAGAGCCCGACCAGCTCGAAGCGCTCGCGCCCGCGATCGTAGGCGGCGAGCGCTTCGTCGAGGCGATCCGAGTTCACCAGGGTGAGGATCAGGCGGATGGTGAGCGCTTCGCGCAGCTCCGGCTCGAGCCCGTCGCCGGAAGCGAGCGCTCGGCGCAGCCGCTCGATGGCGTCGCGCCGCGGGTCGCGCAAGCCCGCGATGCTCAGCGTGAGGGCGTAGCGGGCCCGCAGCTCGTTGGGATTCCCCCCCCCGCGGCGCCACTCTTCGTAGGTGCGCTGCACACCGCGCAGGTCGTCGGCCACGGCGTGGGCCATGCCGCGACTCTCGAACCAGGCGCCCGCGGCGGGGCCGGCGCGGGGAGGTGGCGCCTCGCCCAGCACCGCCAGCGCTCGGGCGGGGTCGCCGCGCAACAGATGCCGCGTCGCAAGGCTCGCCCGCATGCGCGCGGCGGGCGGGCCCGCGTCGGGCAGCCGTCGCTCCATCTCGCGCAGCAGCTTGTCCTCGTCCTCCACGCTGCCCCGCGTCACCAGCTCGAGGTAGAACAGGTCGGGCTCGTGCGGGTAGAGCTTCCCCGCGCGGCGCGCGAGCTCCGCCGCCTCCAGCGCGCGACCCCGGTCGCGCAGCGTCTGGATCAGGTGGACGGAGAGCGTTGGGTTCGGTGCCCAGCCGTCGCTCTCGGGCTCCGCCAGCACTCCCTCCAGCAGCTCTCCGCACTGGGCGCCCTCGCCGGTGGCCAGCAGTGCCAGGCAGCGGCACTCGGCGGCGGCGCGGCCGGTGTCGTCGGCGCCCACCCGCCCCGCCGTGGCCGCCAGCGCGGTGGCCCAGTCCTCGCGCTGGAGCGCTTCGCAGGCCTGGATCACGGCCATCTGCTGGCTGACCCGCTCGTAGGACAGCAGGCCCGCGGCGGAGGCGGCGAGGACGACGGCCAGCAGGACGATCAGGCGCGCGCGCACGTTCAGCCGTCCGCGCCGGGCTCGAGGGTCGCGCGCAGGTGCACCGCCTCGCGGTCCGTCTCGCCTCGCACGGTCAGGCGGCGCCAGGGATAGTGACGCGGGAGGGCGGGCTCCCCGCCTCCCGCGCTGCGCGCCAGCATCGCATCGGCCTGGGCCACGCGCTCGAAGTCGACGAGCAAGCTGGCCACGGGGTCGGAGGGGGGCCCCAGGGTTCCACCCAGCGCCTGCCGCACGCTGGCCGGGTTCCAACCCACGACGAGAGCGCGGTCGGTGGCGACGTAGCAGGGCGCGAAGGCGGGCAGGACGTTGAGGTCGAGCAGGCAGGCACCCTGTGCGCCGTCCACCGCGAAGAAGCTGCGCCGCACCGGCCAGGCGCTCTGCAGGTCGCTCACGAAGCCCTCGATGGCCGCCACGGCCGGCGCGCGGCGGGAGAAGCCGACGGCCAGTGCCGCGCGCGGCACGGGCTGGTCCTGCCCGGGCAGATAGACCGCCGCTTCCCAGGTGCCATCCAGCACCGCGCCGCCGAAGAGCCGGCTCTTCAGGCGGAAGAGCCGCTGCGCCTGGCCGTCCGAAGACACCAGGGAGGCGAGATCGAGGCCGCCGTCGGGCCGGGCCCGCGCGTGGAAGAGCTCGCCGTCGCGGCTCAGCACGCCCGGCCCCGGCGCCTCGCGGCCGGGCAGGAGCAGGGCCGCCGCGCCCTGGACGGCCGCGTGCGGCAGCCGAAGATCCCCTTCGACCTCTCCCCGCGGACCCACCGCCAGCGTGCCCCAGGCGCGGGAGCCGTCCGAAACGGGCAGGGCGAAGGCGAGATCCCGGTCGCCGCGCACGGCGTCGAGGGCTTCGAGCTGGCTGCGCTCGGGCTTGCAGGTCAGGCGCGACCAGAGCTCCGAGAGCGCGCCGCTCTCGGCCCGCGCCTCGACGATCTCGCAGTCGGGGAGAGCCCGAGCCATGGCCTCGGCGCGGCCCGCGAGGGGCGTTCCCTCGAGGGTGGCGATCCGCTTCAGCAGAGCGGAAAGGGCTTGGCCGCGGCCGATTAGCAGGGCCCCCGCGGGCCAGTCGCTTTCGGGCCCCGCAGGCGCGCCGCAGGCGGACGAGAGCCACGCCGCGCACAACGGGAGCGCGAGCCAGCGGAGCCGGCGGCACCGGGCGGAAGCGCGGATCATCCGCGTCGCGATTCCCTTCCGGGGGGCATTCGCCGTCCATCGGAGGGGGTAAGCGACCCCTTGAGGGGCAAGGGTGGCGCCGGGGGCGTGTTACGTTGCGGCCCACGGAGGGCGAGCGAGCTGGGCCCAGTCGTCGAGACTAGCACTGGCCGGGTCGAGGGCGTGGAGCGGGACGGCCTCTCCGTCTTCCTCGGAATCCCCTACGCGCGTCCCCCGCTGGGGGATCGGCGTTGGCGAGCGCCCGAGACACCCGAGCCCTGGAGCGGCGTTCGCCCCGCCCGGCAGTTCGCGGCGGCGGCGCCCCAGAGCCCCGGGATGTTGGCGCGCATGCTCGGCGTCGCCGAGACCCCGGCCAGCGAGGACTGCCTGTACCTCAACGTGTGGACGCCGGCGCTGGACTCCGCGCGCCGGCCGACCCTGGTCTGGCTCCACGGCGGCAGCTTCACCAGCGGGTCCAGCGCCTGGCCGGTCTTCAACGGGAGCGCGCTGGCCCGCCGCGGCGACGTCGTGGTCGTGACCCTGAACTATCGGCTGGGCGCCCTTGGGTTCCTGCCGGTGCACCCGCCCGGCGCCGAGCCGGGCACGGGTCTCGGCAACTTCGGACTGCTCGACCAGATCGCAGCGCTGCGCTGGGTGCGCGCGAATGCCGCGGCGTTCGGAGGCGACCCGCGGAACGTGACGCTCTTCGGGGAGTCGGCGGGCGCGATGAGCGCGGCCACGCTGCTGGGAATCCCCGCCGCCCGCGGGCTGTTCCAGCGCGCCATCCTGCAGAGCGGGGCAGCCCACCACGTGCACGACCGCGAGACCGGAGAGCGCATCGCCCAGACCTTCGCCCGCCAGCTCGAACTCGCGCCGGGCGACACGGAGCGCCTGTGGGATCTCCCCGTGGAGGCGCTGCTCGAGGCCCAGCGGCGCACGGCCGCCGCCGTGGCGCACGACGTGCGCGGACTCCCCTTCCAGCCGGTGGTCGACGGCGCGCTGCTCCCCCGACCTCCCATCGAGGCGATAGGCGACGGCGCCGCCCCCGCGCTGCCGCTGCTGGTCGGCACGAACCGCGACGAGTGGACGATCTACGGCCTCGCCGACCCCAAGGCGCAGAAGCTCGACGAGTCGGCATTGTTGCGCCGTTGCGAGCGCAGTCTGGGCGTCGGCGACGGATCTGGACGCGATCGAGCGCGGCGCCTGTTGGAGACCTACCGCGCGGCGCGCGAGGGCCGAGCCAGCGTCGAGCCCCGCGCGCTGTGGTTCGCGATCCAGACGGACCGCTGGTTCCGCCACCCCGCCATGCGGCTGGCCGAGCTTCACGCCCAGCGACAAGAGCAGACGTACGCGTACCTGTTCACCTGGGAATCGCCCGCGCTGGGCGGCGCGCTGGGCGCGTGCCACGCCCTCGAGATCCCCTTCGTGTTCGGCTGCACGGAAGCGGAGGCGCTGGCTCCCATCGTGGGAAACGGCCCGGCTGCGGCTTCCCTGTCGGGGCGCATGCAGGACGCGTGGCTGGCCTTCGCGCGCAGCGGAGATCCGTCGCACCCCGATGGCGACGGCTGGCCCGGCTACGAAGCGACGCGGCGCGCGACCATGGTGCTGGGCGAACCGGGCGGCGTGGAGGACGCTCCCCTCGAGGCGGAGCGTTCGATCTGGGACGAGATCGGCTAGGAGGCCGACTCGAGAGTCGGCCTCCGCGCAGCGAGCCGCAGGCGAGCGGCGTTTCAGCGGGCAAGCCCGAAGGGCGCGCAGCGAGGCGAAGCCGAGCGGAGTTTCAGCGGGCTGGACCCGCCCTCGACCCACCCCGACCGGACCTTGCGGTTATGCTTCCGCCATGGTCATCGTCTGGCTACTGCTCGGGTGCGCTGCCGCGTACGGCCTGACGCGGGTGGCGCTCGGCTATCCGCGCCCCAGCGAGCGCTACGAGCACCTCAACCGCGCCGAAGCCGCGCTCGTCGAGGGGGCCGCCGTAGCGATGTTTCCGCCCGGCGGTGCGATCCCCGAGTCTGGGCTCGACGCCGACCTCCCCGGCTACCTGGACCGCCTGCTGGCCGCTTCGCACCCTCGCCAACGGCGCCAGCTGCACATGCTCTTCTTCCTGATCGAGCACGCCACGCTCTGCTTCCCGGCGCCGGGCCGCGGGGGCCTGCGCCGGTTCTCCTCGCTGAGTCACGATCAGCGCGTCGACGTCCTCCAGGACTGGGCGACGAGCAACCTTTTTTTCCGGCGCCTGTGCTTCACGAGCCTGCGCGCGCTGCTCACCCTGGGCTACTTCGCGCACCCCCCCGTCACCCGCCGGCTGGGCGTCGCACCCCCGGCGGTGGAGACTCCCGTCTGCGAGGCGGATCTGCTCTACCCGCCGATCGGCGCCGGGCCCGAGGCGATCGCTTTCACCGCCGACGACCTGACCGAGCCGAGCGACGGCACGCCGATCCTGCCCGGGGCGCCGCGCCACCGTCGCTACGCGGAAGACCTCTCGTGAGCGAATCGCACGCCGGCGAAGGCCAGGTCCGCGTCTTCGCCGAGTACGACCGCGACTTCCACGAGGAGGCGGACGTCGTGGTGGTCGGCTCGGGGCCGTGCGGGGCCGTGGTGGCCAAGGGCCTCACGGACGCGGGCCAGCGCGTCGTGCTCCTGGAAGAGGGGCCGCCGTTCACACCCGGGGAGTTCGAACTCGACGGTGGTCTGTCGATGGCGCGCACCCTGCGGGAGGGAGGGCTGCGCGCCACCCGCGGTACGGTCCTGTCCACCATGCAGGCCATCGGCCTCGGCGGGGGATCCCTGGTCAACTCCGCGATCTGCGTGCGCGCGCCGGATTGGGTGCTGGACCGCTGGTGCGCGCAGTTCGAGCTCGAGCGGACGACCCGAGCTGACCTGGATCCCCACTACGAGGCGGTCGGCAAGTTCCTCGGCATTGCCCCCACCCCCGAGAACGTGCTCGGGCAGCGGAACCTGCTCTTCAAGCAGGGCTGCGAGAGCCTGGGCTACGCGAGCGAACCGATCTGGCGCAACGTCCGCGGCTGCCGCGGCACGGGGGAGTGCTTCACCGGTTGCCGCACCCGCGCGAAGCAGTCCGTCGACATCAACTACATTCCGGCGGCGGTCCGCGGGGGGGCGCGGGTGCTCACCTCGCTGCGCGCCGAGCGCGTGTTGGTATCGCAGCGTCGCGCCCACGGGGTGGAGGGTCGGGTGGTCGCTCCCTTCAGCGGTGCGCCGAGCCACCGCTTTCGGGTCGACGCCAAGGCGGTGGTGCTGGCCGCGGGCTGCATGGCCACGCCGGTGCTGCTGAAGAAGAGCGGCGATCTCGCCAACCGCTCCCGGCAGGTCGGAGAGAACCTGCAGTTCCACCCCGGCGTGGCGGTGATGGGCGTCTTCCCCGAGCGGGTCGACCCGCAGTTCGGCGCGACGCAGGGCTACCAGTCGCTCCATTTCCTCCGCCAGGGCTTCAAGCTCGAGACGCTGTGGGCGCCGCCGGCGGTGCTGGCGGTGCGTATGCCGGGCTCGGGCCTGGTGCTCAAGGAGCGCCTGGCTGACATCCCCTACTCCGCGATCTGGGACGGGATCACGACCTGCAACAACTCGCTCGGCAGCGTCCGGCCGCGGCGCCGGGGCCTGGATCCGGTCCTGACCTGGCGCCTGCACCCGAGCGACCTGCCGTTCGTGGCCAACGCGCTGTGGACGCTGGCGGAGATCTTCTTCGCGGCAGGGGCGCGCAAGATCCTGCCGGGGGTCCACGGCATCCCGCCCGTTCTCCACTCCCTGCGCGAGGCGGAGATCCTGCGCACCCAGCGGTTCAAGGCCAGCCAGCTCGTGATGGGCGGCAACCACGCCTTCTGCACCACGCGCATGCACGGGGACCCCCGGCGCGGGGTGGTGGACGAGCTCGGCAAGTGCCACGACCTGGACAACCTCTACATCGCCGACACCGGAGTGTTCCCCCAGTGCCCGACCGTGAACCCGATGTGGACGGGAATGGCGCTGGCCCACCGCACCGCCCACGCGCTGGCGGGGCGGCTCTAGGCGGCGCGAGGGCCTCCCGCGGCCTCCCCCGACCCCCGCAACGCGCCTTCACCCGCCCGAGCGTTCCGCCGATAGGCAGGGTGTCCCGGGGCGACCCGGCGGGGGAGGGGTCTCCATGCGCGTTGCGCTCATCATCGCCAGCGGACTCGTGCTGTTTGCTTCCAGCGCCTACGCCGGCGCCACCCCGGTCCAGTGCAGCCTCATCGAGCGCCAGATCGCCCACTACACCGGCATGGCCGAGCGCGCCAACGAGCTCGACAACCCGATGTGGGAGCAGGGCATGAAGCAGCACCTGAAGCTCCTCAAGGGCCGTCATAACGCCCTTCTGTGTCCGCAGTCCGATGCCGTCGGCAATCGCCAACGGGCCGCCCAGGCGGCGGAGGTGCTGAAGATGGCCGGCCGCGCCGCGCTCAGCTTCTTCACCATGGGAGCCTTCTAGGCAGCGAGGGCGCGCCCGGCGCCATGTCGCTCTACCTGATCGTCCCCCTGCTCGCCTGCGTTGTCTCGACCATCCTCGCCACCACCATCCTGGCCCGCAGCCAGGGGGATCGCGCCCATCGCCTGGCGGCACTGCTGGTGAGCAGCGCCACCGTGTGGGCCTTCTACGAGGTGCTCTGGAACGTCCAGACCCACCCGGCTGCGGTGCTCAGCCTGGTCAAGGCCTCCGCCGTCGGTTGGGTGTGGATCGGCCCCCTCTCGCTCCAGCTCTTCCTGCAAGTGACCGGCGAACCCGCTCCGCGGGTTCGCCGCGCACTTCCGCTGCTGTACGCGGCCTCGTTGACGTTCCTGCTGATCGACTGGTTCACGCCCTGGGTGCACAGCGACGCGGTGCGCACCAGCTGGGGCTGGACCTACGAGTCCGGCCCGGCCTTTCCCCTCTTCTACGCGCACACCCTGGTTTGCCTCGCGATCGCCCTGAACATCGGACGGCGGGCCTACCGGGTGTCGCTGTCGCCCGGCGAACGGCACCAGGCGCGCTGGCTCGCGGTCGGAATCTTCAGCGTCCTGATCGCGGGATCGCTGACTGACGGAGTGCTGCCGGCGCTCGGCGTGCAGCTCCCTCGCCTGGGCACCGCGGCGCTCACGGCCATCGGGGGCATGATCGCCTGGACGTTCCATCGCTACGGCTACTCGCTGCTGGCGCCGGGAACCTTCGCGGACGAGATTCTCGACACACTGCGGGACGGCGTCGCCCTGCTGCGCCCGGACGGGCGCATCCGCAGCGTCAACGGCGCCATGGTGAGCCTGCTCGGGAGCTCTGTCGGTCGGCTCGACGGGTCGCGCCTCACCGACCGCATCGCCGGGCTGCCCTCGGATCTCTCGACCGAGCTGACGGAGCGGCAGTGCGAGCTGATCAGCGACTCCGGCGGGCGCTTACCCGTGTCCGTGTCCTCGACGCTGCTGCGCGACAAGCGGGGCGCCGCGATCGGCCTGGTGCTGGTGGTGCGGGACCTGCGCGAGATCGTGTCCCTGCGCGATCGGCTCACTCTCTCGGGCCGGCTCGCCGCCGTCGGGCAGCTGGCCGCCGGAATCGCCCACGAGATCAACAACCCCCTGGCCTTCGTGCGCGCGAATCTGGGGATGCTCCGCGAGAACTGGAGCACCCTGGAGGTCATGGTGGAGAAGGCCACCGAGCCGGCCGAGTCGGCGGTGGCGCTCGCCGAAGGCGAGGAGCTCATCGACGAGTCCCTCGAGGGCGTCGATCGCGCCGTCGCGATCGTCCGCGACGTGATGGGGCTCGCCCACGCGGGGCGCGGCCGGCGCGAGGCCGCCGACCTGAACGCGCTGCTCGACGGCGTGCTGCGCATCGCGGCGCCGCAGTTGCGCCAGCGGGGCCGCATCGAGAAGCGCTACGGCGCGATACCGCCGCTGCTGTGCGAGCCCCAGGAGCTGCAGCAGGTGTTCCTCAACCTGGTCGTCAATGCCAGCCAGGCCATCGAGCCGACGGGGACGATTCGAATCACCACGCAGAGCGAGGGCGACTGGGCGGTGGTGTGCGTCGAGGACGACGGCTCGGGAATCTCCGCGGAGCTCCTCGAGCGGATCTTCGACCCCTTCTTCACCACCAAGCCGGTGGGAGAGGGTACGGGGCTGGGGCTCGGCATCGCCTTCGAGATCGTGCGCTGGCACGGCGGCGACATCGCCGTGGAGTCTCAGCCCGGCCGCGGCAGCCGCTTTCGGGTGCGTCTCCCGATCCACGCGGATACAATCGAGCCTCCTGCTTGAGTCGCGCCCTCGGGGCGTGACGCGTCGCGGCGGGCCCCGCCCGCGCGTCGGAGGAGGCGACGGTGAAGCTCCACGACAACACCCACGCGCCGAATCCCCGTCGGGTGAGGATCTTCCTTGCCGAGAAGGGGATCGAAGTGCCCCGCGTCGAGGTCGACCTCGCCGTGGATCTTCGCAAGCCCGAGTTCCTGGCGCTCAATCCACTCGGCAAGGTTCCCGTGCTCGAGCTCGACGACGGTCGCGCGATCTCCGAGTCCGTCGCGATCTGTCGCTACTTCGAAGAGACGCAGCCCGAGCCGCCGCTGATGGGCGTCGACGCGGCCGACCGGGCCGTCGTCGAAATGTGGCAACGGCGCATGGAGCTCGAAGTGATGTTCCCGGTCGTGCAGACCTTCCGGAACACGCACGACTACTTCAAGGGCCGCATCCCCCAGGTGGCCGAGTTCGGCGAGGTGTGCCGGCGCGCCGCCGGAAAGGCGCTCGGGTGGCTCGACGGGGAGCTCTCGGACCGGCCGTTCGTGGCGGGCGAGCGCTACACGATCGCCGACATCACCGCGCTGGTGGGCATAGACTTCGGACGGGTCGTGCAGATCCGCATCGACCCGGAGCACAAGAACCTGTCGCGCTGGTACGAGGCCGTGTCGACGCGGCCGAGCGCCAAGGCCTGAGTCGACGATGAAGCAGCGACGTCTGGGCCGTTCGGGTCTCAGCGTGTCGGAGATCGGCCTGGGGACCATGACCTTCGGCAGCATGGCCGACGAGGCCGCCAGCTTCAAAGCACTGGACAAGGCCTTCGACGCGGGGGTGGACTTCCTCGACATCGCCGAGGTCTATCCGGTTCCCCCCGACCCGAAGTACGCCGGCCGGACCGAGGAGATCTGCGGCAAGTGGCTCTCCCAGCGGCCGCGGTACTCGGTGGTGGTTGCGACGAAGGTGGCGGGGCCCGGCGGCGGCTGGTTCCGAGGCCCGGTCCGCTCCGGAAAGACCGCCCTCGATCGCCACCACATCGAGCGCGCCGTGGAGGACAGCCTGGGCCGGCTGCGCACCGACTACATCGACCTGTACCAGACCCACTGGCCCGACCCGGAGCTGCCGGTCGAGGAGACCCTCGAGGCGCTGGAGCGGCTGGTCGAGCAGGGCAAGGTCCGCGCGATCGGCTGCAGCAACGAGACCGCCTACGGCTTGACCAGGAGCCTGTGGATGGCGGACCGCAACGGCACCGCGCGCTTCGAGACGATCCAGAACAACTACAGCCTGCTGAACCGGCGCTTCGAAGACGAGCTCGGGCAGGTCTGCCGGCGCGAGAAGATCAGCCTGCTGGCCTACAGCCCGATCGCCTCCGGCGTGCTCTCCGGGAAGTACCGGGACGGGGCGTGGCCTTCGCCGGCGCGCTTCACAAGCTATCGCGAGGGCGACGCGCGGACCAAAGCGATGACCCAGCGCTTCGTGAACGAGCGGACCCTCGAGTCGACCGAGCG
Source organism: Myxococcota bacterium (assembly GCA_036482635.1). Classification (GTDB taxonomy): domain Bacteria; phylum Myxococcota_A; class UBA9160; order UBA9160; family SMWR01; genus JAZFWH01. Next base: position 35,909 of record JAZFWH010000172.1, read on the forward strand.
CTTCGCCCAGGTCGCCCGCGACTGCGGGCTCTCGCCCGTGACGTTCGCGGTCGCCTGGGTCCTGACGCGCAGGTTTGTCGGATCGGTCCTGATCGGCGCGACCCGGCCGGAGCAGCTGGACGATCTGCTGGCCGCCGCCGACGTGACCCTGCCGGGCGACGCGCTGGCCGCGTGTGACCGGATCTCGAAGGAGATTCGCTACCCCATGGAGAGCTAGCGCAGCTCGCGCCGGAACTTCCCACACCAGCCTGAATACGCGGACCACTAAGGGTCGCACCTCGTGCGTCCGAATGGTCACTGGGAGGTTCTGAATGGCTCGGGTCTACATGCGCAAGGGCCGCTGGGCGTTCGACGTTCGCATTGCCGGCAAGAGATACCGCAAGGTCGTGGGCACCAGCCGTGACGAAACCGAGCGGGCCCTGCGTCGGTTCATGGAGGAGCAGGCAGGGCGCCACGTCATCCCCACCACCACGGCGCCGACCGCCGGCGACCTGATCGACTCCTACACCCGCTATGTCGAGACGCACCTTCGCCCAGCCAGCGCAGTTGCAGCGCGCACGGCCAGGCGTCCGCTCCAGCGACTCCTGGGCCGCATCCAGGCCGATCGCGTGGGCGTTAGGAATGTGGAGCAGTACCGGGAGACGCGCCTGGCCGAGGGCGTGAGCCGCGCCAGTGTGAACCGCGAGGTGGGCTACCTCCGCGCGGCCTTCCGACGCGCCGCCGATGCCGGCGAGCTGGAGAAGCTTCCGCCGCGCTCCGCCTTCAAGCGGCTCAAGATGGTCAAGCGTCGGCCTTCGACGTTCGAGCCCGAGGAGGTGGGGCAGCTGATGAAGGCCGTAGAGTGGCGCCTGCGGCCCGCCATCGCGCTCGCCTACTACTGCGGCCTCAGATTGAATGAGGTGCGGACCTTAACCTGGTCGGACGTGGACGAGGCCCGCGGCCTGGTGCTTGTCCGCGAGAAGCCGAACGTATTCGTGCCGAAGGACCACGAGGAGCGCGCCCT
>JAZFWH010000173.1:0-3706 GCA_036482635.1 Myxococcota bacterium
GCGGTGCCTCCGGTAGTCGTCCGCGGTCGCGCCGAAATCGGGCTTCATGGGGCTCGTGGCGCGCGGCTCAGCCCTGCGTGCGCAGCGCCTCCAGCACCTTCGCCGGGTGGTCGGCGGCCTTGGGCACGCGGCGCCAGTGCTTGACGACTTTGCCGTCGGGTCCGATCCAGACGGTGGAGCGGATCACGCCCCGCGTCTTCTTCCCGTACAGGACCTTGTCGCCGAACGCGCCGTACTTGCTCATCACCGCCTTGTCCGGGTCGGAGAGCAGAGTGAAGGGCAGCTTGTACTTCGCGATGAACTTCTGGTGCGAAGCGCCGCCGTCCGGGGAGACGCCGAGCACGACGGCGTCTTCCCGGTCGAGCTTCTTCCACAGGTCGCGGAACCCCTGCGCTTCCTTCGTGCAGCCCGGGGTGTCGTCCTTCGGATAGAAGTAGACGATCACGTTCCTGCCGCGGAACTGCTTCAACGAGACCGGCTTGCCGTCCGCGTCCGGGAGCGTGAACGCCGGCGGCACTTTTCCTTCTTTGATCGGCATGAGGCTCTCCTGTGCAGCGGGCAGGCGGGATGATACGGCCGTCGCCCCGCCGAGCCACGGGACGCGGCCAGCGGGCCGGTCGCCCGCGCTAGCGGGGCGGTTCCACGGGGTCGCCGGCCGGCGCGAGCCGGCGGCGAACCTCTGCCTCCGCCAGCCCGTCGATCTCCACCAGCTTGAGCGCCGAGTTCAGGCCGCCCACCAGCCGCACGCGCCGCCGCGGCAGGCCGAGCGCCTCCGCCAGCACCCGCTCGACGGCGGCGTTGGCCCTGCCCCGCTCGGGAGGCGCGGTGACGCGGAGCTTGAGTCGGTCGCCGACCCAGCCGACCACAGCGTCGCGAGACGATTTCGGCACGACCACGAGCTGGAGCTTCACCCGGGGTCGCCGAGCGCGAGCTCGAACTCCAGCTCGTCGCGGATCGGGGTCCCGTCGCGCGCCCGTTCCGGGATCTCCGGCTTGAGCTCGCGCGACTTCGCGACGGCGTCGCGGTGGACCGCGACCCGCCGGAAGCCCCGAGCCTCGTAGAACCGAATCGCTCGGGCGTTGTCGTCAGTCGTGACCAGCCAGATGCGCTGCCAGCCCCGGGCGCGGCCCTCGCGTCCCAACGCCTCGAGCAGCGCGCTGCCGATGCCCACGCCCTCGATCACGGCCTGGAGTGTCACGACCTCGCACGAGCGGTCCTCGACGCGGTAGGTGAGCAGGCCGACGCGCCCGCCGCCCCGCAGCGCGGCCAGCCCGGGCAGCGTCTCCGGTCGGTGGACCCGGCCTCGCGACACCACGGTGGGCGATCCCCAGACCTTCTCGACCCGCTCCCTCACCCAGGGCCGATCCGCGGCACCGAGTGCGCGAACCTCCACGTCCATCCCTCGACCCCCGCGCGGCTATTCGCCGATCGGCTCGTAGAAGCTGAGGATGCCCTGCACCTCCGTGTTCGCCGGGTACTTCGCCTGCAAGCGAGACAGCTGCGCGTCCGAGCCGGCGCAATGCTGGGCCACGCGGACCTCGCGCATCTCTCGCGTCGCCGGGTCGTCCTGCATTCCTCGCCACCGGTCGCAGGTGTTGCGGCGCGAAACGAACTGCGCCACGTCGGCGGGGATCGTCGTCTCGCGCGTGTCCGGGAGGTGCAGCGGGCCGCCTTCGGCGCAGGACAGGCCGAGCAGGGCGATTCCGAGCCAAAGCGATTTGCGGCGCGCTGCCTTCACCACGGTCGGGTAGTATCGCGCGCCAGGAGGGCCGTGCCATGCGAAACCCCGTCGCGCTGCTGGCAGCGCTCGCTTTGGTGAGCTGCGCGCACGACACGCCCCTGGCCAGCGAGCCCGTCGACTGGGCCGCGGTGGACGAGCGCTGGTCCGTGCACATGGTGACACTGGATCCCGACGGAGACACGCGTGTGACGCGCGTGTGGCTGGCGGTCGTCGACGGCGCGGGCACGGTGCGCACCAACCACTCGCGCTGGGCGCGCAACCTCCAGCGGGACCCGAGCCTGAGGCTGCGGGTGCTGGGGATCGACTATCCGCTCCGGGTGGAGTTCGTCGATGACACGGATGCGACTGCGGCCATCGACGCCGCCTTCCGCGAGAAGTACGGGTGGCAGGACGGGCCGATCGGGGAGCACGCGTTCTTCATGCGCCTGGTGCCGCGCGCCCGCTGATTCCGCCCCGTCACTTCACCTGTTGCGAGAGGCGCAGGATCGCCTGCTTGATATTCTCTCGCGCGGCGCCCTCGGTCGCCATCCCGAGTCGCTTGTAGCCCAGGAACTCTGCGCCGAACCCGACCGTGTAGTTCGTCGTGATGACGTCCCGCCAGACCGGTCGCTTCTCACCGCGCAGCGTCAGGTGCCAGGTGGTCATCAGGCGCACGCTCATGGGAAAGGCCCAACGCGGCTGCCTCAGCTCGATGATGTCGACGCCCAGCTGGTAGTCGCCCGGGACGTCGACCACCGCGTGCAGGAGTCCGGACTCGAGGAGCCCCTGGGCGAGGGCCTCCGTGAAGGCATCGTTCGAGATCTTCGACAGACCGCCGGGGACCGTGGCCTGGCCGCCGGTGGTGCGGATGTTCACCGTGTGGACCTGGCGCGGCGCGAGGCCCAGGGGAGCCGGCGTCATGGCGTCGGGCCGGGCCGGGCTCATGCAGGCGAGCGCCGAGAGCGCGGCCACCGCCCCGAGCAGGGCGGCGCCTGCGCGGCGCCCCGGTCCGCCCGGTAGCGCGCCGGACGCGCCGGTCACCGGGATGCTTCCGACGCGCGCTTCTCCGCTTCCAGGCAACGTCGGCAGATGCACGTCTTCTCCCCCTGCGTCGCGCTGGCCCGCTCGAGCAGGCTACGGGGGAAGCGCTCCCCGGCGCACCAGCACTCCGCCACGTCCGAGCCCGGCGAGCGGGCCAGCAGGCAGCCGTTGTCGGCACCGCACAGCGCGCACACCGAGCCCCTCACCTGAGGGGCGTTCTCTTCGGGTGCCTTCACACTCGCTCGTCCCCCGCGGCCTCCGACGGGCGTGGACCGTCCACGGCAGGCTACCAAAACGGCGATCTCGCCCCCTTCGCTCGCTATATAATCTGGCTCCAGGGGGTCGACGATGAGGGTTTCGGTCGCGCTGCTCCTGCTCTCGATGGCTGTCGCAGCGCCCGCGCACGCGATTCGCTGCAGGGACTGGGGGAGGCTCGGCGTCGAGCAGCGCGAGGACGCGCTGCGCTCCGAGTTTCGCCAGGTCATGAGCAGCAACCGCGCGAAGCAGTTCACCAGCATCAACAAGACCCGGATCGAGCGGTGTCTGATCCGGTCGATGGCCGCGATCGAGGACGACTTCGACGACGCCTGCGCCGAGGGGCTTCAGAAGTCGATGGGCGTGCTCGACGAGATCCTGATGAACTACGTGCGCTCCTGCGCCAACGAGCGGTAGCAGGCCGGGCCGCGCCCGGCCGGTGGGTGCGCTCAGTCGACGACGCCGCGTTCGCGGAGGGTCGCGCGCAGCGCCTCGACCCGCTCGCGGTTGACCCCCAGATCCGAGTAGCCGAGCCGCGACGCCGAGCGGACGGCGATGCTTTTCCGCTCCGCGCGCAGGTGGAGCTCCAGGTCGTCGACGAAGCCGAGCAGTCGGCTCGCGCACTCGGCGTGCAGGTAGTCGTCTGTCTCGGCGGCGATCCGCGTGCGAGGCAGGGCTCGCACGGCCCGG
>JAZFWH010000174.1:0-2166 GCA_036482635.1 Myxococcota bacterium
GGCGCAGTCCGCGTGCCCGGCCGGGACTGCATGGCCAAGGTCGAGTTCACACCGAGCCTGAGGCGCCACCTCGGCGTGTCTGCCATCGAGGTTCCGGGCGCCACGGTGCGCAGCGTCCTCGACGCCCTCTTCGAGACGGACGCGCGGCTCCGCGGATACATCCTCGACGACCAGGGCGCTCTGCGAAAGCACGTGACTGTCTTCGTCGACGGCCGCCGCGTCGCGAACCGCACGGATCTCTCCGATCCCGTCGGCGACTCGAGCGAAGTGTACGTCCTACAGGCGCTATCGGGAGGTTGAGAAGTGAGCGATCGATTTTTCGTCGCGACGCGCAAGGGACTCTTCGACTTTCAGCGCGTCTCGAGCGGCGGCGGCAAGTGGGAGCTCGCGCGTCATTCGTTCCGGGGTGAGCCGGTCACGATCGCCTTGCCGGACGACCGCGACGGGACGATCTACGTGGCGCTCAACCTCGGCCACTTCGGCGTGAAGCTGCACCGCTCCTCCGACGGCGGCGCCAGCTTCGAGGAGATCGCGGTTCCGCGCTACCCGGAGAAGCCGGAAGGGAGCGGCGACCCGACGCCCTGGTCGCTGCAGCAGGTGTGGTCGCTGGAGACGGGGGGCGCCGACGAGCCGGGCGTGCTGTGGGCCGGAACCATCCCGGGCGGCCTCTTCCGCTCGCCCGACCGCGGCGAGCGCTGGGAGCTCGTGACCTCCCTGTGGGAGCGCCCGGACCGGCTCGAGTGGACGGGCGGCGGCTACGACCACCCCGGAATCCACTCGATCTGCGTCGACCCGCGCGACCCCCTGCGCCTCGCGATCGGCATCTCCATCGGTGGCGTGTGGGTCACCAGGGACGGCGGTCTGACCTGGGAGCCGCACTCGAAGGGCATGTTCGCCGTCTACGTCCCGCCCGACCTGCGCGACACTCCAAACGCGCAGGACCCGCACCGCCTGCTCCAGTGTCGCGCCAACCCGGAGGTCTTCTGGGTGCAGCACCACAACGCCGTGTTTCGCTCTACCGACGGCGCCGCGACCTGGGTCGAGATCGAGGATCGCCCGCCGTCGGTGTTCGGCTTCGCGGCGGCCGCGCACCCCCACGACCCCGACACCGCCTGGTTCGCACCCGCGGTGAGCGACGAGTGCCGGGTCCCGGTGGACGGCCGGGTCGTCGTCGCGCGTACTCGCGACAGCGGCGCGAGCTTCGACGTGCTGCGCAAGGGGCTGCCCCAGGAGCACGCCTACGACCTCGTCTACCGCCACGGGCTCGCGGTGGACGAGACGGGCGATCGCCTGGTGATGGGCTCCACGACGGGAAGCCTCTGGGTCTCCGAGGACCAGGGGGATTCCTGGCAGTGCGTGTCGACGCAGCTGCCGCCGATCGACGCCGTGCGCTTCGCGTCCCGCGGGAGCCCGGCGTGATCACGCTGTACGGGCCACGCATCACGCCCTTCACCGAGAAGGTGATGCGGGGGCTCGCGCTGAAGAAGCTCGCCTTCGTGCTGGTCGAGCCCGAGAGCGCCAAGGACTACCACCGCTGGAATCCGGCAACCGGGCTCCTGCCGGTTATCGATATCGACGGTGAGCGGATCCACGACTCGACGGCCATCCTGCTGCGCCTGGACGAGGCCTTCCCCGAGCCGTCGCTGCTTTGCGACGACCCGCGCACCGCCGACAACCAGCTCCGCCTGGTGCGTTGGGTCGACGAGACCTTCTTCTGGTACTGGAATCGCTGGATGCGCCGCGTCACGGCAGGGACGCTCGACGGCCCCCCGGTCGCAGGCGAGTCGCTGACGGAGGCCACGAGCCGCGCAGCCGAGGCGGAGCTACCGCGTCCGGAGGGCGTGAGCCTGCGCAGCTGGGTCGCGAGCCGCGTGCGGAAACGCCCGGAGCCAGAGAAGCCGGGTGAGCCCGAACGCCTGGTCCACGAGGTCGGCCACCGCGTCGCCGACCTAGCGCGGCTCTTGGGACCGCGTCCCTTCTTCTACGCCGACCGCATCAGCATCGCCGACCTCGCGGCCTACGCCATGCTGCGCTCGATCGCCGCGGACAGCATCCCCAACACGCGCGAGCACCTGGAGCGCCACCCGGCGCTGCTCGAGTTCATGAAGCGCGTCGAGCGGAAGACAGGGGGCGCTTCTGGTCCGAGCCCGGAGCCAGCTCGCCTCG
>JAZFWH010000175.1:0-31228 GCA_036482635.1 Myxococcota bacterium
GCTGGGACCGCAGCCGGGGCGCCGCCATCCGCATCGTGCCCCAGGGCGTGGTCGTGCGCCTCGAACCCGAACGCGTACGCTAGGCAGCGTGCCGTCGCGCGCCGCCCGCCGCGTGCTGCTCGCCCTCGCCCTCGCGCTCGCCGCGGGGGGCTGCGAGGACCGGCCCCGCGACGCCCCCCCGGTGATCTTGATCTCGCTCGACACCCTGCGCCGCGACGGCCTGGGCCCGTACCGCCAGGGGCGCCCGTCGGTGACCCCGCACCTCGACGCCTTCGCCGCGGGCGCAGCGGTCTTCCACGACGCCTACGCGCAGATCCCCTTCACGCTGCCCTCGCACATGTCGATGTTCACGGGCCTCCAGCCCGACGTGCACGGCGTGACGACGCGCACCCGCCGCCTGGACGACAAGATCCCCACCCTGCCCCAGCTGCTCTGGACGGCGGGCTACGCCACCCACGGCGTGGTCACCAACCTGCTGGTGAGCGGGCGCTTCGGCTTCGCGCGCGGCTTCGAGGGCTACCACGAGCTGGACCGCGGCCTCACCTACGCCGGGCGGGTGGTGGCCCGCACCCAGGCCATCCTGTCGGGCCTCGAAGCCGGACGCCCGGTCTTCTTGTTCCTGCACTTCATGGACCCCCACTCGGACTTCTCCCAGCTCGACGCCAACACGCTGCCCTACTACTCGCCCGCAGCGTACCGGCGCGACCTGCACGCGGACGAGCTGGGCCGCGAGTTCTGCGACGCCGCCGACCACTGCGCCTCGGCCTTCCTGATGGTGGCCGACCGGGAAGAGCGGGCGCTCTCGCCCCGCCAGCTCGAGCAGATCGCCCGGCTCTACGACGCCGGCCTGCGCTACCTGGACGCCGAGCTGGGGCGCCTGTTCGAGATGTTCGAGCGCGCGGGGCTCTACGACGACGCGCTGATCGTACTCACCTCCGACCACGGCGAGGAGTTCCGCGAGCACGGCCAGTTCCTGCACGCGCAGGCGTACACGGAGACGGCCGCGGTGCCCCTGCTGATCAAGTTCCCGGGCGGCGCCTACGCCGGCCGCCGCGTCGACGGGCTGGTCGAGAGCGTGGACCTGCTGCCCACGGTGCTCGACGTGCTGGGCCTGCCGGTGCCGGCGGCAGTGCAGGGGCGGAGCCTGCTGCCGCTGGTCCGAGACGGGAAGCCGGTGCGCGAGGTCGCGCTCAGCCGCGAGAAGCCCGAGACCGGCCGCTACGTGCTGCGCACCGGGCACTACACGCTGGTCGCACAGCCGGGCTCCGAGCGCGTCGAGCTCTACGACCGAGCCGACGACCCGGGCGAGCGGCGCGACCGCAGCGCGGACCAGCCCGACCGGGTGCGCGAGCTGCGCCAGCGCCTGGAGGCCCTGTGGGCCGACAACCGCAGGCGGGCCCGCGCCCTGGCTGCGACGCCGGAGGCCGGAGGGCGCGTCCTCACCCGCCAGGAGGAGGCCGAGCTGCGCAGCATCGGGTACCTGGAGTGAAGCGGCCCGTCGCGTGAACTCGCCGGCCCGAGCGCCTACGCTGCGCCCCCGTGAAAGCGGTCCTGTTCGACGCGCCCGGCGACGAGTCGGTGCTGCACCTGGGCGAGGCCCCGGCGCCGGCGCTCGAGCCCGGCTGCCTGCGCCTGCGCGTGGCCGCCACCGCCGTGAACCGGGCGGACCTGATGCAGCGCCGCGGACACTACCCACCGCCCCCGGGCGCCTCCGAGATCCTGGGCCTCGAGTGCGCCGGCGAGGTGGTCGAGGTCGCGCCCGACGCCAAAGGCTGGTCGGTCGGCGAGCGCGCCATGGCCCTGGTGCCGGGCGGCGGCTACGCCGAGCAGGTGGTCGTCCACGCCGGCTCGGCCATGCGGGTTCCCGAGCGCCTCTCCCTCGAGGAGGCCGCAGCGCTGCCCGAGGTCTTCCTCACCGTCTTCCTGAACGTCTTCCAGCTCGGGGCGCTGGCCGAGGGGGGCGCCGCGTTGGTGCACGGTGGAGGCAGCGGGATCGGCACGGCCGCGATCCAGCTGGTGAAGGCGGCCGGCGCGCGCATCGTCGTCACGGCCGGCTCCGAGGCGAAGTGCCAGCGCTGCCGCGAGCTGGGCGCCGACGTCGCGGTGAACTACCGCAGCGGCGGCTTCGTCGAGCCCGCGCGCGAGCTGACGGGCGGCAGGGGCGTCGACGTCGTGCTCGACTCGATCGGCGCGCCCTACCTGGAGCGCAACCTGGCCGCCCTCGCCGTGGGCGGGCGGCTCGTCATCATCGGGCTGATGGGCGGGGCCAAGGCGGAGATTGGCCTGGGCCCGCTGCTGGTGCGCCGCCTCCAGGTGATCGGGTCCACGCTGCGCGCCCGCCCCGTGGAGGAGAAGGCCGCCATCGTCGCGGGCTTCGTGGCGCGCTTCGGGGCCGCCCTCGAGAAGGGCGAGATCGGCCCGGTCGTCGACCGCGTGTTGCCCCTGGCGCAGGCGGCCGAGGCCCACCGGCTGCTTCAGGCCAGCGAGCACTTCGGCAAGGTCGTGTTGCGCATCGGGTAGGAGTCCCCCCGAGGGGTGTGGGTTCAGCTCGCTCCCCGCCCGCCCGATGTTTGGAGCGGTGGCCAAGGCTTCTCGTTCCAAGACCACGACCGTCGTCGAAGGCAAGGCCAGCGAGGGCGGCAACTCTCGCCTGGTGGCGGAGTTCGTGCCGCTCAACCGGCGGCGGGTCGAGGGCAGCCCTCCGCTCTCCTTTGACGAGTTCGAGCGCCTGATCCAGCTGCGCCAGCTCCTCGAGTGCGCGATGGGGGCCAAGAGGTCGAGCTTCGGCTCGGCGCGGCAGGCGCTGCGCGTGCCGGCCGACATCGAGGTTCAGTACGGCGGCTCTGCCGACCGCTCTGCCGACCGGGAGGGCAAGGCGCGCGCCGCCAACCTCTCGGACCTGGGGGCCTTCATCCGCACGCCCGACCCGCTCGAGCCGGGGGCCCTGATGCGCATCGAGCTGAACCCCGGCGACGGCACCGCGCCCGTGCAGCTCGAGGCGGTGGTGCGCTGGAGCAGCCCGGAGGGCGCTGAGGGGCCCGAGGGGATGGGCGTGAGCTTCCGGAACCTGGGCCCCGAAGAGAAGGATGCCATCCTCCGGCTCGTCGAGCGGCTCCTGTCGGAGATGACCGCGAGCTGAATTCCACTCCCGCTCCCGGTATGTTGGTCCGGACGAGCGGGAGGACGCGGCGTGGACCTTTCCTACAGCCCCGAGGAAGAGGCGTTCCGACTCCGGGTGCGCCAGTGGATCGAGGAGCACCGACCCCGGAGCGAGGGGCGCCGCCCGGAGAGCGAGGCACTGCGCACCTGGCAGCGCGACCTCAACGAGGCGGGCTACCTGTGCGCCGCCTGGCCGGTGGAGTACGGCGGGGGCCGCGTCAGCGACATGGAGCAGGCCATCCTGAACGAGGAGCTGGCCCGCGCCAACGCGCCCGCGCCGATCGGCTCGATGGGCCTCTCCTGGGTGGGACCCGCCGTGCTGCGCTTCGGCACCGAGGAGCAGAAGCGCCGCTTCATCCCACCGATGCTGGGCGGCGACGACGTGTGGGCCACCGGCTACTCGGAGCCCAACGCCGGCAGCGACATGTACAACACCCAGACCCGCGCCGTGCGCGATGGCGGCGCGTACGTGATCAACGGCCAGAAGGTCTGGACCAGCCTGGCCCACCTCTCGAACTGGTACTTCCTGCTGGTGCGCACCTCGTCCGACGGCCACAAGGTGGCGGGCCTCTCGGTCTTCCTGATCCGCATGCAGACCCCGGGGATCGAGATCCGCCGCACCAAGATGATCACCGGCGACAGCGAGTTCAGCGAGGTCTTCCTCCAGGACGTGCGGGTGCCCGCGGACTCGCTGCTGGGCGTGGAGGGCCAGGGCTACGAGATCGTCTCCAGCGCGCTCGTGAACGAGCGGACCGGGATCGCCTCGGCGATCCGCTTCGACCGCAGCCTGGAGCGGCTGATCGAGACGGCGCGCGAGTGCGGGGTGGCGGACGATCCGGTCTGGCGCCAGCGCATCGGCCGCCTGGCCACCGAGACCAAGATCATGAACGCCTTCGGCCTGCGCGTGCTGAGCGACCAGCTCCACAATCGCTTCAATCCGCACACCTCGGCGGCCATGAAGTGCATCGCGACGGCCCTGACCCAGCAGTTCTCGGAGGCGGGCGTCGAGATGCAGGGCCTGCACGGCCTGCTGCTCGGCGAGGGGTCGGGCGGCGGCCTGGGCGGCTCCGAGGGCAGCTGGGCGTGGCGCTTCCTCACGGATCGCGCCATGACCATCGCCGGCGGCACCAGCGAGATCCAGCGCAACATCGTCGCCGAGCGCGTCCTGGGCCTGCCGCGGCGCTAGGTGGCGTCAGGGCGCTGGGGCCCGCCGCCCGCTAGGCTGCTCCCCCCGAGAACCAGAGGACGAGAAGGGTTCCATGGCAGACACCCAGAGAACGCTGGCGATCGTGAAGCCCGACGCGGTGAGCCGGGGCGCGACCGGTGAGATCCTGGGCCGCCTGGAGGCGGCCGGTCTCAAGATCCTGGCGCTCAAGAAGATCCGCATCAGCGAGGAGCAGGCGCGCGGCTTCTACGCCGTCCACAGGGAGCGGCCCTTCTTCGGCGACCTGGTGAAGTTCATGACCTCGGGGCCGGTGGTGCTGGCCGTGCTCGAGGGCGACAACGCCATCGAGCGCTACCGCGAACTGCTCGGCCCGACCGACTCGGCCCAGGCCCCGCCGGGTACGATCCGGGGCGACTTCGGCAGCGACATCGAGCGCAACGCGGCCCACGGCTCCGACGCGCCGGAGACCGCCCGCGTCGAGATCGCCTACTTCTTCAATGCGACGGAGATCCTGGCCCCCGTCGAAGCCCTGCCGGCCTGAGCCGGGCGGGTGCGACGAGGGCCCGTCGCCTACGCGTAGGTGCGGGCCATCAGCAGGATGAGGCCCAGGTAGGTTAGGACCAGCCAGAGATTCTGGCTGCGGAGCGCCCGGATCAACAGTTCCTCCCCCCGCCTCGGTTCCGAGGCGAACGAATGGGTCTGTGATGTTCTTTCGAACGATTCCCCCAACACTTGAGACTTAGCACAGCAGACGCGGCGATGAATCTACACGAGGTGGAAAAGTGGTGAGAAAGATCACAGAAGTGCACGGGCGGCGGCCGTGCCGAGCGTCTTGAGTCTGCGCGATCGGTTGGAAGCCGACATGAAGCAGGCGCTGCGCAGTCGGGAGACGCTGCGACTGGAGACGATCCGCGGCGTGCGCGGCGCGATCCGCAACAAGGAGATCGAGGTCGGCAAAGAGCTTGACGAGGCCGCCATCCTGCGCGTGATCCGCACACTGGTGAAGCAGCGCAACGAAGCCGAGGAGCAGTTCCGCGCCGGCGAGCGGCCGGAGCTCGCCGACAAGGAGGCCGCCGAGAAGGTGGTGCTCGAGTCCTACCTGCCCGCGGCGCCGGACGAGGCGGCCGTAGAGCGGGCGGTGCGGGAAGTGATCGCCGAGACCGGCGCCAGCGGTCCGCGCGAGCTGGGCAAGGTGATGGGGCCGACCCTGGAGCGCCTGGGGCCCGCCGCGGACGGGAAGCGGGTGAGCCAGGTCGCGCGTCGCCTGCTGGCAGAGTCCCAGGACTGAGACGGGTCGGGGCGCCCGCAGGGCACCCCCGGCTCAGCGGCCCTGGAATCGGGGTACCCGCTTCTCCCGGATCGCGGCGAGTCCCTCGCGCACGTCCTCGGACTCGAAGCAGCCCGCCTGCTCGTCCGCTTCGAAGCCGAGCTGGTCCTCCAGCGTGGCCTGCGCCGACCGCGCCAGCGTCCGCTTCACGCCGCGCACCGCCAGCGGCGCACTTCCGGCGATCTCCTGGGCCAGCTCCCGGGCGGTGGGGACCACCGCCTCCGGCTCCACGGCGCGGTTGACCAGGCCGATCGCCGCCGCCTCCTTCCCGCTCAAGATGCGGCCGCTGTAGAGCAGCTCGGCCGCGCGCGCGGTGCCCACCAGCCGCGGCAGGGTCCAGGTGGCGCCCATGCCCGGGTGCAGGCCCAGTCGCGTGAAGTTGAGGCCGAGCTTGGCCTGGGTCGACGCGACGCGCAGGTCGCAGGCCAGCGCCACGCACAGGCCCGCCCCGATCGCGGCGCCGTGGATCGCCGCCACGCTGGGGCAGGGCAGGTCGCGCACCGAGAGGAAGAGCGCGTAGAAGCCGCGCATGGTGTCGCGCAGCGGCGCGCGCGCGGCGCCCGGCCGCTCGGCCCCCCGCTTGGCGTGGGAGCCGATCATGCCCAGGTCGCCGCCGGCCGAGAAGCCGCGCCCGGCGCCGGTCAGCACCACGGCGCGAAGGCTCGCGTCGCCGGCCAGCTCCGCGATCTGCGCGCTGAACGCCTCCCCCATCGCCTGGGTCATGGCGTTGCGCCGCTCGGGATCGTTGAAGGTGAGCGTGACGACGTCGCCGTCACGTTCGCGCAGGACGAGGGGTTCCGGCATGGGCCTGAGCATGCAGGGCCCCGAGGGCCCGTCAAGTGGCGGGGCGTCCCGCGGCAGCGGGCTCAGGCTGTCGCTTCGCCCACGCGCGCCGCCGAGGTCGCTCGCACCTTGCCTCTAGTCGGCGGAGCGGCGCAGGAAGGCGGGCTCGTCCCGCTTCTTGTCGTCCTCCTCGGGCGCTCCGCGGCGGATGAAGGTCGGGACGTCCAGCTCGTCCTCGAAGGGCGAGACCCAGTCTGCACCGCCCGCGCGCTCGGTCTCGACGGTCAGGTCGCCGACGCGCTCGGCTTGCACCCGCTCCTCGCCGGGGCGCGTCCGCCGTTCGGCTCGTTCGGCCCGCTGCGGGCGTTGCTCGGGCGTCTCCGCGCGCTGCTCGGCCGCCGACACGCGATCCAGCGCGGCCGAGGGCTCGCGCCGCAGCGGCGTCACGTTGCTGTGCTCCTCGACACGCGGGTCGCGGCCGCGCCTGGCCCCGCCGCCGTCCAGGCCGGTGGCGATCACCGTCACGCGCATCTCGTTCTCCGGCATGGTCTCGTCGATCACCGCGCCGAAGATGATGTTCGCGTCTTCGTGGGCCGCCTCCTGGATCAGCGTGGACGCTTCGTTCACCTCGTAGAGCGTCAGGTCCGGGCCGCCGGTGATGTTGATCAGCACCCCGAGCGCCCCCTCGATCGAGAGGTCCTCGAGCAACGGGCTCGAGATCGCCCGGCGCGAGGCCTCGATCGCCCGGTCGTCGCCCGACGCCGCGCCGGTGCCCATCAGCGCCGCACCCATCTCGTTCATGATCGTGCGCACGTCGGCGAAGTCGAGGTTGATCAGCCCGTGGATCGTGATCAGGTCCGAGATGCCGCGCACCGCGTTGAACAGCACGTCGTCGGCCAGGCGGAACGAATCCCGCACCGAGGTGAGCTTCCCCGCCAGCGCCAGCAGACGCTGGTTCGGGATGGTGATCATCGTGTCGACAACCCGGTGCAGCTCCTCCAGGCCCCGCTCGGCGTGCCGCATGCGGGGCTTGCCCTCGAACACGAACGGCTTGGTCACCACGCCCACCGTGAGCGCGCCGGCCTCGCGGGCCACCTCGGCCACCACCGGGGCGGCGCCCGTGCCGGTGCCGCCACCGAGCCCGGCGGTCACGAACACCATGTCGGTGCCCGCCAGCAGCTCCTCCAGGCGGTCGCGCACCTCCAGCGCGGAGAGGCGCCCCTGTTCCGGGTCCGCGCCGCAGCCGAGGCCGCGCGTGGCCTCGCTGCCGAGCTGGAGCTTTATGGGCGCCAGGCTGTGCTGCAGGGCCTGGGCGTCGGTGTTCGCCGCCACGAACTCGACCCCCCGCAGCCCGCAGCGGATCATGTTGTTGAGGGCGTTTCCCCCCCCGCCCCCGCAGCCGAAGACCTTGATCCTCGCCTGGGCCTTGGTCGTGCCCTCGAACTCGAGCAGATCGCGTTCCGCGGCCTGCGCCTCGATCGACCCGTCGCCCGGGCCGGAGGTCGGCTGCTCTGCGGGACCCCTGTCGCTCTGTAGTTGTCGCTTGTGCCTGGACATGGTCACCCCCCCCGCGCGTCCAGAAGCGCGGAACATAACACGGAAACATTGTTTTTGTCGTCTCTGGCCTGCAGATTCCCCCGCAGGGTGCTCACGCGGGAGAACACCATCAGGTGAACTCCCCATAGAACCAGTCGCGCATGCGCTGGCGCACGCGCCCGTAGATCGAGCCGTCGCGGATGCGGAAGCGGGTCCGCGGCTGCGACCAGAACTGCGAGGCGCCGTAGAGCGCGAGTCCCACCCCGGTGGCGTACATCGGGCCGCGCACCACGTCCTGCAGCCCGCCGACATGGCTGGGCACGCCGTGACGCACCGGCGCTTCGAAGATCTCCTCGGCCAGCTCGGCGAGGCCTTCGAGCGCCGAGCAGCCGCCTGTCAACACCACGCCGGAGGGAATGCGCCCTTCGATCCCCGCTTTGGTGATCGCCTGGCGCGCGAGACTCAGGATCTCGTCCACGCGCGGCTCGATGATTTCGCACAGGATCTTGCGCGAGACCTGGCGCGGATGGCGTCCGCCCACGCTCGGCACGCTGATCACGTCGTCGCTGGCCAGGAAGCGCGCCGAGGCCATGCCGAACTTCTTCTTGATGCGTTCGGCTTCGTCGTACGGCGTGCGCAACCCGACGGCGATGTCGTTGGAGATGTGCGAACCGCCCAGGCTCAACACCGAGGTGTGCTTGATCGAGCCGTCGGCGAAGACCGCCAGGTCCGTGGTGCCGCCGCCGATGTCGATCAGACACACGCCAAGCTCGCGCTCGTCTCCGGCGAGCGTGGCCTCGGCCGAGGCGAGCGGCTCGAGCACGATGTCGATCACATTCAGGCCCGCCTTGTTGGCGCACTTCACGATGTTCTGGGCGCTGGTCACCGCGGCCGTCACGATGTGGATCTTCGACTCGAGCCGGACGCCGCTCATGCCGAGCGGCTCGCGGATCCCATCCTGGTCGTCGATGATGAACTCCTGCGGGAGCACGTGGATCACCTCGCGGTCCATCGGGATCGCCACCGCCTTGGCCGCGTCGATCACCCGCTTCACGTCGCTCTCGCGCACCTCGCGGTCCTTCACCGCCACCACGCCGTGGGAGTTGAAGCCGCGGATGTGGCCGCCGGCGATGCCCGCGTAGACCGAGGTGATCTCACAGTCCGCCATCAGCTCCGCCTCTTCGACGGCGTGCTTGATGGATTCGACCGTGGCGTCGATGTCGACGACCACTCCCTTGCGCAGGCCGTGGGACGGATGCGTCCCGATCCCGATCACGTCGATGCCGTTCTCGGTTTGCTCGGCGACGACGACGCAGATCTTTGTCGTCCCGATGTCGAGTCCGACGATCAGATCGTCCTTGCGGCTCATGTCTCCCACCCCCCTCGAGAGACCGCCCACCTACCCGGGTGGTCTCGGTTCGGACGGCGCCGCGCCTCCGCGCGACACCGCCGCTGGTGCCGCCCCTTCCGGGGACGACTTTCCTCGCAGGACCGCCTGGTCCGCGAAGCGAAGATCGAGGGTCGCCGCGCTCGCCACCTGGGGCAGGTCGGCGGCGAGCAGGCGCACGAGCACGGCCAGCCGCGCGTCGAGCTCGCTCCAGCCCAGCACCACGCGCGCCGGCCGATCGCCCAGGCGCACGGCGAAGCCCTCCGGGTCGCCGTCGGCGGCGACGCTGATCTCAGCGGGAGCCGCCAGCCCCAGGCGGGGCATGCGGCGGGCGAGTCGCGCCGCCGCCGCCAGTCGGGCGTCGGAACGGCCCGGCGCGAGGTCGCTGGCAGAGACGAGGGCGGGCAGCGCCGCGACGTGGTCGGGCGCGGCCGCGGCGAAGGCGGTGCCCGTCTCGTCGATCAGGAAGGGCGCGTCGCCCGATGCGCTGCGCGCGACCGCCACCGGCACGCGCTCGACGACGCCGATCAGCACGCGCCCGTTGGGCAGGCGCAGGGCCCTGGCCTCGGCGACCCAGGCCAGCCCGGCCAGGCGCGCTTCGATCCGTCCCGCATCCACCGAGGCCAGCGACGCATTCCGGGCCACGCCGCTGGCGGCGGCGATCTGCTCGGCGGCGACGTGCTCGGCCCCGTGCACCCAGATGGAGTCCACCCGCGCCGCGCCGCCCCCGGCGCGCAGGCTCGCCCAGTCGAGCAGCGGGGCCGCGAAGCGCGCGCCGGCGGCCAGCGAGAGCCCGAGCAGCGCGAGGGCGAAGGCGTAGCGGCGCGCCGGACGCGACGCCGAGCGCTCCAGGCGCGTGACGCCGTGCCCGCGCCGGGTCCGGGCCGCCCGCTCTGCCCGCGCGCGAGTGGCCGGTCGCGCGGGTGCGGTCCAGGCGCGCTGGCGGCGTCCCGGCCTCACGCCATGCTCCCCAGGATGCGCACCTCGGGCTCGAGGTGCGTGCCCGTGGCCGAACGCACCGTCTCCTGCACTTCGCGGATCAGCGCCAGTACGTCGGCGGCCGTCGCCTGACCCAGGTTGGCGATGAAGTTGGCGTGCACGGGTGAGATCTGCGCGTCGCCGATGCGGCGGCCCTTCAGGCCGACGGCTTCGATCAGCTGGCCGGCGTGCTGGCCGGGCGGGTTCTTGAAGACCGAGCCACAGGACGGGACGTTGAGCGGCTGGGTCTCGGCGCGCCGCGCCAGGTAGCGGTTCACCTCGGCGCGCACGCTGGCCGGATCCGAGATCGCGACCTCGAACAGCACCGAGAGGATCAGCGAGCCGGCTGCCAGACCGCGCAGCGCCCGGTAGGAGAAGCGCAGGCCGCGGCGCCCCAGGTGGCGCACCGAGCGCCCGGTCGGGCTCATCACCTCGATCTCGCTGACCACGTCCTTCACCTCGCGGGCCGGAATGCCGGCATTCATGGCCAGCCAGCCGCCCACCGTGCCGGGGATGCCCGCGGCGAACTCGAGGCCCGACAGGCCGCGGTCGCTGCAGAAGCGCGTGAGGCGGCTGTGGGACACGCCGGCTTCGGCGCGCAGCCTCTGTCCCGGCCGCTCCTCCAGGCGCTGGAGCTGCTTGAGCTGGATGACCACGCCCTCGACGCGACCGTCGAGCACCAGCGTGTTGAAACCCGAGCCGAGCACCGTGTGCCGCAGGCGGTGCGCGGCACATACCTCCAGCAGCCGCGCTAGCTCCTCGCGAGCGGCGGGCGTGGCGAAGGCGTCGGCGCGTCCACCGATGCGCAGCGAGGTGTGGCGCGACATCGGCACGTCGAAGGTCACCCCGTCTCCGAGGGCCTCTGCCAGGGCATCCCGCGCCGTCTGGGAGATCATCGCTCGCGCTCCCCGAGCTTCTCGAGCAGCTGGGTTCCCAGCGACGAGATGCTTCCCGCCCCCAGCGTCACCACCAGGTCGCCGCGCCGCGCCTCGGCGGCGATGCGCTCGGCGAGGTCGCCGAGGTCGCGCACGAAGTGGACCTGGCGGTGGCCGTGGGCGCGGATCGCCTCGACCAGCGGCTCGGCCTCGACGCCGGGGATCTTCTCCTCCCCGGCCCCGAACACCTCGGTCACCAGCACCAGGTCGGCGTCGTTGAACGCGCCGAGGAACGCCTCCCACAGGTCGCGCGTGCGCGAGTAGCGGTGGGGCTGGAAGGCGACCAGGATTCGCCCGCTGTGAAGGCTGCGCGCCGCGGCCAGCGTCGCGCGGATCTCGGCCGGGTGATGGCCGTAGTCGTCGACGATGCGCACGCCGCCGATTTCACCCTTGGTCTCGAAGCGCCGCTCGATGCCCACGAAGCTCTCGAGCGCGTCCGCCGCCACCTGGAAGTCGACGTCGAGCTCCAGCGCGACGGCGAGCGTGGCCAACGCGTTGAGCACGTTGTGGCGCCCCGGCAGCCGCAGGTGTGCGAGGCCGAGCGGCTGGTTGCGCCTGCGCACCGCGAAGCGCATGCCGGTGCCATCGATGGCGACGTCGGTGGCGACGAGATCCGCCTGGGACGCGAACCCGTAGGTCGCGGTGCGGCGGGTCATGCGCGGCAGGATGGCCTGCACGCCGGGATGGTCGAGGCACAGGACCGTCAGGCCCCAGAAGGGCACCCGATTCGCAAACGAGGCGAAGGCGTCCTGGAGCGCCTCGAACGAGCCGTAGTGCTCGAGGTGCTCCCGGTCGATGTTGGTCACGACGGCGATCACCGGCGCGAGGCGCAGGAACGAGCCGTCGCTCTCGTCGGCTTCGGCCACGAGCAGATCACCCGCACCCAGCCGGGCGCTGCTGCGAGCGCCCCCCGGGGCCATCACGCGCCCGCCGATCACGGCGGTCGGATCCAGGCCGGCGCTGTCCAGTACGTGGGCGATCAGCGAGGTGGTCGTGGTCTTGCCGTGGCTGCCCGCGACCGCGATCCCGTCTTTGAGGCGCATCACCTCGGCGAGCATCTCGGCGCGCGGAATCACCGGGATCTTGCGGCGCTCGGCCTCGCGCAGCTCCGCGTTGGTCGGGCGCACCGCCGAGGAGAAGACGACCACGTCCGCGCCGCCCACGTTCGCCGCCCGGTGTCCGATCGCCACCTCGATGCCGAGACTGCGGAGCCGCTCGACCGTGGGGCCCGCGCGCAGGTCCGAGCCGCTCACGCGGTAGCCCTGGTTGTGCAGCAGCTCGGCCAGGCCGCACATGCCGATCCCTCCGGCGCCGACGAAGTGGACGTGGCTGATGCGGCGGCGCACGCGGCTACCTCCCCGCCTCGGAGCACAGCGCGGCGCACTCCTCCACGATGCGCTCCGCGGCGTCGGGTCGCGCCAGCTTGGCCGCGCTCGCGCTCATCGCGCGCAGCTGCTGCGGCGCCTGGAAGAGCTCCGCGATCCGCCGCCCGAGCTCGGCTTCGCCGAGGGCGCGCGAGTCGAGCAGCTGCGCCGCGCCGGCCTCGGCCAGGGCCCGCGCGTTGGCCGTCTGGTGGTCGTCCGCCGCGTACGGGTAGGGGACGAGCAGCGCGGGCAGCCCGGCCAGGCTCAGCTCCGCCACGGTCAGGGCCCCGGACCGGCAGACTGCCAGGTCGGCCCAGCGGTAGCGGACCGGCATGGCGGGCTCGAAGGCCACCACCTGCGCGCGGATGCCGGCGGCGGCGTAGGCGCCCGCCACGCGCTCCCGGTCGGCTTCGCCCGTCTGGTGGAACACCTCGACGGCCGCGGGGTCGAGGGTGAGCGCGGCCTCGATCATCGCGTCGTTGATCTGGCGCGCGCCCTGGCTGCCTCCGAAGACCAGCAGCCGGAAGGGCGCCCCGGGCGCGCGCCGCGGCGGCTCGTTCGCGAAGGCCTCGACCAGCGCAGCGCGCAACGGGATGCCGGGGGCGCGGATGCGATCCGCCGCCACCGAGCCGGCCAGCGCCTCGGCCGCGGCGTCGAAGTGGACGAAGATGCGCCGGGCGAAGCGGGCCGCGGCCCGGTTGGCCCGCCCGGGCACCGCGTTGGGCTCGACCAGCGCGAGGGGCACGCGGCGCAACACGGCCGCCACCGCCGCCGGCACCGACGCGTAGCCGCCCACCGAGACCACGACGTCGGTGTGGTGGTCGCGCAGCGCCCGCCAAGCCAGCGCACACGCCCGCGCCATGCCCGGCAGCGCGCGCGCGCGACCGGGCAGGCCCTGGCCCATCACCTGGCGCGCGGGCAGTGCCAGCAGCTCGAAGCCCGCCTCCGGTGCGAGCCGGTTCTCCAGGCCGCCCTGGGCGCCGAGCAGCAGGACCGAGTCGCCGCGAGCGGTGATGCGCTCGGCCAGCGCCAGCGCGGGGGTGACGTGGCCCCCGGTGCCCCCGCCTGCCACGACCCAGTGTCGCACGCTTCCGCTCTGCTTCATCCGCGCCACAGCCCCCGCGGCACCGTTGCCGCCACACGGCTGCGCGGCAGCTGGGCCTCGCGCGATGCGATGCGCAGCAGCACCCCCACCGAGAGCGCACACATCAGCAGCGAGGTGCGCCCGTAGGAGAGGAACGGCAGCGTCAAGCCCGTGGTCGGCAGCAGGCCCATCACGACGGCGGCGTTCACCGCGGCCGGAACGACCACGAAGGCGGTCATGGCGAAGGCGACGAGCAGCGCGAAGGGGTCGCGCGCCCGCTGCGCGATGCGCACCCCGGCGACCGCGAAGCCCGCGAAGGCCGCGAGCACGACGAGCACGCCCACCAGCCCGAGCTCCTCGGCCACCACCGAGAGGATGAAGTCCGTGTGGGCCTCGGGCAGGTAGAACAGCTTCTGGCGCCCGTCGCCGACACCCACGCCGAGCATGCCACCGCGCCCGAACGCCACGAAGGACTGCACCAGCTGGAAGCCCTCGGTGCGCGCGTTCTCCCAGGGCGCGAGGAAGCCCTTCCAGCGGGCCAGGGCATAGGGACGGACCAGCATGCACAAGCCGAGCCCCGCGGTCGCCACGCCGCCCGCGGCGGCCAGCCAGCGCAGGCGCACGCCCGCGACGAAGAGCAGCAGACCCACCAGTGCGATCAGCACGGCGGTGCTGCCGAGGTCGGGCTGGGCGACGAGCAGCGCGATGGGCGGAGCGCTGAGGGCACCGGCCAGCACCACCGGCCGCGCGCCGGCCCCCGCGCGCCGCTCCGGCCGGGCCAGCACCGCCGCGACCGCCAGCAGCGTGGCCCACTTGGCGACCTCGCCGGGCTGGAAGCGCAGCTCCAAGCCGGGCACGGCGAGCCAGCGGCGCGCCGAGTTGACCTCGACGCCCGCCGCCGAGGTGGCCACCAGCAAGGCGACGCCGGCGGCCCACAGGGGCAGGGCGAGGCGGCGCCAGACCGCCAGGGGAATCCGCAACGCCACCGCGATGCAGGCCAGGCCCAGGCCGACGGCCAGCAGGTGGCGCTGGAAGTGCGGGGGCACGGGGTTGCCGAATGCGAGCGGCGCGGCCGCGCTGTAGACCATCACGATCCCGAAGCCGGTGAGCAGGACCGCGGAGCCGATCACCGCCCCGTCGAGGCCGCTGGCGGCGCCTCCGAAAGCCGCGCCCCCCGCGCCGACCCTCTGCGCGCGCACGGCGCGGCGCGCTGCGCCTCTCCAGCCGCCGCGCCGGTTCGAGCGGGAGCGCCGGGGCGAGCCGCTCACGGTGTGCCGCCTGCGTCGGGCAGGGCCGCGACGGCGGCGCGGAAGCGCTCCCCGCGCTGCGCGAAGTCGCGGAACTGGTCGAGGCTCGCGCAGGCCGGCGCGAGCAGCACGACGTCGTCGCGCTGCGCGAGGCGGGCGGCGCAGGCGACGGCCGCCTCGAGCGACCCGGCTGCGTGCACGTCGACTGCGCCCGCCAGGGCGTCCTTGAGCTTTCCGGCGGCCTCGCCGATCAACACCGCCGCACGTACCCTGCCGCTCGCGGCGTCGGCCAGCGCGCCGAAGTCGAGACCCTTGTCGCGCCCGCCGGCGATCCAGACCAGCGGCGCGTCGAAGCTGCGCAGCGAGCGAATCGCGGCCCCGGGGTTGGTCGCCTTCGAGTCGTTTACGAAGCGGACGCCGCGCACCCGCCGCACCAGCTCGCCGCGGTGGGGGAGCCCTTGGAAGCCGGGCAGCGCGCCGGCGGCGCGGACGGGATCGGCTCCGGCCGCGCCGGCGGCGGCCAGCGCGGCCAGCGCGTTCTCGCGGTTGTGGGCGCCGGCGAGCTGGAAGCCCTCCAGGTCGAAGCGAGCCAGCTTCCCGGCGCGCCGCAGCACGATGGCACCCGCGTCGAGCCAGGCGCCCGTCTCGAAGGGACCGCTGCCGAAGGGCAGGACCCGGGCGCGCGCGGCGCCGGCGAGTCTGCGGACCGCGGGGTCGTCGAAGTTGAGCACCGCGACGTCCTCGGGCTGCTGGTGGGCGAGGATGCGCGCCTTGGCCGCCGCGTAGGCCTCGAAGCTGCCGTGGCGGTCGAGGTGGTCGGGCGCGAGGTTGAGGATCACCGCGACGTGCGGCCTGAAGCTCTCGACGGCCTCGAGCTGGAAGGACGAGACTTCGAGCACCGCGACGTCGAGGGCCTCACCGACCAGACCCAGCGCGGGGGCGCCGACGTTGCCCGCGGCGCGGGCGCGCAGCCCCGCGGCGCGCAGCATGGCCTCCACGAGCAGCGTGGTCGTCGACTTTCCGTTGGTGCCGGTGACGGCGACGATGGGGACGGACAGCGCGCGGTACGCCAGCTCGAGGTCGCCCCAGGCGCGGCGCGCGCGCTGCGCGTAGCGCGCGCGCGGCACCCCCGGGCTCGGCACCACGAGGTCGAAGTCGGCGGGGTCCGGGAAGGGCTGGCCGAGGGCGCGCTCCACGCCGGGTGCCAGCTCCTCGATCCCCTCGATCTGTTCGGCGCTGCGCTCGTCGGCCGCCAGCACGCGTGCGCCCCGCGCGGCGCAAAAATTCGCGGCGCTGCGTCCCGAGACGCCGAGCCCCAGCACCAGGATCTGCCGCCCCGCCAGGTCGTCCATCAGCGCAGCTTGACCGAGGACAGGGCCACCATGCCGAGGATCGCGGACAGGATCCAGAAGCGGACCACGATCTTCTGCTCGGGCCAGCCCAGCTTCTCGAAGTGATGGTGGATCGGCGCCATCAGGAACACGCGTTTGCCGGTGAGCTTGTACCAGATCACCTGGATCATCACCGAGAGGGTCTCGATCACGAAGATGCCGCCGACGACGGCCAGCAGGACCTCCTGGCGGATCAGCACTGCGATCGTGCCGAGCGCCCCGCCCAGGGCCAGCGAGCCGACGTCGCCCATGAAGAGTTGGGCGGGCGATGCGTTGAACCAGAGGAAGCCGAGGCCGCCGCCGATCAGCGCACCGCAGAAGATCGCCAGGTGTCCGCTGCCGGGTACGTACTTGATCGCCAGGTAGTCCGCGATCACCGAGTGGCCCGCCGCGTAGGCGAGCACCAGGAAGGTCGCCGCCGTGACCATCACCGGGCCGATTGCCAGGCCGTCCAGGCCATCGGTCAGGTTCACGGCGTTGCTCGTGCCAACGATGATGAAGATCGCGACGGGCACGTAGACCCAACCCAGGTGCGGCGTAAAGTTCTTGAAGAAGGGCACGGCCAGCTGCGCGTCGAAGCCCGGGTCGTGGTAGATCGCGAGGGCGACGACGACGGCGAGCGCGGTCTGCCAGACGATCTTGACCCGCGCCGGGATCCCCGCGCTGTGGCCCCGCTTCACCTTGCGGTAGTCGTCGATGAAGCCCAGCAGGCCGTAGCCCACGGTGACCCCGACCACCGTCCACACGAAGCGGTTGTCGAGGTTGGACCACAGCAGCACCGACACCAGCAGCGAGAGCAGGATCAACAACCCGCCCATGGTCGGGGTACCGGCCTTGCCGTGGTGGTCCGGGCCGATTTCGCGGATGGGCTGGCCCACGCGCAGCCGGGCCAGGGCGCGGATCACGGGCGGCCCCAGCAGGAACGAGATGAACAGCGCGGTGAGCGCGGCGGCCGCGGTGCGGAAGGTGATGTACCGCACCACGTTGAAGGCGCCGAACTCTTCAGCCAGCGGATAGAGCAGGTGGTAGAGCATTCAGCGCTCCCTCCGGCCGGCGAGGTGTTCGACGATCTGTTCCATCTTCATCGCCCGCGACCCCTTCACCAGTACCTGGTCGCGCCCCCTCAGGATCTCCCGCAGCAGCGCGCTGGTTTCCTCGTGGTCTCGGCCGACGCGTGCCCGCGCCGGGTCCATGCCCGCCTGGATTGCGCTGGACACGACCCACTCCGCTCGATCGCCCAGCGCAAACAGGAAGTCGATGCCGAGGCTTTGCACCAGCCGGCCGGTGGCGCGGTGGGCGCGCTCGGCGTCCTCGCCGAGCTCTCCCATGTCGCCGAGCACGGCGATGGCGCGGCCGCGTCCCTTGAGCTTGGCCAGGCTGCGCAGTGCGATCTCCATCGACTCCGGGTTGGCGTTGTAGGTGTCGTCGATCAGCACCACGTCACCGGGAAGCTCGAGGCGCTGCAGGCGCCCGCGCACGGGCTGGTAGCGCGCGAGCCCCTCGCTCACGTCTGCCAGGCAGACGCCCGCCGCCAGCGCCGCGGCCGCGGCGGCCAGGGCGTTCGCCACCGTCGTCTCGCCCACGCCCTTCACGCGCACATCGCGGCCGCCGTCCCGGGTGGTCAAGCGGAAGGCGTAGGCCGACCCTCCCTCGACCCGGACCTGCTCGGCGCGGACGTCGGCCCGGTCCGTCAGGCCGAAGAGAACGACGCGTGCCCGCGTGCGCGACGCCTGGGCGGCGACGAGCGGATCGTCCGCGTTGAGCGCCGCGACGCCGTCCTCTGAAAGATGGGCGACCAGGTCGCCCTTTTCGCGCGCGATCTCCTCGCGGCTGCCGAGGAACTCGATGTGCGCGGTGCCCACGTTCGTGACGACGCCGACGCTGGGTCGGGCGATCGCGGCGAGCGCAGCGATCTCGCCGCGGTGGTTCATGCCCAGCTCCACGACGATGCTGCGATCGGCCTCGGAGCGCCGCAGGAGTGTGAGGGGCAGCCCGAACTGGTTGTTCAGGTTGCCCTGATTCTTCAGGCAGGGCGCAGCGACCGAGAGGATCGCCGCACACATCTCCTTGCTGGTGGTCTTGCCGTTGCTCCCGGTGATGGCGACCACCGGCCCGTCGAACGCGGCCCGGTGCCCGGCCCCGAGTGCCCCGAGGGCCCGCGTGGTGTCATCGACGGCGATGACCGGGAGGTCGGGCTTCAGGTCCGCGGGGAGCGGGCGGTTGGGCTCGACCACCAGGCCCGCGGCTCCCGCCGCGATCGCCTGGGAAAGATACGCGTGGGCGTCGTGTCGAGGTCCGACGATGGCGACGAACAGCTCACCCGGGGCGGTGCTGCGCGTGTCGATGGAGGCACCGGAGAGCCGCGCCTCCGGGCGTCCCTGGAGCAGAGAGCCGCCGGTCCATTCGGCCGCGTCCCGGGCTCGGAAGGGCGCGCTCACTCGCGACCCCGGTTCTCGAGCGCGCGGTACGCCTCTTCGACGTCGGAGAACGGCAGGCGCTCGCGGCCGACGATCTGGTAGTCCTCGTGGCCCTTGCCCGCGATCGCCACCGTGTCCTCTTCCCGCGCGATGCGAATCGCCAGGTCGATCGCCGTGCGCCGGTCGACGAGGCAGGCGAAGGAGCCCTCGGCGCCCTCCAGGGCGTCCGGATCCACGCGCCGCAGCTTGGCGAGGCCGCGCACCACGTCGTTCAGGATGAGCTGGGGATCCTCGGTGCGCGGGTTGTCGCTGGTGGCGAGGATCCGATCGCTCCAGCGTCCGACGGCCTCCGCCATCAGCGGGCGCTTGCTGCGATCCCGATCGCCCCCGCAGCCGAAGACGGTGATGAGCCGGCCCCCCGTGAGTGGGCGCAGCGTGCGCAGCAGCTTCTCCACGGCGTCCGGCGTGTGGGCGTAGTCGACGAATACGGTGGGCGCGCCGGGGATCTCGGCTCCCACCCGCTCGACCCGCCCGGGGACCTGCGGGCAGCCGGTGATGCCTGCGCCGATCGCGCGCGGCTCCACGTCGAGCGCGACCGCGACGCCGCAGGCGACCAGCATGTTCTCCAGGTTGAAATCGCCCACCAGGGGCAGGGAGACGGCGAGCGCGCCGGAAGGCAGTCGCACCCTCGCGCTGGTCCCGTCCACGCGCACCTGGGCGTCCTCGAGCACGACGTCGGCCGCCGCCTCGGGGTCGCGCGAGACGCGCACGAGCCGCGCACCCGCCGCCTCGGCTGCCCTCAGAAACTCGCCCGAGGACGGGTCGTCGACGTTCACCACGGCGCTGGCGCCGCGCGCCAGGTGGCGCTGGAAGAGCAGCAGCTTCGCCGCGCGGTAGCTCTCCATCGTGCGATGGAAGTCCAGGTGCTCCTGGGTCAGGTTCGTGAACGCGGCGACGTCGAACTGGCAGCCGTCGACGCGCCCGAGCTCGAGACCGTGGGACGAGACCTCCATCGCCACCACTTCGATCTCGCGGGTTCGCATCACGCGGAGCGTGCGCTGCAGGTCGAAGCTCTCGGGCGTGGTGTTGAGGGAGCGGCGGCGCTCGCCGGCGTAGCGGATCTCCACGGTTCCGATCAGACCCACGGAGCGACCGGCGCCGGCCAGGATGGACTCGAGCAGGTAGGTGGTGCTCGTCTTGCCGTTGGTCCCAGTGACTCCGATCAGTGTCAGACCCGAGGACGGGTCGCCGAAGAAGCGCGTCGAGATCGGGGCGAGGGCGCGCCGGCTGTCGGGCACCAGCACGGCCGGTCGTCCGCGCAGGTCGAGGGCCGGCGGGATCTCTTCCACCACCAGGGCCGCCGCACCCAGCTCCAGGGCCTGCTCCAGGTACTCGTGACCGTCCGCCTGCGCGCCGCGCAGCGCGAAGAAGAGATCGCCCGGCGCGACCGCGCGCGAGTCGTAGGAGAGGCCGCGGATCACGGGGTCGTCGTCGGCCGCGGCCCGCTCGAGGCGCAGCGGGGCGCGTTCGGCGGGGAGCGCGGAGAGCAGCGCGGACAGACGCATCAGCCTTTCCCTCGACCTGGTCGCTCGGCGCCGCGGCTCGCCGCGTGCGTCGCGTGCCCGCCCCGCGCCGCGGCGTCGCCCGCGGGGGGGGAGAAGCGGACCCGCACCCGCGTGGCCCCGATGGCCAGCACTGTACCGGGCGCGGGCTCCTGGGCGACGACGCGCCCGCGGCCCGAGGCCTCCACGGCGAAGCCGCTGCGCGCGGCGACCTGCGCCACCTCCGCCGCCGTGAGACCGCGCAGGTCGGGCACCAGCACCCGGTCGGCGCGGCGCCCGGTCGCCGCGGCGCTCCGGGCGTCCGGCCGGGAGCGCTCCCGGGCAGCCACGCGCTCGGGCTCCGTGAAGATGCCAAACCGGGCGAGCTGCGCAGACGCCACCCGCGCGAACAGGGGAGCGGCGACGGCTCCGCCGGTGTGCAGCGGGCGCCGCGGCTCGTCGAGGCCGGTCACGATCACCAGCCGGGGATCGTCGACGGGAACGACGCCGATGAACCAGGCGGAGAAGCGATCGGTGGCGTAGCGGCCGCTGCCGGGGTCGAGCTTCTGGGCCGTGCCGGTCTTGCCGGCCACCCGGACGCCGCGCAGCGCCGCGGCGCGTCCGGTTCCGGAGGGACCGGCTGCGGCTTCGAGCATGGCGAGCACGGCGGCCGCCGTCTCCTCACTGATCGCGCGTTGCGCAGGCCCGCGCGGAACCGGTATCCACGCGCCGCGCGCCGCGCGCCGCGCGGCCACCAGACGCGGTTGCACCCGCATTCCCCCGTTCGCGAACGCCGCCGCGGCGGCGGCCAGCTGGACCGGCGTCACGGTCACCCCCTGGCCAAACGCGATGGTCGCGTGATCGATGGGAGTCCAGTCCTGCCAGGGGCGCAACACGCCGGCGGACTCGTCGGGAAAGCCGCTGCCGGTGGGCGCCCCGAAGCCGAAGCGGCGCAGCATCTCGAAGTGCGCGCTGGGGCCGAGCGCCTGGGCGATCTTGACCGCCCCGATGTTGCTCGAGAGGCGCAGGATCTCGCCCACGTTGAGCTCGCCGTGAGGCCGGTGATCGCGGATCGTCTTGCCGGGCAGGGCGAGCTCCCCGTTCTCGCAGTCGAAGTTCTGGTCGATGGCGATCGCTTTGCGCTCCAGCGCCGCCGCGATCAAGAAGGCCTTGAGCGTCGAGCCCGGGTCCGAAGCGTCGAGGAAGGCGCGCGAACGCGTGCTGGTGTAGTCGAGCTTGCGGAAGGAGTTCGGATCGAGCTCCGGGCTCTCCGCGAGCGTGAGGATGTCGCCGGTGGCCGGGTCCATACTGACTACGACACCGCCGCGCGCACCGCTGGCCGCGATCGCCTCGCGCAGCGCGAGCTGGGCATCCGCCTGGAGGGCGGAGTCGATCGTGAGGGCGATGTCCCCCCCGGTGGTGATCCAGCGATCCTCGCCGCCCACCACCAGCAGATGGCCGCGCGCGTCGCGCTCGACCGGCACGCGGCGCGCGGTGCCCCGGAGCCACGCATCTTCCTGCTGTTCGGCGCCGCGCACGCCGACGCCGTCGATGTTGGCGAAGCCGATCAGCTGGCCGGCCAGCTTTCCGTGCGGGTACGTCCGCCGCGGCTCGCGCAGGATCCCGACGCCCACCAGGCCCAGGGCCGCGACGCGCTCGGCGCGCGCCGGCGCGACCCAGCGCGCGAGGAACAAGAACTTGCGCCGGCCGCGCAGTCGCGCCGTCAGGCGGGAGGCGTCGAGGCCGAGAGCGCGCGCCAGCTGGCGCGCCGCGCGCTCCGGGTCCTCGAGCTCCGACGGAACCGCGTAGACCGACGGAGCGCTCAGCGTGAGGGCGAGGGCATCTCCGGAACGGTCCACGATCGCGCCCCGCTCGGCCGCCAGGGTGATCACGCGCTCGCTCTGGGCGACGGCGCGGGCGGCGCCGCGCCCGTCGACCACGCTGAGGTGCGTCGCGCGGCCCGCCAGGGCCAGGAACGGAAGCAGCAGCAGCGCACCCGCAATGCGCGCCCGCCGGGTCGCGAGCCTCACGTCCGGCGACCTCACGGTCGACGGCTCGCGCTCGCCGGGAGCTCGATCACGCCGTCGGGTCGGCGCAGCCCCAGCTCCCGCGCGTGTTGGGCGAGGCGGGTGGGGTCGCGCAGGCGCTGGACCTGCGCGGTCCAGCGCCGCTGCTCCTCGTCGAGCCGCTTCTCCTCGCGCATGGCTTCCGCCAGGCCGTAGCGCACGCGGATCAGGTCGATGCGCAGGGTCGCCAGCAGGAGCGCGGCGAGCAGGACGCCCAGCAGGGCGGCCCCGATCAGGTGCTGGCGGCCGTGGGGAAGCGGGGCGGCGCGTGCCAGGTCTCGCCCGACGGCAGCCAACCCGAGGCGCGTGCGCCGCCGGCGCTTCACGCGGCTTCCGCCACGCGCTCCGCGGCGCGCAGCCGCGCCGAGCGCGCGCGGGGATTCTCGCGCACCTCCGCCTCGGAGGCCCCCTGCGGCCGGCGCGTCAGCACACGCAAGCGGACGGTATGCCCGCACACGCACACGGGCGTGCGGGGCGGGCAGACGCAGCCGCGCTGCGCGTCCCGCAGCCGGTGCTTCACGATCCGGTCCTCGTTGGAGTGGTAGGCGATGACGACCAGGCGTCCGCCGGGCCGCAGGGCGTCGATGGCGGCCTCGATGCCTTCCTCCAGGGCCTGGATCTCGTCGTTGACGGCGATGCGCAGGGCCTGGAAGACGAGCGTCGCCGGGTGGTGGCGCCGGCGCCCGCCGACGCGCGCCCGGGCCACCGCGTCGAGCAGGTCGCGAGCCGTGCGCAGCGGGGCGCGCCGACGCGCTTCGGCGATCTCCCGGGCCAGGCGCGCCGCGCCGGGCAGGTCGCCGTAGTCGCGGAACCAGGCCGTCAGCTGCCGGGGCGACGCCGAACCGAGCAGCTCGGCCGCCGTGGCCCCGCCGCTGCGGTCCATGCGCATGTCGAGGGGCGTGGTCTCGGCCGTGTCCTCGGCGAAGCGGAAGCCGCGGGCCGGCTCGTCGAGCTGGGGCGACGAGACCCCCAGGTCGAGCAGGACGCCGTCCACTCGGGAGAGCCCGAGCTCGGCCAGCACCTCGCCGAGTCGCCGGAACGAGGCGTGCACCAGCCGCGCGCGGTCCCCGAACGGGCGCAGCCGCTCGCGAGCCGCAGCGAGGGCCGCTTCGTCGACGTCGAGTCCGATCAGCTGTCCGTCGGGTGAGGTTCGCTCGAGGATCGCGGCAGCGTGCCCGCCGCCTCCCACCGTGCCGTCGACCACGACGGAGTCCGGGCGAAGCTCCAGCAGCGACAGAGATTCCTCCAGAAGAACCGGCCGGTGGGCAAACTGGCTGGCCACTGGAGTGGGGCGCCTCCCGCCTTCGCCCCTTCGTGGGCCGAGGGCCGATGGGGTGCCCCGGAGTACCACCCTCGCAGCTACGGCTTGTCCCCCCCATTGACGCACCGCAGCCGCAAGGGGGTACTCCGGAGGTCCCCCAACCTCTCACAGGGAGGGGATGCCCCCCTCCCATCTCCCCACTCGAAAACTCCTCATTCCGAAGGCTTCGTCTCGCGCGGGCTGATCTGGCTGGCGACCTGCATCGCGATCTCGGGTAAGCGAGCCGCGATGCGCGCCTGCTCCGCGTCGAAGCGGTCCTTGTCCCAGACTTCGATGCACTCCCCGACGCCCGCGAACACCACCTCGCGCTCCAGCTTCGCACGCGCGCGCAGCGGCGGCGGAATCAGGATCCTCCCCTGCTTGTCGATCGCGCAGGGGCTCGCACCCGATACCATGAAACGCACGTACGCTTGGACGTTCGGGTCGACGCGCGGTACGCTCAGAATCTGTTGTTCGTAGGCACACCAGTCTTCGTAGGGGTAGAGCAGCAGATGCTCGTTGCCATTGGTCAGAAATGGCGGCTGCTTGCCCCGGCGCTGGAGCGCCACGCGGTACTGCGCGGGAAGGCTGGTGCGGCCCTTGGAGTCGATCGTGTGAATGAAGCATCCCCGAAACACCGGCGGGTGTAAGCTCCCAGAGGTTGGCGGGTTGACTGCTCACGACCTACGGCCCCACCGTATACCACGATTTACCCCCGATTGGCACCGTTTCCCACCAAGAAATCCTGAAAAATAACGCTGTCTCAAAGTCAAGCTCGGCGCCACAACATATGGGAAGGCCTCGCACGGACTAGCACAAGATGTGCTCTGAGTCCGGAGCTTGAGGCCGGGAAACCGGGTGGGAAACGGTGGGTTCAGATCGCGCCGAGCCCCGGGTGGCGACCCCCGTGCACCTGGCCCACCCGTTCCACGATGCGTCCGAGCGGACTCTCCGGGCGCAGCGCCTCGGCCACAGGGAGCGCCACGGCGGGCGCGAGCAGGGTGTCGAGCACCGCCTCGGTGCCCTCGCGCAGGCCGCTGGCGGCGTAGCCGCCCTCCAGGACGAAGGCCACCCGGCCACCGCACAGCTCCTCGGCGACCCCGCGCACGATGGCGGTCAGCGCGCGGAAGCCCGCGCCGCTCAGCTCCATCGCCGCCAGCGGGTCGTCGCGGTGGGCGTCGAAGCCGCAGGAGACCAGCACGATTTCGGGTCGAAAGCTCTGGGCCACCGGCACGAAGATGCGCTGCAGCGCACCGATGTACTCCGCATCGCCACAGCCGGCGGGCATGGGCACGTTGACCGTGAACCCGCTTCCCGGGCCGCGCCCCGCCTCGGCCGCGTCGCCCGTTCCCGGGTAGTAGGGAAATTGGTGGGTGGAGAAGTAGAGGACCGAGGGGTCCTCCTCGAAAAAGTGCTGGGTGCCGTTGCCGTGGTGCACGTCCCAGTCGAGAATCAGGATGCGCTCGACCCGATCCTCCTCTTGCAGGACGCGCGCTGCGATGGCGACGTTGTTGAACAGGCAGAAGCCCATGGCGCGCCCCGCCTCGGCGTGGTGACCGGGGGGGCGAACGGCGGCCAGACCCGAGGCGAGCCGGCCGCTGGCGACGCCGCGGGCCAGGTCGATGGCGCCGCCCGCGGCCAGGCGTGCGACCTCGAAGCTCTCGGACGAGACGTAGGTGTCGGCGTCCAGGTGGGTGGGGGCGCGGCGAGCGGCCTCGGCGACGAGCTCCAAGTGGTCGCGCCCGTGGACGCGAAGGATCTCCTCGGGGCTCGCCGGCCGCGCGGGCAGGGGCTCGAGGCGATCGGCGCGGGCGGCGATCGCCGTGTGCACCGCGGCCAGGCGCTCCGGCCGCTCCGGATGCCCGCTGGGACCGCGGTGCTCGCGATAGCGCGGGTCCTCGACGACGCCGACGGGACGGCTGGCGTCCATCGCGCAGCATGGTATCTGAGGGCCATCCGTGCATCGAGCCACACGCCCGGCTCGCTCGGTCGAATCGCGTGAACGCACCTGCCGTCATCGCAGTCACGGGCCTCCGCACCTTTATCGGCCACGGGCTCGTCCAGCGCCTGATCGCGCGCTCGCCGAGCCTGCGCGTGCTCGGCCTCGACCACCGCCGCCCCTTTCGCCTGGACGCCCGGGTTCGCTTCCAGCGCATCGACCTGACCGACCCCACCGCGGACGGGCGGCTCGCCGAGATCCTCGAGCGGGAGCGCGTGGACGCCGTGGTTCACACCGCGTTCCGAAGGGAGCCGACCGCAGATCTCGAGATGGACCACGAGCTCGAGACGATCGGCAGCCTGCACGTGATGAACGCCTGCGCCGCCGCCAAGATCAAGCGGCTCGTGGTGGCCTCGAGCACCATGCTGTACGGGCCCTGGCCCGACAATCCGAACTTCCTCGCCGAGTCGCATGCGCTCCGCGGACATCCCGATGCCCACACCGTTCAGGACCGGGCCGAGGTGGAGGCTCTGCTCAGCGACTGGAAGGTGCGGCACGCGGATACCGAAGTGACGGTGCTGCGGCCGTGCTGGATCTTCGGGCCGAACCACTGGGACTACGTGACGCGCTTCTTCTCACTCCCCGTGGTCCCGATGCTGCTCGGGTACGATCCCCTGCTGCAGTTCGTGCACGAAGACGACTGCCTGCAGGCTTTCGAGCACGCGGTGCTCCACCCGCACCCGGGCGTGTTCAACATCGTGGGTCGAGGCGTGCTGCCGCTCTCGACCATCCTGCGTCTGGCCGGCAAGCGCACGCTCCCCCTGCCCGCGCCGCTGCTCTACCGCATGGCGTACTACCCCTCGCAGGGTCAGACCGGGGATCCACCGGCGGGCTTCTACGACTATCTGCGCTACCTGTGGGTCGCCGACGGCCAGCGCGGCTGGAACGCGTTCGGCGAGCCCGTCTACAGCACCAAGGAGGCCTGGATCTCCTTCGTGTCGGCGCGGCGCATGCGCCGCTATCGCTGAACGGGGCGACGGTGAGCGAAGGATCGGATCCGCACAGCGACGAGCTGCAGCAGGCGCTGGAGAATCTGCGCCGCGAGATCCGCTCGCGCTTCCCGGCGCCGCGGAGCGACGAGCCCCGTTCGCGGTCCGAGTGGGACGGACTTCTCAGCCGGCTGCGGCGCCGGCTCAGCACGCTGGGCATGGCGGAGCGCTCAGGGGAAGTCGACGAGTTCGGGATGGACCCGGTGGTGGTCCGCCGGACCCAACCGTTGCTCGAGTTCCTGTTCGAGCACTACTGGCGGGTCGATCTGGCCGGGCTCGAGAACCTCCCCCAGCGGGGCCCGTGTCTGCTGGTCTGCAATCGCTCCGGCCTGTTGCCCTACGACGGGCTGATGGTCTCCCACGCGATCGCCACCCGGCATCCGAGCCGGGAGCGGCCGCGCTTCTTCGTCGCCGACTGGCTGATCACGTTGCCCTTCGTGCAGCC
This sequence comes from Myxococcota bacterium, assembly GCA_036482635.1. Classification (GTDB taxonomy): domain Bacteria; phylum Myxococcota_A; class UBA9160; order UBA9160; family SMWR01; genus JAZFWH01. Next base: position 27,114 of record JAZFWH010000175.1, read on the forward strand.
CTACCTGGCGCGGCTGGGCGGTGTGCGCGCGTGCCGCGAGAACGCCGAACGATTGCTCGACTCCGGCCGCTTCGCAGTCGTCTTTCCCGAGGGCGTGAAGGGCGCCGCCAAGGTGTTCCGGGAGCGCTACCGCCTCAAGCGCTTCGGGCGCGGCGGGGTGGTGAGGATCGCCCTCGAGCGCCGGACCCCGCTGGTGCCGGTGGGGATCGTGGGAGGCGAGGAAGCCCACCCCATCCTGTTCAAGCTGGGAGCCCCCGCGCGCGCCGTGGGCCTTCCCTTCCTCCCCGTGACGCCGACGTTCCCTCTACTGGGTCCGCTCGGCTTGCTGCCCCTCCCGACCAAGTGGGTGGTCCGCATCGGGGAGCCCGTCCCGATCGAGCACCTGGAACCCGACGCGGCGTCCGACGAGCTGCTGATCTCCCGGCTGACCGAGGACCTGCGCGACCGGGTCCAGGCCCTGGTGGATCAGGGCTTGGGCGACCGCGACTCGGTCTGGGCCTGAGGCGCCGACGCGTTCTCGCAGGCGCGGGCCGCGTCAGTCGTCCGTCGTGGGCCGGTGTGCGCCGCGGACCCGGTCGGCGGGCGCTTCGCGGGCCGCCGAGGCGCGCTGGAACGCGTCGAGATTCTCCAGCGCGTCGGCCACCCGCTCGAGGTTCTGGTTGAGGGCGTCGATGTCGGAGCGGCGGGGCAGGTCGAGCAGCTTGAAGACGCGCTCGACGGCGCCCTGGATGATGCGGTCGAAGTCCGGGGTCGCGTAGGCGATCCAGTCGCTCAGCTTGGCGGCGTCCTCTTCGCGCGTCTTGATGATGCGCCGCACGCCGCGCTGGAACTCGCCCAGGTTGTCGCTGGCATCGCCGACGCCGCGCTTGAGCGCCCCGTACAGGACGTCGCCTCCGCGCTGGAAGATCTCCGAGAGCAGCGTGCGCGGAACAGTGCGGTTGGAGCGCTCGCTGTTGACGAGGATCTGCGACAGCGCGACCGACGTGATGTCCTCGCCGGTCTCGTTGTCGATCACCTTGACGTCCTGGCCCGCCTCGAGCAGCTCAGCGATCCCCTTGAGGGTGATGTAACGGCTCGTCTGTGTGTTGTAGAGCTTGCGGTTCGCGTAGCGCTTGATCAGGACGGGCATGGCACGCTCACTCCTGGACGGGGATGTGCTCGACGCGCGAGGCCCTGCGACCCCTGACGCCGGCAGCGCGGGGGCGGCCGGCCGGCCGGCGCGAGGGCCCGCCTCGTGCGCCGCGGCGCACACCGAGCTCCCACAACACCTCGCGGAGACCCAGGAAGGCCCGGAGCACGGCGCGGGCTTCGGTCTCCTCGCGGGCGCGCTCTTCCCAGCGCGCGATCTCGCCGTCGAGCGCGTCGGCGAGGGCCTCCAACAAGCGCGACGAGGCGATGGCTCCCCGTCGCGCGAGCTGGGACTCGAGTCCTTCGAGCAGGCTTGCGATCGGACCCAGCACCGGGTGGGTGTCGGCCGAAGAGCCCCGCGTGGCCAGCGCCGCGGCGTCGAGCAGCGCGCGAGCGGCAGCGAGGCCCTCCGCCGCCGCCGTCCGGGCGTGGGCCTGCGCGCGGGCCAGGGCCTGTTCGACGCTCGCCGGTGCGGCGTGCCCGGCGGAGCCGTCAGCGGCCGGCTCAGACTCCACGGCTGCGCCGTTCGGCAGCGGATGTCGGTGCGCAGTCAACGGCAGGTGCCTCCGGCCCCCGTCCGAAGAGAGAGTCCGCGATGCGCGTGAGTCCCCCCAGGTCGTGGATTTCGTCCGCGAACTCGGGAATCTGGCCCCAGTAGCGACCCTGTCCCTCGATCCGCCCGCGCAGCGATCGCGTCTCCCGCGCGTCGCGCTCCACGAGTGCAGCGTATCCCGTCAGCGCGGTCAGCGCTGCCCGGGCGGCGTCCTCCGCGGGAAAGTCCGGTCCCGCGTCGGCGGCCAGGGCGCGCGCCAGAGTGGCCACCCGCGCCTCGTCGGCTTCCGCGTCCGCCCAGTCCGCCGCGGCGCCTTCCTCGGTCCACAGGCGCATGCGATTCACCAGGACGGCCCTGAGCGGTACGCCGAATCCCTCCAGTCGATCCAGAAAGTCGACCGCCTGGGCCACGGACTCGCGGTCGGGGCCGACCACCAGTGCGAACGAGGCCTCGGGCCCCATCAGCAGCCCTCGCACCTTCCGGGCGCGTTGGCGAAAGCCCTCGGCCATACCCTCGAACGCGAGCAGGAACTCGGAGAGGTCCTCGAGGAAGCCGATGCCCGAGACGCGCTCGACCAGTTGCAGCACCCGGCGCGTGCTGCGGTGGAACAGGCGGAAGCCGAAGCGGCCGGCGGCGAAGGCGGGGTGAATCAGTACCTGGACGATGCGGCTGTCCAGGAACTCCAGCAGCCGCTGGGGTGCCTCCAGGAAGTCGAGGGCGTGCTGCGCGGGAGGGGTGTCGACCACGATCAGATCGAACTCCCCGCGCTCGTGGAGCTCGAAGACCTTCTCCATCGCGGAGTACTCGACGCTGCCGGCCAGCGCGTCGGACGCGTGCTGGTAGATCGGATTGCGCAGGATGCGTTCGCGGGCCTCGTCGCTCTCCGCGAAACGCTCGACCAGATCGTCGAAGGTGCGCTTCATGTCGAGCATCAGCGCCGAGAGGCCGCCCTCGTCCGGAACCCCCTGCGCGGTCAGGGCCGCCCGCGGCAGCGGCTGCGGCTGGTTGCCCAGCGCCCCGACGCCGAGTGCATCCGCGAGCCGCCGAGCGGGGTCGATGGTGAGCACCAGGACCTGCCGGCCACGTCGTGCGGCTTCCAGGGCCAGGGCGGCCGCGACGGTCGTCTTGCCCACGCCCCCGCAGCCGGCGCACACGAGGATCCGGCACTTGGCGAGGACCGCAGCGGCGAACGCGTCCGCCTTCACGCGGCCGCCGCCTGGGGGGGCTCGAGCAGCGCCTCGGCGAGGCGCGCGATGTCGGACGGGCCGCGGACGCCCTCCATCAGGTAGGGGAGGCGCACGATCGGCAGGTCCGTGAGCTGCCCGACCAGGGCGAGGTAGTTCATGTTGAGGCGGTGGCGGTCGTGCAGGTACTGGGCGCATGCGGCCAGCGTGCGCGGACGCGGGAGTCGACCGAGCGGCGCGTCGCCCAAGCGGCGCAGTCGCTCGTCGAGATCCTCGGCGCCCCGGGGAAACGCGAACGGCACGACACCGTTGACGACCACCCGGTCGATGGCGATCGCCGCGCCCGCTCCCACCCGCTGCACGAGCTCGGCAGTCTCCCGCACGGGCAGCTCCTCGGCCAGCGTCACCGGCAGGATCAGCGTGCGGTGCGGGTCCTCGATCAGGTCTTCGACCTGCTGGGTCTGTCGCCTCAGAGGACCGGCTCGAACCGCGGACACGACCACGCGCGGGACCTGGAGGAAGGTGACGCCGTGGCCGGTGGCCGGCGCGTCGACCACGATCAGGTCGTACAGAGGCCGGCCGGGCTCGCTCTCCATCCGCTCGAGATGCCAGACCTTGCCCAGGGTGATGAGCTCGCGCCAACCCGGCGAGGCGGACATGAGCTGGCGGAAGCTCCGATTGCGCACCACCAGGTCCACCAGGGAGCGCACGCCCAGCTGGAGCCCGAGGTACTCCGCGAGCGCCTCGAAGGGATCGATCCGCATGGCGGTGACGCCGGGCGCCACGCTCCGTCCCGCGTAGCCGACCGGGGGCGAGCCGGGGGCGAGGATGCGCGCGAGCTGCTCGTCGCGGCCCATCTCCGCCACCAGGACCCGCCTGCCCGCGCGCGCCGCCGCCAGCGCCAGCGCCGCGGAGACCGTCGTCTTTCCCGTGCCGCCCTTGCCGGTCACGATCACGAGCCTGCGCTCCAGCAGCGAGCGCCCCGTTTCCCCGTCCAAAGCTGTCCTCCGGCGGGGACTCTAGCGAGGGTGGGGTGGGCCCCCCCGGGCGGGCCGACCCCGGCTGGCTCTCAAGGGCGGCCGCGGCACCTCCGAAACGCAGCACGTGGGCCCGGCCCCGGGCTCGCGGGGGAGATGCCGGAACGTGATCGTCACCTGTGAGAAGTGCTCGACACAGTTCTACCTCGACGATTCCAAGATCCCCAAGCGGGGGGTCAAGGCGCGCTGCTCGCGCTGCAAGCACGCCTTCCT
>JAZFWH010000176.1:0-2054 GCA_036482635.1 Myxococcota bacterium
AGGTCGCGTGTGTTGCCGGCGGCCGCGGACGCGCATAGCCTCCGCGCGGGATGAGGGGGACCGGTAAGGACCCGTGCGCGTTGCGGCGAGTGCCGCTGGCCTGCGCTCTCGCGTGGCTGCTCGCGCCGGGGTGTGCGCCCTCCAAAGCGCCGCGCCCGGACGGAATCGTGCTGGTCGTGCTCGACACGCTGCGGGCCGATCGCCTCGCTCTCTACGGCCACTCGCGGCCCACCTCGCCGGCACTCGACGCCCTGGCCGCGCGCGGCGCAGTCTTCGAAGACGTGATCACCAACGCCTCCTGGACGCTTCCCGCCCTGGCGGGACTGCTCAGCGCGCGCTTCCCGACGCGGGAGGTCTTCGATCGCCGCCTGAAAACCTCGCTGGTCGAAAGGCTGGAGGCGGCGGGCTGGGCCACCGCGGCGTTCACCGAAGGCGGCTACTTCTCGAAGGCCTTCGGCCTGGACCGCGGCTTCGCCACCTACCGCGAGGAGGAGTCGGCGATCCGCCTGACGCTTCGCGGCGAGGCCTACCACGAGAGCGCCGACGGGAGCATCGAGAAGACCTTCGCGCTGGCCGAGCAGTGGCTCGCGCAACGCGACGGCTCGCCCTTCTTCCTGGTCGTGCACACCTACGAGGTGCACACTCCCTATCGGCGCGGCAAGTACACCACAGGTCTCGAGCGCGGTGTGCTCGACGAGACACTCGAGCAGTCCCACGTCGCGCGCATCCGCGCGGGCGAGCTAGCGTTGGGCGAGACCGAGCGCTCCTATCTCGCCGCGCTCTACGACGGCGGCGTACACCGCGCCGATCGCCACGTGGGAGAGCTGCTCGCGGCCCTCGAGCGTCTCGGGCTGGCCGCGACCACGGCCGTGGTGGTGACCAGCGACCACGGCGAGGAGTTCGGCGACCGGGTCGCCGACTACGCCGGAGACCACGGGCACTCGCTCTACGACGAGCTCGTGAGGGTGCCGCTGGTCCTGTACAACCCGCTCGAGACCTACCCCGTCCGCCGCGTGGCGCAGCAGGTGCGCACCATCGACATCCTGCCGACGCTGCTCGACCTGGCGGCCCTGCCCGTGGTGGACGGCTGCGACGGCCGCAGCCTGCTGCCCCTGTTGCGCGGCGAGCAGCGCGAGGCGCGGCCGGCGTACGCCGAGACCCACAAGTTCCCTCCCGGGCGCCTGGCGCTGCGCCGCGGCGGGCACAAGCTCATCGTCCGACTGCCCGCCTCGCGGGACGCCGCCGCCGTCTTCGAGCTCTACGACCTGGAGCGCGATCCCGGCGAGCGCAGCGACCTCGCGCGCGAGCGCCCGCAGCTGCTGGCCGAGATGGAGGCGGAGCTGCGAACCCTGGTGACCCGCTTCGAGAAGGCGGGACGCGCCGACTACCGCTCGCCGCGGGAGACGCCGCGCGAGGTCATCGAGCGGCTGGAGTCGCTCGGCTACGTGGAGCCGTGACGCGCGCGGGCCGCTCTGCCAGCACGCGGGCGGCGTCTTCGCAGTCGACGCCCCCGACGGCGCGGCACGCCCCCGCCCGCAGCCGGCGCAGCTCCGCGTCCCCGTCCGCGGGGGGCGCAGGATCTGCGAGAAAGCGGCGCGCGCGCTCCAGGCCCCGCTCGGCCGCCTCGAGGTTGGCGCGCGCCGTCGCGTAGTTCGGATTCAGCGCCAGCGCCCGGCGGTAGTGCTCGCGCGCGCTCGCGAGTCGCCCGCGACGCGCCTCGATCGCGCCCAGGCTGTTCCAGGCGACGTGATTGTCCGGGTGCTCAGCGACGACCCGGCGGTACACGTCGTGCGCCTCCGCGTGGCGCGCCGCCTGGAGCAGGGCGTGGGCCAGGTTGTTGAGGCCCGCGGCGTTGCCGGGCTCGAGTTCCAGCGAGCGCCGCAGCGCAGTGACGGCCCGCTCCGGCTGACCCAGCTCGAGGTAGCCAGCCGCCAGATTGTTGTAGGCGCGAAACTCGCCGGGCACCTGCCGCACCACCGGCGACCACAGCGTGACCGGATTGCGCCACTCTGCCGCGCGAGCCCCGCCGCGGAGCGCCGCCAGCGCGAGCGCCA
>JAZFWH010000177.1:0-2548 GCA_036482635.1 Myxococcota bacterium
ATCAGCGCTTCGGTCTCGGCGTCGATGGAGCTGGTGGCCTCGTCGAGCACCAGGACGTCGCCGCCGTGGGCCAGGGCGCGCGCGAAGGAGAGCAGCTGGCGCTGGCCCGCCGACAGGTTGGCCCCCCGCTCGAGGATCGACGTGTCGTAGCCGTCCGGCAGGGCCTCGATGAAGCGGTGCACCTGAACCGCCCGCGCCACCCGCTCGATCGCCGCACGGTCGATGTCCTCGCGGTCGAGCGCGATGTTCTCGGCGATGCTTCCGCTGAAGAGGAAGACGTCCTGCAGCACCAACCCGACGCGGCGCCGCAGGTTCTCCTGGGTGAGATCCCTCAGATCCACGCCGTCGAGCAGCACCCGCCCGCGGGTGGCGTCGTAGAGCCGGGCCAGCAGCTTGATGACCGTGGTCTTGCCGGCGCCGGTCGCCCCCACCAGCGCGACCTTCTCACCCGGCTCGACGCGGAAGGAGACGTCGCGCAGCACCTCCTCCCTCCCCCGGTAGGCGAAGGAGACGTTCTCGAACTCCACCCGGCCGGCCTCGCGCCGCCGCGCAGCGCCCTTCCCCGGGCGGGCCGGCCGGAAGGCCGCCGCGCCCGCGCGGTCCTCGATGGCCGGCTCGGTGTCCAGCAGCTGGAAGATGCGCTCGGCGCTCGCCATCGAGGACTGCATCACCGAGTACTTGGCCGAGAGGTCGCGCAGCGGCAGGAAGAAGCGCCGCAGCAGATCGATGAAGATGTAGATCACGCCCGCGCTGGCAATCTCGGTGGCCTGCCACAGGATGATCGCCACCGTCAGGTTCTGGGCGAGCTCGACCACGGAGAAGAGCGCCGAGTCGTAGCGGATCGACTGGGACCAGGCGTCGCGATGCTCCGCGTTCATCCGCTCGAAGTCGTCGAAGTTGCGTCGCTCGCGGCGGAACAGCTGCACCACGCGCATGCCGCTCACGTTCTCCTGGACATAGGTGTTGATGCGCGCGATGCGCACCCGCACCACCCGGTAGGCCTGGCGCACTTTCAGGCGGAAGACGAGGGCACAGAGCGCAAGGGGCGGGATCACCAGGAACGTGAGCGGCGCGAGCCGGTCGTCGGCGAGGAAGAGCACCACCGCAAAGCCCACCATCTTGATCACGTCGGTGACCAGCGCGACGATGCCAGCCGAGAACATCTCGGCGACGTTCTCGACGTCGTTGGTGGCCCGCGTCACGAGCCGCCCCACCGGGTAGCGGTCGTAGAAGCCCAGGTGGAGCCGTTGGATGTGGTCGAAGACGTCCCGGCGCAGGTCCTTCATGGCCGCCTGGCCGGTGCGCGACATCACGTACATGTTGAGGAACTGCAGCGCGGAGCCGAGCAGCATGGCGATGGCGAGCAGGCCGGCGAGCCAGTAGAGGGGCGGGACCGAGCCCGGCGCCTCGAGGACGGGGGCGACGGGCTCCAGCACCCGCTCGAGGGCGGAAGGGCGTTGTCCCTCCAGACCGTCGGGCAGGATCACGCGGTCGAGCCCCGTCTTGATGATCCAGGCGGGCGCGACCTCGACGGCGAAGATCGGGAAGACCAGCATCAGCGTGAGCGCGACCTGCCAGCGGTAGCGCCGCACGTAGGGCCAGAGGCGTCCCAGCAGGCGGGCGTCGTAGGCCTTGCCGAGGGCCTCCTCCTCGTGCATCGCCTCGCTCGCGCTGCTGCGCGCCGCCTGCTCGCGCGCGCCCGTCACGCCGCGCCCTCGAACTCGTCGCGCTCGGCCTGCTCGCGCGCGAGCCGCGCGTAGAGCCCCCCCTCGGCCAGCAGCGTTTCGTGGTCTCCTGACTCGACGATGCGGCCCGCGTCGAGCACCACGATGCGGTCGGCCGTGCGTACGGCGCTCACGCGGGATGAGACGACGATCACCGTACGCCCGGCGAAGACCTCGTCGAGCTCCCGCTGGATTGCCGCCTCGGTCTCGGCGTCGACGGCGGAGAGCGTATCATCGAGGATCAGGATCCGCGGGTCCAGCGCCAGCGCGCGCGCCAGCGCGGCCCGCTGGCGCTGGCCCCCCGACAGCATCACGCCGCGTTCCCCGACCACCGTCTCGTAGCCGTCGGGAAGCTCGACCAGGTCCTTGTGCAGCTGCGCCCGACCGGCGGCTCGCTCCACCACCTCGGGATCGGTGCGATCGAGGCCGAAGGCGATGTTGTCGGAGAGTGTCATCGAGAAGAGGAACGACTCCTGGGGCACCGCCGCGACGTGCTTGCGCAACGTCGCCAGTCGAATGCGGTTGATGTCGATGCCGTCGATGAAGACCCGTCCGTCCTCCACCTCGAAGAGGCGCGGGACGATGGCGGCCAGCGTGCTCTTGCCCGAGCCCACGGGCCCCACCACGCCGAGGGTCGTCCCGGCGGGTATGTGCAGATCGATGCCGCGCAGGGCCGGCTCGCGCTCGGTACCCGGGTAGCGGAAGGTGAGCCCGCGGACCTCGAACGCCCCGCGCAGCTCGGACACGTCGACGGCGTCCGGCCGGTCGGCGATGGCGGGCTTCACCGAGAGCAGCTCGTCGATGCGCTGCATGGAGGCGGCGCC
>JAZFWH010000178.1:0-2160 GCA_036482635.1 Myxococcota bacterium
CTGCGCCTGATCAGCGACATGGTCGCCTACAGCGTGGACGCGATGCCCCGCTGGAACCCGATCAACGTCTGCTCCTACCACCTCCAGGAGGCGGGGGCCACGCCGGTGCAGGAGATCGCCTACTCCATGGCGACCGCGCTGGCGGTGCTGGACGCCGTGAAGGCGCGCGGCGACGTCGCGCCCGAAGCGCTGCCGCGGGTGGTCGGCCGCATCTCCTTCTTCCTGAACTCCGGCATCCGCTTCGTGGAGGAGGTGTGCAAGGTCCGCGCCATGACGGAGCTGTGGGACGAGCTCACACGCGAGCGCTATGGGGTCGAGGACCCGAAGCTCCGGCGCTTCCGCTACGGCGTCCAGGTGAACAGCCTCGGCCTGACCGAAGCGCAGCCCGAGAACAACATTATCCGTATCGTGCTGGAGACCCTGGGCGTGACGCTCTCCAAGCGCGCGCGCGCCCGCGCCATCCAGCTCCCGGCCTGGAACGAGGCCCTGGGGCTGCCGCGCCCCTGGGATCAGCAGTGGTCGCTTCGCATCCAGCAGGTCCTCGCCTGCGAGACGGACCTGCTCGAGCACGAGGACCTCTTCGACGGCTCCGAGGTGGTGACGGCCCGCACCCGGGAGCTCCTGGCGGGGGCCCGCGAAGAGCTCGAGAAGGTGCTGGCCATGGGGGGCGTAGTCCCAGCGGTCGAGAACGCCTACATGAAGCAGCGCCTGGTGGAGTCCCACTCGCAGCGGCTGGGCGCGCTCGAGAGCGGCGAGCTCACGGTGGTCGGCGTGAACGCCTACACGGAGACGGAGCCTTCCCTGCTCTCGGCGGGGGGCGACTCCATCTTCGTGGTCGACGAGGCCGCGGAGCGAGAGCAGATCGAGCGCCTGCGCGCCTTCCGCAGCCGGCGCAACGCCAGCGAGGCCGAGGCGGCCCTGCGCAACCTGAAGGACGTCGTCGCCAACGGCGGCAATGTGATGCCGCCTTCCATCGCTGCGGCGCTGGCGGGCGTCACCACCGGCGAGTGGGCCGACGCCCTGCGCTCGCTGTTCGGCGAGTACCGCGCTCCCACCGGGGTGGTGGTGCGCCGCGCCGACGGCGCAAACGAAGCCACGCGCGCGGTGCGCGAGCGCGTCGCCGCGCTGTCGGCGAAGCTGGGCCGCCCGCTCAAGATCCTGGTGGGCAAGCCCGGCCTGGACGGGCACAGCAACGGCGCCGAACAGGTCGCGGTGAGGGCCCGGGACACGGGCATGGAAGTCGTCTACGAAGGCATCCGGCTCACGCCCGACGAGATCGTGCAGTCGGCGCGCGACGAGGGCGTCCACGTGGTGGGCCTCTCGATCCTCTCGGGCTCCCACGGCGTGCTGGTGTTGGACGTGCTCGACGGCTTGCGCAAAGTGGGCCTGGCAGAGCTGCCCGTGGTGGTGGGGGGCATCATTCCCGACCGCGACGCCGCGCGCCTGCGCGCGGCCGGGGTCCAGCGGGTCTACACGCCCAAGGACTTCAACCTCTCCCGCATCATGGGCGAGATCGTCGACGTGGTGGCCGAGGCCCATCCTGGCGGCTGAGCTGGCCAAGCGCCTCCTCGCGCGCGAGCGAGCCGCCGTGTCGGAAGCGCTGAACCTCGTCGACGATCAGCGCCCGGAGCGCCTCGAGGCGGCCTACGCCCTGCTCGACGAAGTCGAGCGCGCGGCGCCGCGGCCCGGCGCTGCGCGGATCGGCCTCACCGGCGCGCCGGGCGCCGGCAAATCGACGCTGCTCGACGCGCTGGTGCGCGCCTATCGCAGCCGCGGCGAGACCCTGGGCATCGTGGCGGTGGACCCCTCCAGTCTCGCCAGCGGGGGCGCCCTGCTCGGAGACCGCATCCGCGTGCGCTCCGGCGCCTCGGACCCCGGCGTCTTCTTCCGCTCCATGGCGGCCCGGGACCGGCTCGGCGGCGTGTCCGACGCGACGCGCGCCAGCGTCGTGCTGCTGGCCGCGGTCTTCGACCGGGTCTTCGTGGAGACCGTGGGAGTCGGACAGTCGGAAGCCGACGTGGCGAGCCTGGTGGACAGCCTGGTGTACGTCGTGCAGCCGGGCGCCGGCGACATCCTCCAGTTCATGAAGGCCGGCCTGCTCGAGCTGCCGGACGTCTTCGCCGTCAACAAGTGCGACCTCGGCGCCAGCGCGGAGCGCAC
>JAZFWH010000179.1:0-2576 GCA_036482635.1 Myxococcota bacterium
GCCTGCCGGACTTCCTCAACTGGTGGCTGGTCCTCCGCGCGGCCCTCGACGGGCGCCGCATCCACGCTCGGGGCGACGTGACGTTCAAGGCCGATACCCGGCGCAGCTTCAGGCCGGACGATTCCGACCAGGCGATGCGCGCGTTCCTGGAGGAGGCCGGCTACCTGCACATCCAGGGCTTCTTCAGCGAGGAAGAGATGGCGGCCGTGGAGGCCGACTTCCCGAAGGCGGCCCCCCACTACGAGAAGGGTGACCCGCTGGCCTGGTTCGCCACCACCGCGGACGGCGTGGAGCATCTCGTCCGCATGGAGGGCTTTGACCGCTACTCCGATGCGAGCGTCGCCCTGATCGAGGACGACCGCTTTCAACGCATCGGACGCATTCCCGGGATCGGCCACGTGCAGCGGAAGATCGGATCCCGGGTCGGCGCGCTCACCAAGCCGATTGGCGTCGTGACAGGCATCTCCGACGTGCCCTGGCACAAGGACTGCAGCCTGGGCCGTCACTCCTACGAGTGCTGCACGCTCACAGTCGGCATCTCCGTGACCGGCGCGGACGCCCACTCGGGGCAGCTCCGCGTGCTGCCGGGAAGCCACCGGGCCCTGGTGTGGCCGGCTCCGTGCGTGCAGCCGGGGCTCGACCTCGAGCCCATCGACCTGCCCACCCGGACTGGCGACGTGACCGTGCACTTGAGCTGCACCCAGCACATGAGCCAGCCGCCGGTGACCCGGACGCGCAAGGTGCTCTACACGGGGTTTGCCCAGCGGCCCGCAGACCCGGAAGCGGCCGAGAGGAACCGTCAGCGGCTCAACGCCGTGCGCAGCAAGACCCACACGACCATCTCGCAGCAGCCCGGCTACCTGGGCGATTGATCCAGGCGCGCAGCGGCGAACTCCAGACGGTGCCGCACCTTCTCTACGCCTGCCGGCTCAACCGGTTCCGTGCGTCGGAAGCGTTGCAGCGCCGAGAAGGCCCGGGGACCCCCGAGAGCCACGAAGTGGGCATCACGCCGAATCCAAAAGAGGGCGCGACGTGCGGCGCGATGCGCCGAGGCAGCGGAGGGCTCGGCCTCTGGCACCCGCAACGTGCGGAAGGCGATTCGCACGTCGGTCAGGTAGTGCCGCGCTACCGGGTCTTCCCCGTTCGCGCGCAAGGCCCAGACCTCCGGGGGGAGCTGGCGGTCGCGGGTCTCGTCGATGAACGCCTCCACTGGCGCAGCGAGCCGCGCGGTCGGGTCGAGGAGCACCAGCACGTCCAGCTCGTTCAGGGCCTCCGGTCCAGGCACCACCAGCCCGCCTGCGCGCTCCACCCGGGCGCGAAGCGCCGCAGCGAGGGTCGAGTCGGGCCCGAGCCAACCGAAGTGTCGCCCGGCGATCTGCGAGCCGCCCCCCACGATCCGATCGACGACCTTCGTGTAGGAGCTGAAGTAGGCGTCCGGCCAGGCATGATGCAGCGCATGGTAGGAAGGCGGGGTGAGCCAGCCCGGCTTGTGCGCGTCGATGCGCGCGGCGGGCCGATGGTTCACGTCCCGTCCGCGGGAACGCAGGAGGCCGAGGAATACGGCGGTCTGCAACGAGGCGAGCACGACGGCAAAGGGCAGGGGCAGCACCAGCGCCACGAACCCGGTGAAGACGAGCTGGGTCAGGAACTCCGGAACGAGGTGGCACCAGACGTTGGCGGACTGGAGCTCCCAGTTCGTCTCGAGGTTCCGGTCGATCCATTCGTGGTGCACGCCGTGCGGACGGGCCAGGCCCCGCAGCCAGGCGGAGCGCGAGCGCAGCATGAGGTGCAGCACCCAGTGTACGCCGTCGAAGCCGATGGCTCCGGCGAGCCAGAGCAGGGGGCCCAGCAGGATCGCGAGGAGGATCTCGGCCACCCCACGAGCATAGATCCACCCGGCGGGCAGGCCCCAGTCGAGCATGAGGGCGCCGCGGGCTGCGCCGGGGCTCAGCCCCAGATCAGGTCGAAGCGGCCGTCCAGGATCAGCCGCACGCAGACCCAGATGCCGACCGCCGGGAACACGAGCCAGACGCCGTTGGTTCCGCCCACGACGCCCAGCACGCCCGCCAGCGGGCGCCCTTCGTAGCGTCGGTTGTATAGGTACTGAAAAAAGTAGAGGCAGGTGCCGTAGAACTTCTGGTAGAAGATCAGCAGGCCGACGATGCCCAGCACCACGGGCGAGAAGATCGGAACGGTCATCCCAACCAGGAAGAGCAGGCTGGGAATCAACGTGCTGAAGCCGTTGCCCACGTCGATCGCGAAGCCAAACGACTTCGGATCCGCGTAGCCGTCGTCCCAGTAGGCGTAGCCCAGCCAGGTCCGCGCCCAGAGCCGGGTCGAGGCAAACTCGCGCAGCGACACGCGAGTGGTGTAGAGGTTGCCGCTCGGCCGGTCGCCGCTGCCCCTGGGCATCCGGAACCAGCGCCGGATGTCGTCGATCCGGTGCCAGAGCGAGATCTCCCACCCGCAGATCAGCAGGTTGATGGCCAGGAAGAAGGCGAGTGCGACCTGCCATCCGTTCACCACGCCGTGCATCGCGTGGTGCGCCGCGACTGGGACCCCGACCCAGGCGCCCA
>JAZFWH010000180.1:0-12825 GCA_036482635.1 Myxococcota bacterium
TTAGGCTGCGCCTGTGGCAAATGCATCTGTTGCTCTTGGCCCTGCTAGCGCTTCTGGTTCCCGTCTCGGCCGGTGCGACCCTCATCCAGCTCAGCGAGATGTCGAGCGACGAGACTTCGGCGAGCGACCTGAGCGCTCTCGTAGACATCGCGGTCTCCGGGACAGAGCTCACGATCGTCCTCGAGAACCAGTCCCAATACGCGATCACGGACTTCTACTTCAACGCCAGCGGCAGCGTCAGCGTTCTGTCGCTCAGCTCGATCGAGATCGCGTCGATCGACCAGACGGCGGCGTGGAGCGCTGAAGTCAACCTGACCGCCACCGGCTTTGGGGCCGATGGCTTCGGCGCTTACGACGTACATGTCTTCAATACCGATAACCTCTCGGCCACCACCCAGATCGAGATCGCACAGACCGGTACATTCAAGTTCACGGTCAATTCGGGGCTCGACATGCTGGACTTCGTCGAGCTGAGCACGATCCCACCCGGAGAGTTCCAAAAGCTGTTTTCGGCGAAGTTCCAGGCAGGGCCCGGCGATGACTCGGCTTTCGGTGGGTCCGCGAGCGTCGTACCGGAACCCACGGCGCCCCTTCTGTTCGGCGTGGGCTGCCTCGTCGTCGGAGCCGCGCTGCGAAGGCGCGCCGTCCCCGCTCACTGAGACCCGCGAGCGAGCCACCCTATTGCGGCAACGCCTGCCGAGCGAGGCACCCTCCAGCCACCGCTTCAGGTACTCCCCTAGCGGGGCGGCTGCGCAGGTTATAGAACTCCACGGCCTCGGTCGCCCAGGATGAGGGCCGCCTACGGGCGTAGCCGATACCCCCAGGGGAATTGTCACTTCGGACCTTATCGGACCTCGACTTCCCGCTTATATGGCTTACCCGCCGGCCGAGATCACGACCATGGGCGAGCGGCGCGCGCTGAGCTCCTTCGACTCCTCCACGGTCCGGACGAACTCGGCCACGTCGCACACGTCGGCGCAGTTGCCGCTGGACAACCGGTGATACTCCACGAACTTCTCGTAGCGTTCGGTGACGTTCGTGGCTATCGGGCTGTTGACGTAGACCGGAACGCGGCCGACGAGGTCTCGCCGGGAGATCTCGTGCAGACAGTACAGCACCACTTGGGCACGAGCGACGGCGAAGGGCGGCCTCGCGGCACGAGCACCTGCTTAGGTCCCACACCTAGGCCGGCGCGAGCTCGACGGGGATTCCGTTCAGCACGCCGTTGCCGGAGAGCGGGTCGACGCGCGACTCGTCGGTCAGCAGGTTCGAGTTCACGCCGGCGTGGTCTCGCGCCACGCGCAGCTGCACGCCGTCGCCCGTGTGGCCGAAGCCGTGAGGCAGGCTCACCACGCCCGGCATCATCTCGTCGCTCACCACCACCGGAGCCTCCAGCTCTCCGGCGCGGGAGCGCACCCGGGCACGGCCACCGTCGCGCAGGCCCAGGCGCTCGGCGTCGGCGGGATTGACCAGCAGCGTGCAGCGCTCGCGGCCCTTGGCCAGGGCGTGGACGTTGTGCATCCAGGAGTTGTTCGAGCGCAGGTGGCGGCGGCCGACCAGCAGCAATTGGTCCTCGTGGCGCAGCTCGTCCAGCCGGGTGCGCAGGCGCGGCACGTCGGCGACGATCAGCTCGGGCGCCAGCTCGACGGCGCCGCTCGCCGTGTCCAGCAGCTCGGGCAGGCGCGGCTCGAGCGCCCCCAGGTCGAGTCCGTGCTCGGCCTCGCGCAGCTTGGCGAGCGACAGGCCGTCGCTCGCCTCGTCGAAGCGATCGCCGTACGGGCCGGCGCGCAGCATCAGGTCGAGCACGCGCTCGGGGCCGCGCGCGTCCCCGAGCTTCTGCTTCGCTTCCTCGGCCGAGACGTGAGGGCAGCCGGTGTCGGTCCCTCCCACCAGCTGGCTGAGCAGGTGGGAGAGGACGAGCTCGTCGACCGCCTCGGCGTTCGCTCCGTTCACCCGCCCGGCGATCTCGGCGAGGATCTCCCACTGTTCGCGCGAGTCCTGCGGGGCCTTCAGCACCTGGGGTGAGAACTTCGCCACGTTGCGCACCGAAAAGCCGCCGAACGCGATGTCGTAGTTGGAGCGTTCGAGCAGGGAGGTCGGCGGCAGGATCACGTCGGCGAAGCGGGTCGTCTCGTTGACGTAGATGTCCACCGAGACCATGAACTCGAGCGTCTCCAGGGCGCGGGCCAGGCGCGCGCCGTTGGGGGTGGAGAGCACGGGGTTGCCGGCGACGGTCACCAGCGCGCGGATCCGCTCGTCGCCCGCGGAGTCGATCTCCTCCGCCAGGGCGGCGGACGGCAGCTCGCCGAAAGCCTCGGGCAGTCCGCGCACGCTGGAGTGCCAGCGGCCGACGGCCACGCGGCCGCGGCGGCGCGCGCGGGGGACGGCCGGTCCGGTGGCGGGCCGCGGGAACATCGCGCCGCCCGGGCGGTCGAGGTTTCCGGTCAGGGTGTTCAGCACGTCGACCAGCCAGCTGGCCAGCGTTCCAAACTCCTGGGTGCAGGTGCCGATGCGCCCGTAGCAGGCGGCGGGCGCGGAGCCCGCAAACTCCCGGGCCAGCCGCCGCGTCACGTCGGCCGCGACGCCGGTGGCGGGCGCCACGGCCTCGGGGGCGAAGTCCTTGGCCAGCAGGCGGACCTCCTCGACTCCGCGCGTGAACGCTTCGAGGCGGCCCAGGTCCACGAGCTTCTCGGAGAAGAGCGTGTGCACCAGGGCGAAGAGGAAGAGGGCATCGGTCCCGGGCACGATGAAGACGTGCTCGTCGGCGACCCGCGCGGTCTCGCTGCGGCGCGGATCCACCACGACCAGCCTGCCACCGCGCTCGCGCAGCCGGCGGATGCGGCCGGGCACGTCCGGGGCCGTCATCAGGCTCCCGTTGGACGCCAGTGGGTTTGCCCCGAGGATGAGCCAGAAGCGCGTGCGGTCGATGTCGGGCACCGGGATGGTGAGCGGCCCGCCGAACATGGCGCACGAGCTCACCATCTTGGGCAGCTGGTCGACGCTCGAGGCGGAGAAGCGCTTGCGCGTGCCCAGCGCGCGCAGGAAGGGGGGCAGGTAGATCGCGGAGCCCAGGTCGTGGGCGTTGGGGTTTCCGACGTAGCTGCCGAGCGCGCCCGGGCCGTGCGCCTCGCGGATCTCCCCCAGGCGCGAGGCGACCAGGTCGAACGCCTCCTCCCAGCCGATCTCGCGCCAATCGTCGCCCACCCTGCGCAGCGGCCGGCGCAGCCGGTCCGGGTCCTCCTGCAAACCCTTGAGCCCGTAGGCCTTGGGGCACAGGTAGCCGCGGCTGAAGGGGTCGTGCGCGTCGCCGCGCACGCTGCGGACGCGGCCGTCCGTGCGGTCGACCTCCACGGCGATTCCGCACTTCGCCTCGCACAGCGGGCAGGTGCGGAACACGGTGTCCAGGGTTGCGGAGTCGCGCCGGGTCGCCATCGCTTTCCTCGGGCTGGAGTCGCGGCGCCGCCGCAACGCGAGGCGGCGCCGACAGAGTACCCGACTCCACCGGCTGCCGATAGAATGCCCAGCCCGTGGCCCGCGAATTCGTCTTCACCATGCAGGACCTCCGCAAGGTGGTCCCGCCGGATCGCGTCATCCTCGACGGCATCACCCTCGCCTTCCTGCCGGGGGCGAAGATCGGCGTGCTCGGGGCGAACGGCGCGGGCAAGAGCAGCCTGCTGCGCATCATGGCGGGCATCGACGGGGACTTCCTGGGCGACGCGAAGCCGGCCCAGGGGATCCGCGTCGGCTTCCTGCCCCAGGAACCCGTGCTCGACCCGGAGCGGGACGTGCTGGGCAACGTCGAGGAGGGCGTGGCGGAGGTGCGCGGGCTGCTGCGGCGCTTCGAGGAAGTGAGCGCGCGCTTCGCCGAGCCGCTCGACGACGACGCCATGGCCAAGCTGCTCGAAGAGCAGTCCGTGCTCCAGGACCGCATCGATGCGGCGGACGCCTGGGAGCTCGACCGCACCCTCGAGGTCGCCATGGACGCCCTGCGCCTGCCTCCGGCGGACTCGCCGGTGGGCGAGATCTCGGGGGGGGAGCGGCGGCGCGTGGCGCTGTGCCGACTGTTGCTCCAGAAGCCCGACCTGCTGCTGCTCGACGAGCCCACCAACCACCTGGACGCCGAGTCGGTCGCCTGGCTCGAGCGCTTCCTCCAGGAGTACCCGGGCACCGTCGTGGCGGTGACCCACGACCGCTACTTCCTCGACAACGTGGCGGGCTGGATCCTGGAGCTCGACCGCGGCATGGGCATTCCCTGGAAGGGCAACTACTCCTCCTGGCTCGATCAGAAGCGCCAGCGCCTGGGAGTCGAGGAGAAGCGCGCCTCGGCGCGCCAGCGCACCCTGGAGCGCGAGCTCGAGTGGATCCGCATGTCGCCCCGCGCGCGCCAGGCCAAGGGCAAGGCGCGCATCAATGCCTTCGAATCGCTGGTGGCCGAGGAGGAGCAGCGCCTGCCCGAGACGGTGGAGATCGCGATCCCGCCGGGGCCGCGCCTCGGCGACCTGGTGGTCGAGGCCCGCGCGCTGCGCAAGGGCTTCGGCGAAAAGCTGCTGATCGACGGCCTCGACTTCTCGCTGCCACGCGGTGGGATCGTGGGTGTGATCGGCGGCAACGGGGCGGGCAAGACGACTCTGTTCCGGATGATCCTGGGCGACGAGAAGCCGGACGCCGGGGAGCTGCGCATCGGGGAGACCGTGGCGCTCGGCTACGTGGACCAGTCGCGCGAGGCGCTCGCTCCCGACAAGACCGTCTGGGAGGAGATCAGCGCCGGCGAGGAGCGCATTCGCATCGGCCGGCGCGAGATCAACTCGCGCGCCTACGTCGCCTCCTTCAACCTGAAGGGTGCCGACCAGCAGAAGCGCGTCGGCGACCTCTCGGGCGGAGAGCGCAACCGCGTGCATCTCGCGAAGGTGCTGCGCGGCGGCGGCAACCTCCTGCTGCTCGACGAGCCGACCAACGACTTGGACGTCGACACGCTGCGCGCCCTGGAGGAGGCGCTGCTCTCCTTCGCCGGCTGCGTGGTCGTGATCTCGCACGACCGCTGGTTCCTCGACCGCATCGCCACCCACATCCTGGCCTTCGAGGGCGACAGCCGCGTCGAGTGGTTCGAGGGCAACTACCAGGACTACGAGCAGGATCGCAGGCGGCGGCTGGGCGTCGACGCGGACCAGCCGCACCGCATCAAGTATCGAAGGATCGACGCTTGACGGTTCTGGACGGGCCCCGGCTTCGCAGCCGGTCACGCCGCGTCGCGGGCGAGACGGATCCCTGAGAACTGCCAGCGCGCGTCGGGGAAGAAGAAGTTGCGATAGGTGGAGCGGATGTGGGAGCGCGACGTGGCACACGAGCCGCCGCGCAGGGTCAGCTGGTTGCACATGAACTTCCCGTTGTACTCCCCCAGCGCACCCGTCAGCGGGCGGTAGCCGGGGTACGGGGCGAAGGCGCTGCTCGTCCACTCCCAGACGTCGCCGAAGAGCTGGAGCGGTGGATCGCCCGACCCGGTCGCGGCGGCGGGGTGCAGCCGTCCGCTCTCCACGAAGTTTCCCTGGATGGGCGCCTGGCTGGCGGCGATCTCCCACTCGGCTTCGCTGGCGAGCCGCGCGCCGGCCCAGCGAGCGAAGGCGTCGGCCTCGTAGTAGCTGACGTGGCTCACGGGCTCGTGGGCAGACAGCTCCCGCAGGCCGGCCAGCGTCACCACCGAGCGATCCCCGTCGCGACCCTGCCAGTAGAGCGGCACCTGCCAGCGCTCGCGCTGCACCAGGGCCCAGCCGTCCGAGAGCCAGTGCTCCGACCGCTCGTACCCCCCGTCCTCGACGAATTCGAGGAACTCGCCGTTGGTCACGGGCCGCGAGCCGAGCTCGAAGGCGTGAACGAACGCCCGGTGGCGCGGCCTCTCGCTGTCGAACGAGAAGCTGCGCCCGTCGTGGCCGATCCAGTGCAGCCCCTCGTCGTAGCCGTGCCAGCGGAGTGGATCCGGCTCGTTGGCCGGCTCCACCGGCCGGTCGTGGTAGGCGGGGTGCAGAGGATTCTGGGCCAGGACGTGCTTGATGTCGGTGAGGATCAGCTCCTGGTGCTGCTGCTCGTGGTGGAGACCGAGCTCGACGAACTCCGCGACCTCGGCGGCGAGGTCCGGCCCCTTCGCCAGCACCGCGAGCACGTGGCGGTCGACGTGGGCGCGGTACGCGAACACCTGCTCCAGGGTCGGGCGGGTGAGCAGGCCGCGCTTGGGGCGCGCGTACTGCTCGCCGACGGAGTTGTAGTAGGAGTTGAACAGCAGGCGGAAGCGGGGCTCGAACGGCCGGTAGCCGGGCGCCTCGCGCTCGAGCAGCAGCGTCTCGAAGAACCAGCTCGTGTGGGCCAGGTGCCACTTGGCCGGACTGGCCTCCTCCATCGACTGGACCGTGCAGTCCTCGGGCGAGAGCGGATCGCAGAGCCGCTCGGTGAAGGCGCGGACGCTTCGGTAGCGGGAGGCGAGATCGGGCCCGACCTCCAGCGCCGGCTCTTCGGCGCCTTCGGCGGTGGGGGTGCCCGTGACGCTCGAACTCATCGACGCGGTCCTCACACGGCTCGCCCCGCCGCCTGCGCGATCGAGGCCGTTTCCCCCCGAGTCGGTCCGGCTCAGCCGGCCGAACGCGCCGCGCGGCGCCGCGCAGGGGCCTTCAAGACTGAAACCCTATGTGCAGTCCGAGCGACTTTCAACCGCTCACCAGCCTTCGCTGCCGGGAGCGCCCTTGAACGGCCCCACCACGTTCGGGGTGATCCAGCCGCCGTAGTAGTCGCCGGGCTGAGGCGTCACCCGCCACTCCCCGACCGTGCAGGCGTCCAGCACGCCCGCGTGGAAGGCGAGGTGGCCGCGGATCGACTCGAAGCCCGCGAGCGGTTCCGCGTAGCTCCAGGCGGCGGCTTCCGCCACGCGTTGGCCAACGCGCGCCGACCAGTAGCGCGCTACGCCCTTCCACTCGCACAGCGTGGAGTGGTCGGTCGGCTCGAGGTACTGGGTGCGCACGTCGGCCGGCGGCAGGTAGTAGACGGGCGGACTCGAGGTCTCGAGCACGCGCAGGGCGCGGGTCGTGTCGGCCAGGGTCACGCCGGCGTATTCGACGGTGATGCGCAGCGGCGAGGGCTCCACGCGCGGCGGCCGCGGATAGTCCCAGACCGACTCCTGGCCCGCACCGACGGGGTCGATGCGCTCGGGCCGCGAACGGGCCACGGCGCGCCACTTCTCGATCTCCCGTTCGAGCTCGTCGGGCCGGCGCGGCATCGCGGGGCCGCGGCTTCAGATGCCCAGGTTGCTCAACGCGTCGGCCACCCGGCCGACGGTCGTCGCCAGTGTGGGGTGGGATTCCTCGAAGCGGCGGGCGGCTTCGCGGAGCTGGTCGGTGACGCCGTGTGGCTCGAGCGTCTCCGCACCGCTGTCCTTCAGCATCTCCCGGATGTCGTCGACCAGGCTCCGCAGCAACTCGCGCGACTCCGCATCCACCGACGGGGCGTCCTCGAGCTCGGCGTGGAGCTCCTTGAGTCTCTCGTGAAGCTGTTGCCTCTCCACTGTGGTGGCTCCTCACTCGAGCGGGGTGGTGAAGCTCGGGTTGCGTGCCTCGCGGATATCGTCCATGCGGGCGTGGGCGGCCGTTCGCCAACCGTCTTCCGAGAGGATGTAGAACCGCTCCTCGTGGATGGCCCGCACCACCCGGTCCGCCATCTCCGCGGGCGGCACGCCCCCTGCCAGTGCCTCCGCGATGGCCTTGGTCACCAGCTCCCGCGCGCCCGACTGGTCCTCCCAGGAGGCGGGCTTCAGGCGAGCGGGGCGGTTGCGTTCCGCGCGATCGATGGAGGTCGCCACTATCTCGGGACACAGCGCCGACACCTTGACCTTCGAGCCGAGCTGCGTGAGCTCGTGGTGCAGGCACTCGCTGAGCGCGAGCACGGCGTGCTTGCTCATGTGATAGGCGGATGCCAGGGGCAGGGCGGTGACTCCCGCCATGGAGGCGGTGTTCACCACGTGGGCCTCGACGTCCTGCTCGAGCAGGATGGGCACGAAGGTGCGGATCCCGTGGATCACACCCCACATGTTCACCTCGAGCACCCATGCGTAGTCCTCGATCGGCATCTCCCAGGAGCGCCCGCCCGCGAACACACCCGCGTTGTTGCACACGACGTGGACGCTGCCGAACGCGGCGAGCGTCTTGTCCGCCAGGGTCCGGACGTCCTCCGCGCGGGTCACGTCCGTGGTCACGGCCAGCACCTCGGCGCCGCGCCCCTCGAGGGCCGCGGTCGTCTCGCGAAGGGCGGGCTCCTCCACGTCGGCCAGCGCCACCTTCATGCCCTCGTCGGCGAATCTCTCCGCCAGTGCCCTTCCGATGCCGCTGGCGGCGCCCGTCACCACGGCCACCTTGCCTTGCAGATCCTTCATCGCGTCTCTCCGTCGGTGGGAAATGCTCCGCCCGACCATTAGCATAGGGCGGAACGATCTCGGAGAGCGTTGTGGCCGAGTACGTCGACGTCGAGAAGGCGAAGGATCTGCCCGGCCTGCGGCTGGTGCTCTCGGTCGGCGTGCCCGGCCCGTGGGGCGAGGCCGCCAAGGGTGTGTTCCACGTCAAGCGCGTGCCCTTCGTGCGCGTTCGCCAGGACCCCGGGCTTCCCAACGAAGAGCTCGAGCGCTGGACCGGACACGCCAACGCCCCGCTCGCGATTTACGCCGACGAGCGACCGCGCAGCGCGTGGAGCGAGATCGTCCTGCTCGCCGAGCGGCTGGCGCCGGAGTCGCCGCTGCTTCCCTCCGACCCGGAGCGGCGCGCCCTGACGTTCGGCTACCTCCACGAGCTGGCCGGCGAGATGGGCCTGGGCTGGTGCCGCCGCCTCACGCTACTGCACGAGGTGCTCAGCCTGCCGCCCGAGCGCGCGGGCGCTGCGCGCGAGATCGTCGAGCGTCTGGGCCAGAGGTACGGGTACCACCCGGCGGCGGCCGAGGCGGCACCGCGCCGCGCGGCGGAGATCCTGCGGCTGTTCTCCGAGCGGCTCCGCCGCCAGCGGGAGCGAGGCTCCCGCTTCCTGGTCGGCGCGGAGCTCTCGGCCCTCGACATTTACTGGGCCGCCTTCGCCGCCCTGGTGGAGCCGCTGCCCCCCGAGCTGTGTCCGATGCCGGAGTTCCTGCGCCGCCAGTACAGCGCGAGCGATCCGATCGTCCGCGGAGCCGCCGACCCGCTGCTGCTCGAGCATCGGGATTTCATCTACCGCGAGTACCTGGAGCTGCCCGTCGACCTCTGAGCGGGAGCGCGGTGGCTGCGCGGCCTCAGTCGGAGGACTCGACGGTCAGGCCGACCTCCTGGCCGAACGACACCTCGAGTGTGTGGCCGTCGGGGTCGCGAATGAACGCCCAGTAGCCCACCGGGGGGCCGGAGTCCGCGGGGCCCCCGATCAGGCGATCCTCGCTGCGCGCCACGTCGCACAGGCGGTCGATCTCCTGCCGGCTCTCGCAGCCCACACCGAGGTGGGCGAAGGGCCGCAGCGGCTCCTTCACCTCGGGCGTCTGCGCCAGGACCAGGACGAAGGGTCGCGTCTTGTCGCTGAGCCAGACGACGCCCGGCCGGCGGTGGACGACCTGCATGCGCGCGTACGTCGCGTAGAACCCGATGCTGGTGTCGAGGTCCGTCACGGGCAGGGCCACGTGGGTGAGTCCGACGTCGTGCAAGCCAGGCTCCTGGGGGGAGATCGCGCCCACAGGGGATTGCAAGCCTAGGCTAGCGCCTAGGGAGACGGGCTGCGCTCGGGGGTCGCGGCGTCCCCTCGCATCGCCACCAGGAAGGCCGGCAGGTTCAGCTCCGAGAGGTCGGGCAGGTGTCCGCGATCGTGTGCGACGGTGGCGCCCACGACGGCGGCCAGCAACCCGGCGATCGCCCAGCGCATCGCCCCGATCCAGCGCCGCCGGCGCTTGGGCGGCTTCCGCAGCCGGGTGCCGTCGTCCTCGGCCTGGAACACCCCGCGCTCCCAGAGCCACTCGGCGATCTCGCGGCGGCACTCGGCCGGCGAGGGCGTGCCGAGGCACTGCTCGAGCGCCAGGCGCAGCTCCGCGGCCGACTGCGGCCGCTTCTTCGGCTTGGCGCGCAGGCAGCGGTGCAGCAGCCTGGCGAGCCGGCGCGGCGTCTCCGGCGAGAGCTTGCGCGGGCGCACGTAGCGGCCGGCCTCGATGCGCCGCACCAGCGCCTCGCCCTTGTCCGAATCGGTTTCCGGGAAGGGAGGCTCCCCGGTGAGCATCTCGTACAGGACGACGCCCAGGGTGAAGACGTCGCTGCGCACGTCCACGCGCTCCCCCAGGATCTGCTCCGGGGACATGTAGGGCGGCGTGCCGATCGCCAGGCCGACCTGGGTGAGGGCCGGGCCTTTGCCGTCCAGCACGATGCCGAAGTCGGCGATCTTCGCCTCGCCGCCGCGGCCCAGCAGGATGTTGGAGGGCTTGATGTCGCGGTGCACCAGGCCGCGCGCGTGGATCTCTTCCAGCCCGCGCGCGAGCTCGAGGGCGATCAGCGCCGCGACCCGCGGCGCGAGCCGGCGCACGAGCTGCAACGCATCGCACAGGTCGGCACCCTCGACGTACTCCTGGGCGATGTAGCGCTCGCCGCGGTACGCGAAGCAGTCGTACACCGCGACGACGTTCTGGTGGTGGACGGAGGCGGCAGTCTGCGCCTCCCGGATGAAGCGCATCGCCTCCTTGCGCTTGTCCGCCAGATGGCGGTGCAGGGTCTTGAGCACGACGCGCCGCTCGAGCTCGGGCTGGCGCGCGAGGTAGACGACCCCCATTCCACCCTGACCGAGCTCCCGCTCGATCTCGAACGTTCCGATCGTCTTTCGTGTCGCGGCGCCCATCAGCGGGAGCTCCGCCCGAGCTGGAGGAGGATCACTCTTCGGGGAGGACGTAGGTCTTCGGCCTCTTGCGGCGCTTCTCGAGCACGAACTGGAAGGTGTGCTCGCCGACCTCGATGCGGTCGCCGTTCTTCAGGTCGCCGGCCTTCGTCTCGCTTCCGTTCAGCAGCGTGCCGTTCATGCTGCCAAGGTCGCGCACGCGGAAGCCCTCGCCGGCGAACTCGACTGCCGCGTGCTCGCGGGACATGGCGCTGTCGGCGAAGACCAGGTCCGCATCTTCGCCCCGGCCCAGCGTGACCCGGGGCTGCTCGAGCGGATACTCGGTGCCGGCCTGCGCACCGGAGACCACCACCAGGGTGGCCTGCCAGCGCGCCAGCCACGCCGTGAAGGCGTGGTCCTGCTCCGGGGGCCGCTCCAGCTTTCGGGTGAGTCCGTCGCGCATCCGAACCTCCTGGCGCGCCGGCCCCGAGATTTCCCACGGGGAGGCTGCCGGCGCTCCTCGACCTTCAGCGTCAATATCGGCCGGCGGGGGGTGAGCTTGAAGGGAGGGTGGGAGATGGCCCCGGGAGCGCGCGAGCCCTCAGCCCAACCGCTTCTCGTACCACTGGACGCTCCAGTAGCGCCCGAACTTCCGGCCCACCTCGTCGAAGGTCCCGACCTCGCGGAAGCCCAGCCTGCGGTGCAGGTCGATCGACGGCGGGTTGGGCAGCGTGATGCCGGCCACGGCCCGGTGGACGTCCTCACCCTCGAGGCCCTCGAGGAGCGCGCCGTAGAGGCGGGTGCCGATGCCCCGCCCCGTCGCGTCGGGGTCCAGGTAGATGGTGGTCTCCACCGTCGGCTCGTAGGCCGCCTTCTCCCGGAAGCGGCTGCTCGACGCGTAGCCGACCGTGCGTTCGCCCTCGCAGGCCACCAGCAGCCGGTGCGGTCCGGCGCTGGCGTAGTGTCGAAACCAGCTGCGCCGCGCCTCCACGGAGACCGCGGAGACGTCGAAGGTGACGGGCGACGTCGAGACGTAGTGATTGTAGAGCCGGGTCAGGACGGGCAGGTCCGACTCCTGCGCGGCGCGGATCGAGAGCGGGCTCAAGGCTTCCTCCGGGTGCTCGGGGTCAGCGCGCCTCGCCCGGCGCGGCGGGAGGCCGTGCGATCACGGCGAAGACCCGGTGCGGGACGTGCAGCGTCGGGTCCGGGAAGCGCGTGGCGAGCAGGTCGCGGAGCGCGCGGTCGAACGCCGCCACCCGGTCGGCGGGCAGGCTCGCGGCCACGCCCGCGCAGGCGCGCGCGCGCCCTCGCCACGCCTCCGGTGTGTAGGGGACCTCGACGTCGTACGAAAAGGTCTCGAGCGCGCCAAACGAGGCCTCGCCGAGATCGCGCAGCCACTGGGGGTGGACCCCCAGTCCCCAGGCCAGCTTCCAGTCCGGGTTGTGCGCATGGATCAGCGCCTCGGTGGCGGCGACCAGGTTGCCCGGCAGCGGGATCCAGTCGAAGTGCGCGATCACCAGGAAGCCCGCCGGGCGCAGGATGCGCGCGACCTCCCGGGCCGCGGCGGGGCGGTCGAACCAGTGCCAGCACTGGCCCGCGCTCACCACGTCGATGGAGGCGGTGGCCAGGCCGGTGTCCTCGGCGCGCGCCTCGCGGTACTCCACCGCGACTCCGGCCTCGGCGTCGAGCTCGCGGGCCTGCGCGAGCAACGCCGTCGCGGGATCGACGCCGGTCACCCGGCAGCCCCTGCGCGCGAAACCCCGCGCCAGCGTGCCGGTGCCGGTGCCGAGGTCGACCACCAGCTGGCCCGCCGTGCCGATCCCGTGCCGGCCCAGGCGCTCGAACAGCGACTCGGGGAAGCCGGCGCGGTGCCTCCGGTAGTCGTCCGCGGTCGCGCCGAAATCGGGCTTCATGGGGCTCGTGGCGCGCGGCTCAGCCCTGCGTGCGCAGCGCCTCCAGCACCTTCGCCGGGTGGTCGGCGGCCTTGGGCAC
>JAZFWH010000181.1:0-52555 GCA_036482635.1 Myxococcota bacterium
CCGTGACCTCACCAACAAGCTAATGGGACGCGGGCCCATCAATGGGCGGTAGCTTTCAAGAAGAGGCCACCTTTTTCCGCGAGGTCCGAGGGCCTCGTGGTCTCATCCGGTATTAGCTCCAGTTTCCCGAAGTTGTCCCAGACCCAAAGGTAGATTGCCCACGCGTTACTCACCCGTGCGCCACTCGTGTACCCCCGAAGGGGCCTTACCGTTCGACTTGCATGTCTTAAGCACGCCGCCAGCGTTCGTTCTGAGCCAGGATCAAACTCTCCAGTTTGAACCGTGCCCAGATGCCACACACTTACGTATGTGACACCCAGTTGTTCGGAAAAGCGATGTCCACCGCACCCGATGGTGAGGTCGACACCGCCTGATGGGAAATACTGTCCCTTGGCCGTCTGTTCGGGCGTTTCCCCCGCCCGAAAAGACCGCGCGCTATTCAGTTTTCAAAGATCGGACGGATGTCCCGCAGGGCTTGTCGCGAGCCCCTGAGACACAAACGGCATCCGGCCTGCACAACCGACCGAGATGCCTCGGATTTCTCGGGCACAACAATCTACGGCCGCGGCATCGACGGGTCAAGGGGGGATCGGAGATTCGGGCCGCCCCGCGGGGCTCTGCTCCTCGTCGGGCGCAGGGCCTGCTCAGGCCAGGCGCACCCGCGCGAAACGCCGCTTTCCCACCTTTATGAGGTAGGGACCGCCCCGGCCCAGGCGCAGGGCCGGTTCGCGCACCACTTCCGCGTCGATCTGGACGGCCCCCTGGGAGACCAGCCGCCGTCCCTCGCTGTTCGAGGCCGCCAGCCGTGCCGCGACCAGGAGCTCGAGCAGGCCCATGCCGTCGGCGCCGGCCACAACCTCCACCTCCGGCACCTCCTCGGGCACCTGCTTGCGCTGCACGACCTGGCGGAAGTGCTCGGCCGCCCGCTCGGCCTGCGCGCGGCCCCGAAAGCGCTCGACGATGCGAAAGGCCAGGGCCTGCTTGAACGCCAGCGGATCGCCCTCACCCCGACCCAGACCCGCGCGCGCGTCGCGCAGGTCCTCCCACTCGCCGGCCTCGAGCCGGTCGAAGTACTCGAGCATCAGCTCGTCGGAGATGCTCATCGTCTTGCCGTAGATCTGCTCGGGCGGCTCGCTGACCCCGATCGTGTTGCCGAGACTCTTGGACATCTTCTCGCGGCCCTCTGTGCCCACCAGCAGCGGATGGGTGAGCACCGCCTGTGGCGGCTGGCCGTAGTCGCGCTGGATCTCCCGAGCCATCAGCAGATTGAAGGTCTGGTCGGTTCCACCGATCTCGACGTCGGCCCGCAGCGCGACAGAGTCGTAGGCCTGCACGAAGGGGTAGAGGAACTCGTGCACGGAGATCGACTCGCCCGCTGCGTAGCGCGTGGCGAAGTCGTCGCGTTCGAGCAGACGGGCGACGGTGTAGCGAGAGCACAACCGCACGAAGTCGGCGGGGGCCATGCGGTCCATCCACTCGCTGTTGAAGCGCACCTCGGCGCGCTGCACGTCGAGCACGGCCGCAACCTGCTCCACGTAGGTCGCGGCGTTGCGCGCCACGTCTTCCGGCTCGAGGGCCGGGCGCGTCTTGTTCCTGCCCGACGGATCTCCGATCCGGGCCGTGAAGTCACCCACCAGGAAGATCGGAGTGTGTCCGAGCTCCTGCACCCTCTTCAGCTTCTGAAGGACGATCGTGTGACCCAGGTGCAGGTCAGGCGCCGACGGGTCCATGCCCAGCTTGAAGCGCAGCGGGCGCTTCTCGGTGAGGGCCTCGGCGAGCCGGCTTCGCAGCTCCTCCTCTCCGTAGAAAGCGACCGTTCCGTCGCGCACGACTTCGAGCTGGCGCTCGACCTCGCGATCGATCGCCTTGGAGGTCACGAGACCACCCACTGAAGAGCATCTTCCGTCACGATTGCATCCACGCGGCGGTCGTGGTCGCCGCACGGCACGGAACCGACCAGCTGGAAGGCATAGGCGAATCCGAACAACAAGGGCGTGCGTTCGCCTCCAGGCGGAAAGGTCCGATCGTAGTACCCCTTGCCGCGACCGAGGCGGTGCCCGGCCGGGTCGAACGCCACCCCGGGAACGACCACCGCATCGTCCTGCTCGAGCTCCACCAACGGTGCGCCCTCCGGCGGCTCGAGCACACCGTAGCGCCCGGGTCGGAGGTCTTCCCAGCGCTCGACCCGGGCGAACTCGAGGCGCTGCCCCGACGCCGTCCGAGGCAGCAGTCGCACGGCGCCCGAAGCCGAAAGCGCTTCGAAGAGCGGACCCACGGGAAGCTCGTCGGGCAGCGCTGCGTAGAGACCGACGCGTCGCGCACGTCGGAACCGAGCATCGGCCAGCAGCCGCTGGCTGGCGGCCCGAGCCGCCTCGGCGGCAGCCGACGCGGAGACTCCCCGGCGTCGCGCGGACAGCTCGTGGCGCAGCCGGCTCTTCTCCAGATCGATGCGCGTTCGGGTCTCAGGATCTGCGGGCGTCACGGATTCGCACGCGGCGGCGAATCGATCGGGCGGACGGGGTTCACCCCGCGTCTCCGCTGGCGGAAATGCGCTCAGCTCGCCCGCGAGCGGACGGTCGACTCCGCCAGCTCGATCAGCGAACGCATCCGGCGCGGGTCCCCGACAGCCCCGGTCTCCGTCCGGCCGCCGCGGATCTCCAGCAGTTCGCGCGCGAGGTTGAGCGCCGTGAGCAGCGCCACCTCGAGCGAGTCGACCGTGCCCGTCCGCTTCTCCACCTTCGCCATCGTCTTGTCGAGATAGCCCGCCACCTCGCGCAGCGATTGCTCGTCGTCGCCGCTGAGGACCCGGAACTCCTTGCCGCGGATCCGCACGGGCACCGAGCGTTTCGACGCCATCTACTCCTCCAGGGCGCCGAGCTGCGCGTCGATCTGGTCGATCTGTGCGATCAGCTCGTCGATCCGCTTGCCTGCATCCTGGCGGCGCTGATTCGCCTCGAGCAGCTTCATGTCCTGAGCGCGCAGGCGGCGGTTCTTCTCGTCGAGCTCGCGGCGGAGCGCAGCGCGCTCCAGCTCCAGGCGGCCATGGGACTTCGCGAGCGACGCGACGGCACGCTCCAGCCGCGCAAAGTCGTACTTGGTATTCGAACTCTGCGAAATGACCGGGACCCCCAACCGGAAGGGATCGTACCGATTAATCGGGAAACACGTCAAGCCAGGAGCGCGGGAGCCGGCGGGGTTTCAGACGTAGGCCTCCCGCGACTGGAGCCAGGATGCGCCCGCCAGGTAGCCATCGACGGCCCTCGCCGCCTCGCGCCCCTCCCAGAGGGCCCACACCACCAGGGACTGACCGCGGCGGCAGTCGCCCGCCGCGAAGATTCCGGGCTCGCTGGTGGCGAAGCCCCGGGTGTCGGCGGCGACGCTGCCGCGTTCGTCGAAGCGCACGCCGAGGTCGTTCAAGAGCCCC
This sequence comes from Myxococcota bacterium, assembly GCA_036482635.1. Classification (GTDB taxonomy): domain Bacteria; phylum Myxococcota_A; class UBA9160; order UBA9160; family SMWR01; genus JAZFWH01. The sequence continues at coordinate 3,425 of JAZFWH010000181.1, forward strand.
TCTTGAACGGGGTGTACGAAACCCATCGCGAGCAGCACGAGGTCGGCCGGCAGTTCGAAGTCGGAGCCCGGGATCTCCTCCATCCGCGGGCGCCCGCTGGCGTCCCGCTCGCCAAAACGGACTCTCACGGCGTGCAACCTCTCGATGCGCCCACCGGATCCGGAAAACCGTTTGGTCAGCACGGCGAAGTCCCGGCGCCCGCCTTCCGCGTGGGAGCTGGAGGTGCGGAACACCAGCGGCCAGAGTGGCCATGGCGTGGAGGGATCCGGCTCCTGGGGCGGCCGCTCGAGCAGCTCGATGGACGTGACGGAGCGCGCGCCGTGTCGGTGTGAGGTCCCCACGCAGTCGGAGCCGGTGTCGCCTCCCCCGAGCACGAGCACGTGCCGGTCTCTGGCACTGATTCCCCCCTCCGGGTCGAGCGCGTCACCCGCGACCCGCCGGTTCTGCTGGATGAGAAACTCCATGGCGAAGTGAACGCCCGCCAGCTCCCGGCCCTCGATGGGCAGGTCCCGGGGCTTTTCCGCTCCGCAGCAGAGCACCACCGCATCGAAGCCGCGTCGCAGCTCCGCGGCCGCCAGGTCCCGACCCACATGAACGCCCGCCTGGAAAGCAACCCCCTCCTGGCGCATCTGCTCCACGCGGCGCCCGACGATCCACTTCTCGAGCTTGAAGTCGGGGATCCCGTAGGTGAGCAGCCCTCCGATCCGGTCGCTCTTCTCGAAGACCGTGACCGTATGCCCGGCGCGGTTGAGCTGTTGTGCGGCCGCAAGGCCGGCGGGCCCCGACCCGATCACGGCAACCGAGCGGCCGCTGCGGCGCCGGGGTCGCACCGGGGCGATCCAGCCCTCCTCCCAGCCGCGCCGGCTGATCTCCCACTCGATCTGCTTGATCGCAACCGGATCGTCGTTGATTCCCAGCACACACGCAGCCTCACAGGGCGCGGGGCAGACCAGCCCCGTGAACTCGGGAAAGTTGTTGGTCGAGTGGAGGCGCGAGAGCGCCTCTTCCCACTTGTCCCGGTAGACCAGGTCGTTCCAGTCCGGGATCACGTTTCCCAGGGGGCAACCCTGGTTGCAGAACGGAATGCCGCAATCCATGCAGCGGGCACCCTGGGTGCGCATCGGCTCGGCGTCGAGGTTTCCCTGCACCTCGCCCCAGTCCTTGACCCGCTCGTCGACGGGCCGATACGGGGTGTCCTGGCGGGGATACTCGAGGAAGCCGGTGACCTTACCCATCGCCCGTCCCCGCGGTGAGGCGAGCCTCCAGCGCCAGTTTCAGGTCCCGCGGGAACACCTTCACGAAGCGCGGCCCGTAGCTGTTCCATTTTCGCAGCACCTTCTCGGCCCGCTCGCTGCGCGTGTACTGGAAGTGACGCCGCACCAGCCGCTGGATCGCCTGCTCGTCCTCTTCGGCGAGAGGCTCGAGATCCACCCGCTCGGGGTTCGCCAGCTCCGGGAAATCCCCGTCCAGATCCAGGACGTACGCAATGCCGCCACACATCCCGCCGCCGAAGTTCCGCCCGGTCCGGCCGAGCACCACCACCCGGCCGCCCGTCATGTACTCGCAGCCGTGGTCCCCGATGCCTTCGACCACGGCGTGCGCGCCGCTGTTGCGCACGCAGAACCGCTCGCCGGCGACGCCTTGGAAGTAGGCCTCACCCGCGGTCGCCCCGTAGAGCACGACGTTGCCGGTGATGATGTTCTCCGCGGGGTCGAACTCGGAACCCTCGGGGACCCGGACGATGATCCTGCCACCCGACAGACCCTTGCCGCAGTAGTCGTTGGTGTCGCCCTCGACGGTGAGGGTCATTCCCTGCGGTGCGAAGGCACCGAAGCTCTGTCCGGCCGAACCGCGGAAGCGCAGCCGGATCGTATCCTCGGGGAGGCCGGCTTCGCCGTACTTCCGGGAGACCTCGGAGCCCAGGATCGTACCGACCGTCCGGTCCGTGTTGCGGATGGGCAGCTCGATCTCCACCCGCTCCCCCCGCTCGAGGGCCGGCCGCGCCAGATCCAGCAGCGTCGTGTCGAGCACCTGGTCGAGGCCGTGATCCTGCGCCTCGCAGTTGCGCAGCGCGAAGGGCACGTCCGGCTTGTGGAGGAGCTCCGAGAAGTCGAGTCCCTTCGCCTTCCAATGGCCGAGCGCCGGGTCGGCCTCCAGCCGGTCCACCTGGCCGATCATCTCGTCGACGCTGCGGTAGCCGAGCTTGGCCATGTGCTCGCGCACCTCTTCGGCAACGAACAGGAAGTACCTCACCACGTGCTCGGGCAGGCCCTGGAAGAGCTTGCGCAGCTCGGGATTCTGCGTGGCGATGCCCACGGGGCAGGTATTCAGGTGACAGACGCGCATCAGGATGCAGCCCACCGCCACCAGCGGTGCCGTCGAGAAGCCGAACTCGTCGGCTCCCAGCAGGGCCGCGATCACCACGTCCCGACCGGTCTTGAGGCCGCCGTCGGTCTGAACCCGGATGCGGCCGCGCAGGTCGTTGAGCACCAGGGTCTGCTGGGTCTCGGCCAGGCCGATCTCCCACGGCACGCCTGCCGACTTGATCGAGGCCTGCGGGGAGGCTCCGGTCCCGCCGTCGTGGCCCGAGATCAGGACGCCGTCGGCCTTGCCCTTGGCGACCCCGGCGGCGATGGTGCCGACCCCGGTCTCGGCCACGAGCTTGACGCTGACCCTGGCGCGGCGGTTCGAGTTCTTCAGGTCGTAGATCAGCTGGGCCAGGTCCTCGATCGAGTAGATGTCGTGGTGCGGGGGCGGCGAGATGAGCCCGACGCCCGGTGTCGAGTGGCGCGTCTTGGCGATGGCCTCACTGACCTTGTGCCCGGGCAGCTCCCCGCCCTCGCCGGGCTTCGCCCCCTGGGCGATCTTGATCTGCAGCTCGTCTGCGTTCACGAGGTACCAGCTCGTCACGCCGAAGCGGCCCGACGCGACCTGCTTGATGGCGCTGCGACGGGAGTCGCCGTTGGCGTCGGGCGTGAAGCGCCCGGGATCTTCTCCCCCTTCCCCGGTGTTGCTCTTTCCGTTCAGCCGATTCATCGCAATCGCCAGCGTCTCGTGCGCCTCGATCGAGATCGACCCGTAGGACATGGCTCCGGTGCAGAAGCGCTTGACGATCTCGCTGGCCGGCTCGACCTCCTCCAGGGGAAGCGGACGCTCCGCGTAGCGGAAGCGCAGCAGGCCGCGCAGCGTGCACAGTCGCTCGGCGTCGCCGTCGGCCGCGCGGGAGAACTCCTTGTAGGTGGCGTAGCTCTCCTGGCGGACCGCGTGCTGCAGGTGGAAGACCGAATCCGGGTTGAAAGTGTGTCGCTCGCCGCGCGCGCGCCACTGGTAGAGCCCACCCGGATCGAGCTCCGGATACGTGTACGCCTCGCCGGGGAAGGCCCGCGCGTGGCGCAGGGCCGACTCCCGCGCGAGTACGCCGTAGCCCACGCCCGAGACCCGCGACGCCGTACCGCTGAAGCACTCGGCCACCAGGTCGCGGTCCAGGCCGACCGCCTCGAAGATCTGGGCGCCGCGATAGCTCTGGAGGGTCGAGATCCCCATCTTGGCCATCGTCTTGAGCAGCCCCTTGTCGCAGGCCTTCAGGTAGTTCTGGACGCCCTGCTCGTAGTCGATCTGTTCGGAAACGAGGGTCTGCTCCTCGACCAACTCCCGGATCGTCTCGTAGGCGAGGTAGGGGTTGATCGCCCCGGCGCCGTAGCCCACCAGCAACGCGAACTGGGAGACGTCGCGGGCCTCGCCCGTCTCGCAGACGATCCCGCACTGGGTGCGCAGCTCCCGCCGCACCAGGTGGTGATGCACGGCGCCCGTGGCCAGCAGCATGGGGATCGGAGCCAGGTCGGCGGTCGTGCCGCGGTCGCTCAGGATGATCAGGTTGACGCCGTCCGCGACCGCTTGCTCGGCCTGGCGACGCAGGTCGTCGAGGCCAGCGCGCAGCCCGTCCGCCCCGTCGACGACCTTGAACAGCGTCGACAGCGTGCGCGCCTCGAAGCCCGGCAGTGCGATCCGGCGGATGCGCTCGAGCTCCTCGTTGGTGAGGATGGGGCGATTGCAGCGCAGCATCCGCGCGTGCTCGGGCGTCTCGTCCAGCAGATTCTTCTCCGCGCCCAGCGTCGAATAGAGGGACATCACGGAGCCCTCGTTGATCGAGTCCATGGCGGGATTCGTCACCTGCGCGAACAGCTGCTTGAAGTAGTGGTAGAACATGCGCGGGCGGTCGGAGAGACATGCCAGGGCCGCGTCTTCGCCCATCGAGCCGATCGCCCACTTGGCGTTCTCTACCATCGGGGCGATCAGGAAGCTGAGGTCCTCCATCGTGTACCCGAAGACCTGCTGGAGCTGAAAGCGCAGCTCGGGAGCCATCGCCTCGCCCGCGACCTCCCCCAGCGGCAGATCGTCGAGCTTCACCCGATTGGCTTCCACCCAGGCGCGATAGGGCCTGCGGGCCAGGTAGTCGTTCTTGATCTCCTCGTCCTCGACGATGCGTCCCTGTTCGAGATCGACGAAGAAGATCCGGCCGGGCTGCAGACGGCCCTTCTTGAGCACGTTCTCCGGGGCCACGTCGAGGACCCCGACTTCCGACGCCATCACGACGAAACCGTCCCGGGTCACGATCCAGCGCGAGGGCCGCAGCCCGTTGCGGTCGAGCACGGCACCGACCTTGCGCCCGTCGGTGAAGGCGATGGACGCGGGCCCGTCCCAGGGCTCCATCAGGAAGGAGTGGTACTCGTAGTAGGCCCTCAGGTCGTCGTCCATGCGCTGATGGTTCTCCCAGGCCTCCGGGATCATCATCAGGATCGCCTCGGGCAGCTCGCGCCCGGCCAGGCACAGGAACTCCAGGGCGTTGTCGAACTGGGCCGAGTCGCTGGCCCCTTCCCGCATCAACGGATAGAGCTTCTTCAGGTCGTCTCCGAACAGCTCCGAGCGCAGCGTTCCCTCGCGCGACTGCATGTAGGTGCGGTTGCCGCGCAGGGTGTTGATCTCGCCGTTGTGCGCCAGGTAGCGGAAGGGCTGGGCGAGGTCCCAGGCGCCGAACGTGTTGGTGCTGTAGCGCGAGTGCACGAGTGCGAGTGCCGACTCCATGGCGGGGTCCGTGAGGTCCGGGAAGAAGGGCTCGATCTGGCCCGCCATCAGCATGCCGGTGAAGACGAAGGTGCGGCTCGACAGGCTGGGGACGTGGAAGAAGCCCTCGCGCCGGCTCGCCGCGTTCTCGAACACCCGGCGCACCACGTAGAGCTTGCGCTCGAAGGCGTCCTGGTCGAGACCCTCGGCCGCCGCCACGAAGACCTGGCGCACCACGGGCATTGCCTCGCGCGCCAGGCGGCCGATCCGGCTGGGATCGCAGGGCACCTCGCGCCAGCCGAGCAGTCGCTGCCCCTCCTCGACCACGGCGCGCTGGAGCGCCCCGACCTGCCACTCGCGCTGCGCAGCGTCCTGGGACAGGAAGACCAGTCCCGAGGCGTAGGCGCCCGGCGGCGGGAGGTCGATGCCGAGCGTCTCCGCCTCGCGCCGCAGGAAGCGATCGGGGAGCTGGATCAGGATCCCGGCGCCGTCGCCGGTCTCGGGGTCGCAGCCGCACGCGCCGCGGTGCTCGAGGTTCACGAGCACCTCGATCCCCTTGTGGATCAGGTCGCGGGACCGCTCGCCCCGGATGTTCGCGACGAAGCCGACGCCGCAGGCGTCGCGCTCCAGCGCGGGATCGTACAGGCCTTGCCTTCGCGGACGCCCGCTCACGAGCTTTGCTCCGGTTCCGCCCGACCGCCGCGTCGCGCGCGCCCGCGCTGGCGCCGGGCGGCGCGCCCGCCGTTCTGCCCGCTCTCGAGCGCGATCCTCGAGCGCTCGGCGGCGGTCGAGAGCACCACCATCGTCTCCGTGCGCGTCACCCCGCCCAGCGAGCGGATGCGCTCGATCAGATCCTCCAGGGCCTCGGTGTTGCGGGCCTTCGCCTTGACCAACAACGTGTGGATGCCCGTGACGTGGTGGCACTCGAGGACGTCGTCGATCGCGGCGACCTCGCGTTCGAGCGTGTCGATGGTGCGCGGGTGGTCGGTCGAGACACCGATGAAGGCGGCCACATCCTTGCCCGCGCGCCTGGCGTCCAGCACGGCCACGTAGGCCGTGATCACCCCGGCCTCTTCGAGCTTGTGGATGCGCTCGAGCACGGCCGGGGCGGACAGGCCGACCTTGCCCCCGATCGCCGCCAGGGGCTGCTTGCAGTTCTCCTGCAGCAGCTCGAGGATGGCGCAGTCGGTCGCATCGAACTCGGGAGCAGCTCGGCCGAATTTCATTAGGCTATCTCCGGGATCGTCCTTAACTGATAGGGTATCGCAGGCGAGAATGTCAAGAAGATAGTGCCAGAAGGGGTGTAACCCCTCACTGGATTCAGCGGGACTTCAGCTCCACTCCCCACGGGGAGTCCAGCAGGCCTCGCAGCCGGTCGGGGTAGTTGGTGAACAGGCCGTCGACCCCGATCTCGAACAGCCGGCGCATCTCCTCCTCCGCATCGACGGTGAACACGTAGACCGCCAGGCCCTCGGCGTGAGCGGCGGCGACCAGCTCCGGCTGCGCCAGTCCGATCCACGGGTGGATCGCCTCCGCGCCCACCGCCCGCGCGCGCTCCAGGGGCCGTGACGCAGCTCTGGGTGAGAGCAGGAAGCCGATGCGGGCGCGCGCGGAGTGGGCCCGCAGCGCGGCGAGGATCGGGTCCGAGAACGACGAGAAGAGCGTCCTCGGCAACAAGCCGCGGCGCTCCACGGCCTCCAGCACCGCCGCCTCCATGCCGCGATAGGCGCCGCGGCGACCCCACTTGAACTCGAGATTGAAGGCGATCTGCGCGCCGAAGCGGTCCAGCACCTCGTCCAGGGTGGGGATGCGCTCCCCTTCCCCCGCGTCCAGGGCGCGCAGCTCCGCCAGTGTCGCGTCGGCGATGTCGCCGGTTCCGCCCAGACTGGCGAGCTCCTCGTCGTGGCGGATCACGGTCACGCCGTCGCGGGTGCGGTGCAGATCGATCTCGATCATGTCGGCGCGCTGCCGCGCGGCGAGATCGAAGGCCGGCAGCGTGTTCTCGGGGCGATACCCCGAGGCGCCGCGGTGGGCGATCACGAGTGGAGCCGCGGGGCGGCTCAAGCAGCACCTCCGTCGACGGCCCAGTCCCGCGAGCGCTCCACGGCGCGCTTCCAGCCCGCGTACAGGGCCTCGCGGCGATCCGCGTCGAGCGCCGGCTCGAACACGGTCACTGCCGCGCCGCACTCCTCGATCTCGGCGCGATCGCTCCAGAAGCCGACACCGAGCCCGGCCAGCGCCGCCGCACCCAGCGCGGTCGCCTCGAGCACGGCGGGGCGCTGGACCGGCGCGCCGAGGATGTCGGCCTGGAACTGCATGAGGAAGTCGTTGGCGGCCGCGCCGCCGTCGGCGCGCAATGTCTCCAACGCCAGCCCCGAGTCGCTGCGTACGCACTCCACCACGTCCCGGGTCTGGTAGGCGATCGATTCGAGCGTGGCGCGCACCAGGTGCTCGCGCGTCGTCCCCCGCGTGATCCCGACCACGGTCCCGCGCGCGTGGGGGTCCCAGTAGGGTGCGCCGAGGCCGACGAACGCCGGCACCATGTAGACGCCGCCGGTGTCGTCGACCGCGCGGGCCAGCCCTTCGGACTCGGCGGCGTCGGCGAGCAGGCCGAGGCCGTCGCGCAGCCACTGCACGGCGGCGCCGGTGACGAAGATGCTGCCCTCCAGCGCGTACTGCACCCTGCCGCCGATCGACCAGCCGATGGTCGTGACCAGGCCCGTCTGCGAGCGGGGCGCCTCCGCGCCGGTGTTCATCAACAGAAACGAGCCCGTACCGTAGGTGTTCTTGGCCTGGCCCGGGACGGTGCAACCCTGACCGAACAGCGCCGCCTGCTGGTCGCCCGCCACGCCGGCGATGGGAATCTCCGCGCCCAGCCACTCGCCGTCGGTCGTGCCGAAGACGCCACTCGTTTCGCACACCTCGGGCAGCAGCTCCCGGGGAATGCGCAGCTCGCGCAGCAGCAGGTCGTCCCACTCTCGGGTGTGGATGTTGAACAACAGCGTGCGCGACGCGTTCGAAGGCTCGGTGGAGTGCACGCGGCCCCCGGTCAGCTTGTGGATCAGCCAGCTGTCCACCGTGCCGAAGGCCAGCTCTCCGCGCTCGGCGCGCCGCTGCGCCCCCTCCACCGCGTCCAGGATGAAGCGGACCTTGGTGCCCGAGAAGTAGGCGTCGATCAGCAAGCCGGTGCGAGCGCGAACCTCCTCTTCGAGCCCCCGGGCGCGGAGCTCTTCGCACAGGGGAACCGTCTGGCGCGACTGCCAGACGATGGCGGGGTGGATCGGCTCGCCGCTCTGGCGGTCCCAGACGAGCGCGGTCTCCCGCTGGTTGGCGATGCCGATCGCCGCCACGTCGCTGCCGCGGGCGTCCGCCTTCGCCAGGGCACCGCGCGCCGCGCGCAGCTGGCTGTCCCAGATCTCCTCCGGGTCGTGGTGCACCCAGCCCGGCTTCGGGAAATGCTGGGGAAACTCGTACTGGTCGGCGGCCACCACGGCGCCCGTCCGATCGAACAGGACCGCGCGCGACGAGGTCGTTCCCTGGTCCAGAGCCATGACGTAGCGGCTCACGGCGCCTCCCTCGCTTCTTCGGCACCCGCGACGCCGTCGTCGAACAGGGCGTCCACGAACTCGTCGGCCGAGAAGTCCCTCAGGTCGGCCACGGCCTCCCCGATGCCGACGTAGCGCACGGGGATGCCGAACTCGTCGGCCAGGCCCACCAGCACGCCGCCCCGGGCCGTGCCGTCCAGCTTGGTGACGACCAGCCCGGTCACGCCCGCCACCTCGGTGAAGAGCCGCGCCTGGGAGATCGCGTTCTGGCCGGTGTTCGCGTCCAGCACCAGCAGCACCTCGTGCGGCGCGCCCTCGACCTCGCGCCCCAGCACGCGCACCAGCTTGCCGAGCTCTTCCATGAGCGGCCGCTTCGTCTGGAGGCGACCCGCCGTGTCGACGATGCACACGTCGGCGTTCCGCGCGATGGCGGCCTTGACCGCGTCGAAGGCCACGGCGGTGGGATCGCCGCCCGGCTGGCTCGCGATCACTTCGCAGCCGGTGCGCTCCCCCCAGGCCTGCAGCTGTTCGATGGCGGCCGCGCGGAAGGTGTCGGCGGCGCCCAGGATCACCCGGCGCCCGTCCGCGGTGTAGCGCGCGGCGAGCTTCCCGATGGTGGTCGTCTTCCCCGAGCCGTTCACGCCCAGCACGACGATCACGTGGGGCCGACCGGCCAGCGCCGGCGCCGGCCTTGGCTCCACGCGGCGCAGCTTCTCGAGGATCGCCTCGCGCAGCGCGCGCTGCACCGCGGCGCCATCGGCGCCGGCGCGCACCCGCGCCAGCAGGTCTTCGGCCGTCTTCACGCCGAGGTCCGCGCCGAACAGCAGCACCTCGAGCTCGTCGAGCAGCGCGGCGTCCACCGCGCGCCCGCCCAGCAGCTGGCCCAGGCGACCGGTCAGGGTCTCCCGCGTGAGCCGCAGGCGCTCCGCCAGGCGGGCCGGGCGCTCGGCCTCCGCCGGCCTCTCCGGCGCCGTGCGCGCACGCGCGGCGCGCCGGATCGCGATCCCGCTGACGAGCAGGATCAGGACGATGCAGGCGGCGATCGGCAGCGCGTTGGCCAACGGCTGCTGTCGGATCCAGGCGCCGACGCTCTCGAACCACGCGAGGTCCATGGGGCGCCGAGGATACCAGAGCGGCTCAGTGCAGCTCGACGGACACGAGCTTGCTCACCCCCTTGCGCTCCATGGTCACGCCGTACAGCACGTCGGCCACCTCGATCGTGCGCTTGTTGTGGGTGATGAGGATGAACTGCGAGTCCTGCGCCAGCTCCCGCACGATCTCGTTGAAGCGCCCCACGTTGGCGTCGTCGAGGGCGGCATCCACCTCGTCGAGCAGGAAGAACGGCGAGGGCCTCACCTGGAAGACCGAGACCAGCAGCGCCAGGGCGGTGAGCGTCTTCTCGCCGCCCGACAGCAGGTTCACGTTCTGCAGGCGCTTGCCCGGCGGCATGGCCATGATCTCGATGCCCGCCTCCAGCACGTCCTCGCTGTCGGTGAGGCCCAGGCTCGCCTTGCCGCCCCGGAACAGGCGCGGGAAGTTCTCGGCGAAGCGCTTGCTGACCGCCTCGAAGGTCTCGCGGAAGCGCTTGCGGCTGGTGCGATTGATGCGCTGGATCGCGTCGCGCAGTGACCCGAGGGTGTGCTCCAGGTCCGCCTTCTGCTCGCTCAGGAAGCGGAAGCGCTCACCGAGCTCCTCGTGCTCCTCGATGGCACCCAGGTTCACGTCGCCCAGGCTCACGAGCTTGCGGCGCACCTCCTCCGCGCGCTCGCGGCGCTGCTCGCGCGGCAGCTGGGCGAGCTGGGCGTTCGCGCGCGCCTCCCGCGCCGCGTCGGGAGCCTCCTCGTCCTCTGCGGCCTCGGACTCCGCCGTCCCCTCCTCGGCGGCCGCCTCCTCGGGGGCCGCCTCGGCGGCGGCCGGGGACGCGAGCTCCGGCTCCGCTTCGGCTTCGGCCAGCGGCGGGCTCCAGCTGGCGATCTCCACGTCCCACTTCGCGCGAATCGAATCTTCGAGATGCGCGAGCCGCAGCTCGGCCTCGCGGACGCTCACCTCGGCGCGCCCGACCGCCTCCTGGCGCGCCCCGATCTCGCGCCGCAGCTCGCGCGCCGCATCCTCGACCTCCCCGACCGACGCGACCACGCGGTCGTAGACCTCCCGCTTCTCTTCGCGGCTCAGCCGGGCCGTCTCCTCGTCGCGCAGGTGGGTGGCGAGCTTCTGCTCGGTCTCGCGCACGACGACCGCGAGCTCCTCGCGCCGCGCGTCGGCGCTGGCGATCTCCTGCTCGCGCCGCGCGATCCACTCCTCCGCTTCGCGCGCGGCCGCCGTCGCGCGGTCGAAGGCCACGCGCAGCCGGTCGCGCTGCCCGGCCCGGCCCGCGTGCTCGACGCGCCGCTCGGCGGCGACGGTCTCGAGGCGAGTGACCTCGCGCCCCAGCGAGCCCGCGCGCAGGGCCAGCGCGTCCAGCTCGCGCTGGCGCGAAGTGCGCTCCTGGCGCCCGGTCTCGAGCAGCTGCGCCTGCTGCTCGCGCTCCGCCGCCAGACCCTCGATCTCCGCCAGCAACGCCCCCCGCTCGGCGGTGCGGCCCTCCTGGGTCTCGCCCAGGGCCTTCACGCGCTCGCGGGTACGCTCGAGGTCCTTCTCGTGATTGGCCACCGCGAGCGCTGCGGTGTGGGGGCGATTCCGCAGGTTGTCCAGCTCCTCGGAGGCGCGCGTGAGCACCGTCTCGGCGTTCCGGTGGGCGGCCTCGCAGGCCGCCGCCTCCGCCTCGAGGCGCTCCACGTCGACCTCGAGCTCGGCCACCTCCCGCACCCGGGCCAGGGGCCCGCCCGCCGCGGCCTCGCCCCCGCGCACGATGCCCTCCGGCGTGAGCAGATCGCCCTGGGGCGTGACGAAGGTCGCCGGCACGCGCCCGCCGGCGTAGACCTCGAGCGCCTGCGCCAGGCTGTCGACGAGGTTGACGCCGCCGAGCAGCGCGCGGCCCAGCGCCTCGAAGCCCGGTCGCATGCGGACCCGCTCGAGCAGCGGCTGGCCGAGCGGCGCGAAGCCCAGCGGCTCGGGCTCCGGCGGCGGCGGCAGCACGAACACCGCGCGGCCCGCCCTGGCGGCGCGCAGCGCCTCCAGGGCCGAGAGCGCGCCCTCGACCCGCTCGACCACGATGGCGTCGGCGCGCTCGGCCAGGACCGCCTCCAGCGCGCGCTCGGCCTCCGGGTCCACTTCCAGCACGTCGCGCACAAGACCGCGCAGGCCGTAGGCGCGCCGCGCCTCTTCGCCGCGCTCGAGCAGGTGACGCGCTCCAGCGCCCACGTCCTCGCGACTCGCCAGCAGCTCGCGCAGCGAGGCGAGCCGGACGCGGCACGTCTCGCGCGCCTGGCGCGCGGCGGCGACGCGCTCCGCCGTCAGGCGGGCCCGCGCCACCGCCTGCTCGTGGGTCTCGAGCGCTTTGCGCAGCAATCCCATCAGGCGGTCGCGCTCGGCGAGCAGACCGCGCAGCCCCTCCTGGAGCTCGCGCTGCTCGCCGTCCGCCCGGCTCGCCTCGGATTGACCGACCTCGATCACCTCGTCGGCGCTGCGCATGCGGGCGTCGATCGCCTGACGGCGGTCGTCGATGGCCGCCATGCGGTCCTCGGCCCGGGCGATCTGCGTCACCACTTCCACCAGGGCCGCGCTGGTCGCCTCGCGCCCGCGCTCCAGCTCGCGCAGCCCCTCGCGCGCCCGGTCCACCTCGGCCGAGGCGCGCGCCAGCCGCTCCTGGTGGGTCTCGATGGCCTCCTCCATGGCGCGCAGCTCCTCGCCGAGTTCGCCGAGCTCGGCCTCGCGGGCAGCGCGCTGTTCGCGCAGTGCTTCGAGCTCGGTGCGGCGCGCCGCCGCCGTCTCCGCCAGCGACTCCCGCTCGCGGCGCGCGAACTCGATGCGACCCTCGCCGGTCTTGATCTCGGTGCGCAGGGCGAGCAGGCGCTCGTTGCCCTCGCCGAGCACGCGCTCGCATTCGGTCAGCTCCAGCCGCTTTTGCTGGATGGCGAGCTCGCGTTCGGCCAGCGACGCCTCGAGCGCCGTGAGCTCCTCGCGCAGCTCCCCGAACCGGCCGCGCGCCCGCTCGATCTCCGCGCCGAGCTCCCGCCAGTCGTCGGCGCCCAGGGAGAGTTCCAGCACGCGCAGCGTCTCGCGCAGGCGTTTGTAACGGGCCGCCCGCTTCGCCTGGCGTTCGATCGAGGAGATCTGCCGGCGGATCTCCCCGATCACGTCCGTCACGCGCAGCAGGTTCTGTTCGGTGGAGGCGATCTTCGACTCGGCCTCCCGCCGGCGCGCCTTGTACTTGCCGATGCCCGCCGCCTCCTCGATCAGTCCGCGGCGCTCCTCTGGCTTGGCCGAGACGATCTCGGCGATCTGGCCCTGCTCGACGATCGTGTAGCCCCGCGTGCCGATGCCGGTGTCCCGGAAGAAGTCCTGCACGTCCCGCAGGCGGCAGGGCGTGCGGTTGAGCAGGTACTCCGATTCGCCGGTCCGGTACAGGCGCCGCGCGATCTGGATCTCGCTGTACGAGGAGAACGCCGGGGGGCCGGTTCCGTCGCCATTGTCGAAGGTGATGGTCACCTCGGCCATGCCCACCGGGGCGCGGTCGTCGGAGCCGTTGAAGATCAGGTCCTCCATGCCCTTGCCGCGCAGGCGCCGCGGCGACTGCTCGCCCATGGCCCAGCGCATCGCGTCGACGACGTTCGACTTGCCGCAGCCGTTGGGGCCGACCACCGCCGAGATGCCGGGCTGGAGGCTCAGGACGGTCTTCTCGACGAAGGACTTAAAGCCGTGGAGTTCCAGGGACTTGATTCGCACCCGACCCTCGGGCACCGGCCGCGGCCCGGCGCGGAGGAGCGCCTCGGGGCAGCCGGCGCGTGGGCGTCCAGCCACAGGGGGGATGCAGAGTTGGTACCACCCCGGAGGGGTCGCCCGCAAGCGCCCGTCCCCGGCGCGCTCCCGCGGCCTGGGCCCAGCGGCTAGCCGGCGACGGCCTTCGGCTCTTCGCTCGCGAACTGGAGCCGGTAGAGGCGCTGGTAGATACCCTCCAGGGACAGCAGCTCCTCGTGGGTCCCGGCCTCGACCAGCCGACCGCGATGCAATACCAGGATGCGGTCGACGTCCTGGATGGTGGAGAGGCGGTGCGCGATGACGATCGACGTCTTCCCCTCCATGAGCACGTGGATCCCGCGTTGGACCAGTGCCTCGGTCTCGCGGTCGATGGCGCTGGTGGCCTCGTCGAGCACCAGGATGTCGGCCCCGTGGGCCAGGGCGCGGGCGAAGGAGAGCAGCTGGCGCTGTCCGGCCGAGAAATTCGTCCCGCGCTCCCGCACCAGCGTGCCGTAACCAGCGGGCAGTTTGTCGACGAAGCGATGGGCCTGGACGGCTCGCGCGACGCGCTCGACGCTGGCTGCGTCCACGTCGGTGCGACCCAGCGCCAGGTTCTCGGCGATGCTGCCGCTGAACAGGAAGACGTCCTGGAGCACCATCGCGACCCGGCGCCGCAGCTCGCCCTGGGTCATGTCGCGCACGTCGAGGCCATCGATCAGGACCCGGCCGCCCGTCACGTCGTACAAACGCGTCAGCAGCTTGATGATCGTGGTCTTGCCCGCTCCGCTCGCGCCCACGATCCCCACCTTCTCGCCGGGGTCGACGCGGAACGACACGTCGCGCAGCACCCAGTCGTCGCCCTGGTAAGCGAAGGAAACGTCCTGGAATTCGACGGTGCCGCGGCCGGGTACGGCGCTGCGCAGCGGGACCGGCCGGGGCGCCGGCGGATCGGCGATGGCCGGCTCGGTGTCCAGCAGCTGGAAGATCCGCTCGCTGCTGGCCATCGAGGACTGCATGATCGAGTACTTCGCCGAGAGGTCGCGAAGCGGCACGAAGAAACGGCGCAACAGGTCGATGAACAGGTAGATCGTGCCCGCGCTCGCGATCTCCGTGGCCCGCCAGAGGATGATCGCCACCGTCAGGTTCTGGGCGAACTCGACCACCGCGAACAGCGCCGAGTCGTAGCGGACCGACCGGTACCAGGCGTCGCGGTGGTCCGCGTTCATCTCGTCGAACTCGCGGAAGTTGCGCGCCTCCCGGGTGAAGAGCTGCACCTCCTTCATCCCGGTCACGTTCTCCTGGAGGTAGGCGTTGATCCGCGCGATGCGCACGCGCACCAGACGGTAGGCCTGGCGCACCTTGAAGCGGAAGACGACCGCGCACAGCGCCAACGGCGGGACCACCAGGAACGTCAGCAGCGCGAGGCTCGGGTCCACCAGGAAGAGCACGGTCGCGAAGCCCAGCATCTTGAACGTGTCGGTAACCAGGGCCACGATGCCCGCCGAGAACATCTCCGCCACGTTCTCGATGTCGTTGGTGGCGCGGGTCACCAGACGGCCCACGGGGTAGCGGTCGAAGAAGCCCAGATGCAGCTGCTGGATGTGGTCGAAGACGTCTCGCCGCAGGTCCTTCATGGCGGCCTGGCCGGTCTTGGACATCACGTACATGTTCAGGAACTGCATGGCCAACCCGACCAGCATGACCACGGCGAGGAGTCCCGCCAGCCACCACAGCGACTGCGCCCACTCCGGTGCATCGAGCACAGCCGCGAGCGGTTCCAGCGCGCGGTCCAGCGCTCCCGGGGTCGCCTCCCCCAGCGCACCGGGCAGGATCACGCGGTCGAGTGCGGACTTGATGATCCAGGCCGGCGCGACCTCCGTCACGAAGAGCGGGAAGACGAGCGCGAGCGTGAGTGCCACCTGCCAGCCGTAGGGCCGCACGTAGTGCCACAAGCGCACCATCAGCCGCGCGTCGTAGGCCTTGCCGAGCGCCTCCTCCTCGTGCATGGCCTCGAGAGCGCTGCTGCGCGCCGCTCGATCGCCCTGGCTCACGCCACCCCCTCGAACTCTTCGCGCTCGGCCTGCTCGCGGGCCAGGCGCGCGTAGAGGCCGCCCGCGGCCAGCAGCTCCGCGTGCGAGCCGGACTCGGCGATGCGCCCCTCGTCGAGCACGACGATGCGATCCGCCGAGCGCACGGCGCTCACCCGCGACGAGACGATCACCACCGTGCGGCCGGCGAAGACCGTGTCGAGCTCGCTCTGGATCGCCGCCTCGGTCTCCGCGTCGACGCTGGAGAGCGTGTCGTCCAGGATCAGGATCTTCGGGTCGAGGGCCAGCGCCCGCGCCAGCGCCGCCCGCTGGCGCTGTCCGCCCGAGAGCATGACGCCGCGCTCCCCCACCACGGTCGCGTAGCCATCCGGCAGTTCGACCACGTCCTTCGCGAGCTGGGCGCGCCCAGCGGCCCGTCTGACCGCCGCCGCGTCGGTGCGCTCCAGCCCGAAGGCGATGTTGTCGGCCAGGCGCATCGAGAAGAGAAACGATTCCTGGGGAACCATCGCGATGTGGGAGCGCAGCGTGGCGAGTGGGATGCGGTTGATGTCGATGCCGTCGATGAAGACCCGACCGTCCTCCACCTCGTAGAGCCGCGGGATGATCGACGCCAGCGTGCTCTTGCCCGAGCCCACCGGCCCCACCACGCCCAGCGTCGTGCCGGCGGGCACGCGGAGATTCAGGTCCCGCAGGGCCGGCTCGCGCTCGGCGTCGGGATAGCGGAACGTCAACCCACGGAATTCGAGTTCGCCGCGAAGTTCCGCCACCTCGACCACGTCGGCGCGGTCGGCGATGGCCGGCTCGACCGAGAGCAGCTCGTCGATGCGCTGCATCGAAGCCGCCCCCCGCTGCACCAGCGCCACCACCCAGCCCATGATCACCGTGGGGAAGGTGAGGCCGTACACGTACATGGCGAAGATGAAGAAGTCCGAGGCGAGCATCCGGCCGTCCAGGATCGCCTGGCCACCGACGAGCAGGATGATCCACATGGCCGTGGCCGGGAGCAGCGCCACGATCGAAGGCATCGCGGCGTTCGCGCGCGCGAGGCGCAGCTGCCGGCCGTAGAGCTCGCGGTTGATCTCGTCGAAGCGAGCGGCCATGGTGCGCTCCATGGCGTAGGCCTTCACCACGGCGATGCCGGAGATCGACTCTTGAACGCGGTTCGAGAGGTCCGCCAGCCCCTCCTGGACCCGCAGGCTCCAGTGGTGGATGGCGCGACCCAGCGTGCGCGCGATCAGGATGAACACCGGGTAGGGCAGGATCACCAGCAGCGCCAGCTGCGCGTTGATCGTGAACATCGCCCCCACGGTCGCGACGTACAGCACCGGGGTCTGCACCACGTTCAACACGCCCACCCCCAGCAGCAGGCGGATGGCGTTCACGTCGTTGACACAGCGACTCATGATGTCGCCGGTCCGCCACTTGAAGTAGAAGGACTGGGGCAGCCTCTCCAGGTGGGCAAAGATGTCGTTGCGGATCTCGTACTCGATCTCGCGAGCGGCGTTGAAGACCAGGGTGCGCGAGAAGAAGCGCACGCAGGCGGCCCCGACTGCCACCAGCGCGATCAGCTCGGCCCTCCTCAAGATCTCGGCAGCGCCGAGTCCCTGCTCGTAGGCCTTGAGAGACCAGCCGACCAGCATCGGTATCGCCACGAAGCCGGCCACGTAGAGGAGCGTGGTCGCCAACCAGAAGGCGTAATAGCCGCGGTGGCGCCCGACGTATCCGACCAGCCGCCGCACCACGGCGCGACGGCCCGAGGCGGCCGAGGGCGGAGGGCCGCTCATCGTCCGTACCAGGCGGCGATGCGCTCGCGGTCCAGCCCCAAGAGCCACGCGCTGGCGACCAGCCAGTGGCGGAACATGGTGCGGAACACCCCTCCTGCCCGATAGCGCCGCGCCGAGGTGGTGGCGGGCAGGCGCAGCCGGGTGAGCCGACCGTGCCGCCGCATCGCCTTCACCAGATCGAGGTCCTCCAGGATGGGCGCCTGGGGCACCCCGCCGATCCGCTCGAGCACTTCGCGTCGCACGAACAGCGCCTGGTCGCCGTAGGGCAGATCGAACAAGGCGCAGCGCAACCGCGCGCCCCACTCGACCACGCGCAGCGAAAGCGAGGGCTGGTCGAAGCGGAAGCGAAAGGCGCCACCGACCACGGCGGGATCCCGCAACGCCGCGCGCACCGCTGTGTCGAAGCCCGGCGGCAGGCGGGTGTCGGCGTGCAGGAAGACGATCGCGTCGGCCCCGGTCCGATCGGCGCCGGCGCCGAGCTGACGGGCGCGCGGCGGCGCGGAGCGGATCACCCGCGCACCGGCGGCGGCGGCGCGCTCGGGCGTACCGTCGGAGCTGCCCCCATCCACCGCGATGAGCTCGACGCCCTCGGCGCGCGCGCTCGCCAGCGCCGCGCCGATCTGCTCCGCCTCGTTGAGCATGGGAACGATCACGGCGAGCTTCACTCGCGGACGATAGCACGCACCCCGAACCGCCTTGCGCGCGGTTCCCGACAGCGGTTTCACGCGGTGGCGACGGGTCGCGGCCGCGTGGGACGACGGGCGCAGGCGGCAGCCTCGCCTCCGCGAAGAAACCGCGTTTCTTGCTCCGTCGGGCGCTCTCGCCTATTCATCGGGCGTGTGTGCGGCCGACTCCCGCCAGCCACCCGACGCGTCGGGAGCGCGAACGACCCCCGCCAGCGCGCCGGCCTACGCCCGCGCGGGCGTCGACCTCGATCGCGACGAGGGCTTCGTCGGCGAGATTCGTGAGATCGCGCGGGCGACGCTGCGGCCCGAGGTGCTCTCCTCGATCGGCGGCTTCGCGGGCCTGTTCAAGGCGCCCGACCGCTACCGGGACCCGGTCTTCGTCGCCAGCGGCGACGGGGTGGGGACCAAGCTCAAGCTCGCGGCGCAGCTCGGGCGCTTCGACACGGTCGGGATCGACTGCGTTGCCATGGTGGTGAACGACCTGGTCGTGCAGGGTGCCGAGCCCCTCGTCTTCCTCGACTACCTGGCGATGGGGAGCCTCGATCCCGCGGTCGCGAAGCAGGCACTGCGCGGCATCGCCGAGGGCTGCCGCCAGGCCGGCTGCGCACTGCTCGGCGGCGAGACGGCGAGCATGCCCGGCGTGTACGGCGACGGCGAGATCGAGCTGGTGGGCTTCGGGGTTGGCGTGGTCGAGGCCGGGCGCGTGATCGACGGGTCGACCATCCGGGAGGGCGACGCCCTGGTCGGCCTCGCCTCGAACGGTTGCCACAGCAACGGCTACTCGCTGGTGCGAACCATCGTCGACGACGCGGTCCGGGCGGGTCGCGTGGACTTGCGGGCACACGACGAACACCTCGGTGCGTCGCTGGCGGAAGCGCTCCTCGCTCCGACGCGGATCTACGTGCGGCCCGTGCTGGAGCTGATGCGCAACTTCGAGCTCAAGGGCGTGGTCCACGTGAGCGGCGGGGGATTCGAGGGCAACGTACCGCGCGTGCTGCCCGACGGATTGTGCGCTCGCATCGATCCGGACTCCTGGCAGCGACCGCCGATCTTCGCCCTGCTCCAGCGCGAGGGCGGGCTGGCGGAAGCGGAGATGCGGCGCGTCTTCAACTGCGGCATCGGCATGGTGCTCGCGGTGCCCGACGACGAGGCGGAAGAAGTTCTCGCGCGGCTCCCGGGGCTCGGCGAGCGGGGCTACCGGATCGGCCAGGTGGAGCTGAAGGCACCGGACGATCCCCCGCTGCGCTTCGGGCCGATCTCGCCGCGGTCCAGCTGATGACGGGCCTGTCGGCGCTCGCGGCCAGCGAGAGCATCCGCGTGCGGCGCTGGGACGCGCTGGTGCTCGGCGGCGCGCTGCCGGGCCGCATCGCCGCGGTGCAGCTGGCGTCGCGCGGGGCGCACGTCCTGCTGGTGGAGGAGAAGGCGGCCGCCGAAGCCTTCCCCGGACTGCGCGATCCCTTCCTCGTCCACGGTGCCGATCCGGGCGGCGTGCTCGGCGCGTGCCTCGAGGCCCTCGGGATTCCGCTCCTCGAGCGCCGCAGCGTCGCAACCTACCCGGTCGCCTATCAGGTCGCGCTGCCCGACGCGCGGGTCGAGGTCGCCGCGCCGCCGCGCACCGCCGAGGAACTCGTGGCGTGGGGCTTCGCCGTGCCGGAAGAGGCCGGAGCCGTGGTGCGGGCCATCGGAGAAGCCGGTGCGGCGGAGCGGGACGCCATGCTGGAGGCGCCCGTGGTGCGGTCGGCACAGCGGCTGCCCCGCGCCGCGCGCCCCACGGCGAGCTCTGCGGCCGCCCGGCCGGCGCCGCTCGGGACCCGCCGGGCCCGGCGCGCGCGCGGTCTGCCCGTCGCGGTGACGTCGGCCGCGCCCGCGCTCGCCACCCTTCTGGCCGCCCAGCTGCGCGCCCTCTCCAACCTTGGGGAGAGCGCGCCGCCGCCGGAGGCGAGCGCGCGACTGCTGGGCGCCGCGCTGGAGGGAGCCACGGTCTTCCCGGGTGGAGCCGGCGCCCTGTCGCTGCTGCTGAGGCGGCGCCTCGAAGCGCTGCACGGCGAGCTGCGCAGCGTGTCCGGCACGCTGCGGCTGGTCAGCGCGGCGAACCAGCCCGGCATCCTGGTGGAGGAGTCCGGGGAGGTCTGGGTCGGCCGGGCGCTGGTGCTCAACGCGCCCCGCCAGGCGCTCGCCGCCGTCGCCGGCGACCCCGTGCCGGAGGTGCTGCGCGGACCGCCGGTCACGCGAATCCGGCTGGCCGTCCGCTACGTCGCGCGCCGGGGGGTGTTGCCGGAGGGAATGGCACCGCGCGTGATCTGCGTGCGCGACCCGGACGCTGGCATGGACGGAACCAACCTGGTCACGCTGCGCGTCTTCCCCCGCCCCGAAGGGGGAGACCAGGTCGACCTGGTGGCCTCCGCGGTGGTCGGCGCAGACGAGCGCGACCTGGACGCCCGCCGCGCCGAGATCGGAGCGGCCGTCGCCCAGCTCATGCCCTTCTCGGCCGACGGCCTGGTGCTTCAGCGACACCCCGAACCGCGCTGGGACAGCGGCGCCCCGCTGTCGGACCCTCCGCCCGGCGAGGGCTGGCCTGCCGCGGTCGAGCTGCGCGTGTCGACGCGGCCTCCCGTCTACGTGCTGGAACGGGCCGGCATGGCTGCCCTCGGCTTCGAGGGCGACGTGTTGCTCGGCTGGCGGGCCGGCGACGCCATCGCGGCCGACTTGAGTTGAGCGGGGCGAGCGCGCAGGGGGGCGGTGCGGCGCCGGGCGCGGCACCGCCCCGCGCCGCCCTGTGGCGCATCTTCGGCTACGCGCGCCCCCACGCCGCGCTGGTCGCAGTGTCGCTCGGCCTTTCGCTCGCCTTCGGCGCCGCCCTCTACGCGCGCGCCTACCTGGTCAAGCCGATCCTGGACGATGTGCTGCTACCCCAGGGCGCGGCGGTCGCCGCACCGCAGCCCTCGGACTGGCTCCGCCTGCTGGGGGGCGACTCGACCGCGCGGCGGGAGCAGCCCGCGCCGGCGCCGCCGGACCCGCGCCGACGCGCCGACCTGGAGCGGCACGTCCGCGAGGGGTTCGCGCGGGTGGTGCTGGCCGCCGCAGTCGTGATCTTCAGCCTGCCGCTGCTCCAGTTCGGACGCGTCTACGCCAGCGAACACTTCCTGGGGCGGGTGTACATCGACATCCAACGACACGTGTGCGCCCGGCTGCTGGCCCTGCCGCTGCGCTTCCACCACGACCACCGCCGGGGCGATCTGCTCTCGCGCACCCTGCGCGATGCCTCCAGCGCCCACGGCGCGCTGGGTCTGCTCTTCGCGGACTTTGCACCGGCTGTGCTGACCGTCGGGTTGGGGGTCGCGCTGCTGTTCGCCATCTCCTGGCAGCTCGCCCTGGTCGCCCTGTGGCTGGGCCCGCTGCTGTTCACCGTCGTCGCGCTGTTCGGAACACGCATTCGGCGCAGTGCGCGGCGGCGCCAGGAAAAGTACGCAGACGTGACCCAGCGCCTCGTCGAAATCCTGAGCGGCATCAAGGTCATCAAGGCCTTCCGCGCCGAGCCGCTCGAGGAGGCCGCCTTTCGGCGCGAGACGCGGCGCCTGTTCCGGCGAACGATGAGCGCGGTGCGCCAGCGGGTCTTCGCCCGCAGCCTGGTCGAGATGCTGAACAACGCCGTGGCGATCGGCCTGCTGATCCTGGGCAGTCTGCTGCTGCTGCGGGGGCGCTGGGGCCTCACGCTGGGTGACCTGGCGGCGTTCGCCGCCGTGCTCGCCACGACCTACAAGCCGGTCAAGGACCTGGCCAAGGCCAGCGTGGGCCTGCTCGACGCCCAGCCGGCCGCCGAGCGGCTGTTCGAGCTGCTCGACAGCCCCGCGGAGATCGAGGACGCGCCGGACGCAGTGGCGATCGAGCGGGTCGCCACGGGCGTCCGGCTGAGGGACGTCTCGTTCTCCTACGGACGCGAGCCGGTGTTGCGCCACGTGTCGTTCGAGGTCAAAGCGGGCCAGGTCGTCGCGATCGTCGGCCCGACGGGCTCCGGCAAGACCACTCTGACGGACCTGCTGCTGCGCTTCTACGATCCCGTGTCCGGCGCGATCGAGATCGACGGCGTCGATCTGCGTCGGATCCAACGGGGCTCGCTGCGGCGCCAGATCGCCGTGGTGACCCAGGAGCCCTTCCTGTTCGACGGAACGATCCGCGAGAACATCCAATACGGGCGGCCCGAGGCGACCGAAGCGGAGACCCTCGCGGCGGCGCAGGCCGCCCACGTGGACGAGTTCGCGCTGAGGCTACCCGCGGGCTACGACACCCAGGTGGGAGCCGGAGGAGCGCGACTGTCCGGCGGACAGCGCCAGCGGGTGGCGATCGCCCGGGCCCTGCTCGTGGATCCGGCCATCCTGATCTTCGACGAGGCGACCAGCGCGCTCGACTCGAAGAGCGAACGCTACGTCCAGGATGCGATCGAGGCGCTGCTGGGCGGGCGCACCGTGTTCGTGATCGCCCACCGCCTGTCGACGATCCGCCGCGCGGACCGGATCGTGGTGCTCGAGAACGGCGTCGTGACCCAGCTCGGGACCCACGCGGAGTTGGTCCGCGAAGGCGGTCTGTACCGGGAGCTGCTCGACCTCCAGGCCGCCCCACGCCCCGGGAGCGACCTGCGCCTCAACTAGGCGGTGTCGCCCCGCCGCAGTCCGCTGGCGGCGCCACCCGCTCCAGCTCCCACAGCTTCGCGTACTTGAGGAAGACGTGGAACGCCGTCCCGGCGGCGAGGACGAAGCCCGGGACCCCGTCGAGGAAGCCGCGCTTCAGGAGGTAGGCGCGCAGGAACCGCGCGAAGGGACGCAGGGTGAGGTCGGCGACCCGCGCCGACCGCCCGTCTGAGCGAAGCGCCAGGGCGGCCTCGCTGCTGAAGAACTGGATGCGCTCGATCTGATCGGCGAGGTCGCGGTAGCTGTGGTGCTCCAGGTGGCCGGGCAGCCGCCGCACCCGGCCGTCGACCACCACGCGGCCGTGCGGGTTGCGACCGGTCCAACGTGCGCGCGACCGGCGGAAGACGCGCAGCTTCCAGTCCGGATAGAAGTCCCCGTGCCGTACCCAGCGACCCAGGTGGAAGGTCTCGCGGTTCACCTCGTAGCCGTCGCATCCGTCCGAGCCCAGGGCCCGCTGGATCTCCCTGCGCAGACCCGCCGTCATCACCTCGTCCGGATCCATCAGGATCACCCAGTCGTGTGCGGCCAGGCTCGTGCAGTGGCTCTTCTGCTCGATGTCGCCTGCGTACGGCCGCACCTCTACACGGTCGGCCCGGTCGCGTGCGATCCGCGCGGTGGCGTCGCGGCTTCGGGCGTCCACCACCACGACGATCTCATCGGCCCAGCCGAGGGAGTCGAGGCTGCGCGGCAGCAGGGTCTCCTCGTCCCGGGCGATCAGGCAGGCGCTGACGGGCGGAGTCACGTGCGCAGGCGTTCCACCGAGAGGACACCCTTGATCCCCTCGATCTGCTTCATCACCGAATTCAGGGTGCCGACGTCGTTCACCCAGAGGTCGAAGGTCTGGATCGCCTTGCGGTCGCGACTGGTCGTCACCCGAGCGGCCCCGATGTTGATGGCCGCCGCCGAGATGGTCTTGGTCACCTTGGCCAGCAGACCGTGCGCGTCCATCGAATGGACGCGCATCTTGATGAGCCTGGGCACGGCGGCATCGCTGTCCCACTCCACGTCGATGCGGCGGGCCGGGTCCAGGGCAAACGCCTTGTCGCAATCCTTGACGTGCACGGTGACCCCCCGACCCCGGGTGACGAACCCGACCACGTCGTCACCGGGCAGCGGACCGCAGCAACGCCCGAAACGAACCATCACGTCCGGATGGCCGCTCACGCGCACTCCCGAAGACGAGGGCGCGCGCGGGCGCCAGAACAGCGCGCGCCGCCGGGCCGGCTTGGCCTCCTCTTCGTCGTTGCCCCGCAACCTGCGCACCAGGTCACCGGCCGAAATCCGCCCGTAGCCCACCGCCGCGAACAGGTCCTCCGCCGAGCTGCGACCGGTCTTGCGCGCGAACTCTGCGAGCTCTCCGCCCTCGAGCAGCCGCTTGAGAGACAGCCCGCGCTTGCGCAGCTCGCGACCGAGGATGTCCTCGCCGAGCTCTCGGCTGCGCTCCTTCTCGTTGGCGCGGATCGCGTGGCGGATGCGGTTGCGCGCCCGGCCCGACACCACGAACTCGAGCCAGTCCTTGCGCGGGTATTGGGACGGGCTGGTGGTCACTTCGACGGTATCGCCGTCGGTCAGGCGGTGTCGCAGGGGCACCATCTTGCCATTCACCCTCGCGCCGGCGCACTGGGCGCCCACCTCGCTGTGGATCGCGTAGGCGAAGTCCACGGGCGTCGCGCCTCGCGGCAGGTTGATGACCTCTCCCTTGGGCGTGAACACGAACACCTCGTCCGGGAAGAGATCCACCTTGATGGTGTCGAAGAACTCGTGGGGGTCGGCCACATCGCGGTGCCTCTCGAGCAGCTGGCGCAGCCAGGCGAACTTGCCCTCGTCGGCGTCACTGGCCGACGGCCCTCCCTCCTTGTATCGCCAGTGTGCCGAGATGCCGAACTCCGCGTCGCGGTGCATCTCGGCGGTGCGGATCTGGACCTCCATCCGCTCTCCGTAGGGGCCGATCACGGTGGTGTGCAACGACTGGTAGCCGTTCGGCTTGGGCAGGGCGACGTAGTCCTTGAAGCGGCCGGGCACCGGCCGCCAGATCGAATGCACCAGACCCAACGCGCCGTAGACGTGTTCCTGGGCGCCGTCGGTGACGATGCGGAACGCAATCGCGTCGTAGATCTCGTCCAGGCTGAGCCCCTGGCTCTCCATCTTGTCGTGGATCGAGGAGAGATCCTTCAGACGGCCCGTCACCTCCGCGGCGATTCCGGCCGTCTTGAAGCGCTGGGAGAGGATCCCGATCACCTCGCCGATGTAGCGCTCGCGGGCCCTTCGCTTGGATCGCAGCCTCTTGCCCAGCTCCGCGGCCGCCGCGGGCTTGAGGGTGCGGAAGGTCAGCTCGGCGAGCTCCTGCTTCATCCAATTGATGCCCAGGCGATGCGCCAGGGGCACGTAGATGTCGCGCGTCTCCTGGGCGATGCGCCGGCGGGAGTCCTCGGCCACGTACCGGAGCGTACGCATGTTGTGGAGGCGGTCCGCGAGCTTGATGAGCAGGATGCGAATGTCCTTCGACATCGCCAGCAGCATCTTCCGGAAGTTCTCGGCTTGCCGCTCCCGCGGCGACGTGAACTCGATCTTGGCGATCTTGGTCAGTCCACCCACCAGGAACGCGACGTCCTCGCCGAACAGTCGCTTGATCTCGTCGATGGTGGTGAGGGTGTCCTCGATGGCGTCGTGCAGGAGCCCGGCGGCGACGGTGACCTCGTCCATGCGCAGATCGACGAGGATCCCCGCCACCTCCAGGGGGTGGACCAGGTAGGGCTCGCCGGAGAGTCGCTCCTGGCCTTCGTGAACCTTCGCGGAGAAGACGTAGGCGCGCTGCAGGAGCGACAGATCGCAGGAGGGGTTGTACTCGAGGATGCGATCGGCGATGTCGTTGAAGCGAAGCATCCGGCCCCGGGGCTGACCAGCCCCTTGCGAGGGCTGCGTAGTCGACCGATTTCTCCTTTGAGATCAGGCCCTTGCGCTAAAGTAACGGAGCTCCTCCGCGTCGTCCAACGGGCGCGCTCAGCCGTCGAGGCCACCCTCGAAGCGCTCCAGCGCGTCCCCTGGATCGAAGCGCCGGCGCAGCTCGCCGGGGTCTCCCGCCCGCTCGGCGCGAATGATCTCCAGTACCCGCTCGACACAGTGCTCGAACACATCGTTGACCACTGCGTAATCGAAATCCCGCGCGGACACGATCTCCTGCCGGGCCAGGGCGAGCCGCGCCCGGATCTGCTCCCGAGAGTCGCTGCCGCGCCCCCGCAGGCGCTCTTCAAGGGCCTTCCAGGAGGGTGGCAGCAGGAAGATGAAGCGCGCGTCGGCGCGGCGCGCCCGCACCTGGCGGGCGCCCTGGACCTCGATCTCGAGCAGGACGTCGCGGCCGGCCGCGAGTGGCGCCTCCAGGGCGGCCCAGCTCGTTCCGTAGTAGTTCCCGTTGTACTCGGCCCACTCGAGGAACACCTCTTCCTTCACCAGGCGCTGGAACTCGCCGCGGTCGACGTGGTGGTAGTTCACGAAGTCGCTCGCGGTGTCCGTGGCCCGCGGCGGGCGGGTGGTGTGGGAGACCGAGAACTCGATCCCGGGGTCGCGCTGGACGACGCCGCAGCAGACCGTCGTCTTGCCCGTGCCCGAGGGCGCCGCCACCACGATCGGGAACCCGCGCCTCGGCTGCGGGCTCACGCTTCGTCCTCTGCCGCGTCGTCATGGACGAGGCGGGACGCGATCGTCTCCGGGTTGATCGCCGAGAGGATCACGTGATCGCTGTCGGTCACGATGATCGAACGGGTCCGGCGGCCCTGGGTGGCATCGACCAGCTTGCCCCGACTCGAGGCCTCCTCGCGCAGGCGCTTCATCGGGGCCGACTGCGGCGAGACGATCGCCACCACCCGCGACGAAGCGACGAGGTTTCCGTAGCCCAGATTGAGCAGGGGGCCGCTACTCAACGTTCTGTACCTGTTCGCGCAGTCGCTCGAGCTCGGTCTTCAGCTCGACGACGTCGTGGGCGATGGGCGCGTCGCTCGCCTTGGAGCCGATCGTGTTGGCCTCGCGGCCGAATTCCTGAAGCAGGAAATCCAGGCGGCGACCCACGGGTCGACCGGCCCCCGCCTCCTCCACGGCCGTCCGGAACAGCTCGACGTGGCTGCGCAGTCGCACGACCTCCTCGGTGAAGTCGAGCCGGTCGGCGGCCAGCACGACCTCCTGATGCAGACGCGCCTCGTCGAGCAGGCCCGTCTCGCTCTGGAGCTGCTGGGCGCGCTTGTGCAGCCGCTCGCGGACCGCAGCCTGGGCCACGCCGGCCCGCGCCTCCAGCTGATCGGCCAGCGTCCCCACGCGCTCGAGGCGTCCCAGCAGCTCCCGGCCGAGCGCGGCGCCTTCGGCGGCCCGCATCTCCTCCACTGCGTCGAGGGCCGCGTCCGTCGCCGCCAGCAACTCCCGGCCGAGCGCCTCGGCGGACAGCTGTGGCTCGATGAAGCGAGACACGCCCGGCAGGGCGAGCACCGCGTCCACCTCCAGGGTGCCCGGGAGGTCGGCGGCCTGGCGCAGCTGTTCGGCGGCGCGGGCGTACTGGCGCGCGGCCTCCAGGTCGATCTCCAGGCGCGGTCCCGCCGCGCCGGAGTCGGGAGCGACGACCGTCAAATCCAGCTTGCCGCGGGCGAAGCGGCTCCGCACGCGCTGCCGCAGCTCCACCTCGTGGGCGGACAGCGCGCGCGGCAGGCGCACGCGGGCCTCGAGGTAGCGGTGGTTGAGCGAGCGAACCTCCAGGTCGAACGCCACCCGTTCGACGCGGAAGGCGGCCCGTCCGAAGCCCGTCATGCTGTGGATCACTCCGCACCCCGCGCCGCGGTCCGGCCCAGATCGCGCGACCCTCGAACCCGCAGCCCTGAGAGGGTCTCGGCCTCGCGCAGGTTCGGCTTGACCAGGGTCGCCGACACACCCGGGCCACGGACGTTCGCACCCCGGAAGCGGCGCGCGCTCCTCACGCCGCTCCCGCCTCGCCAGGGGAGAGCTGCTGCAGGCCCACCGAGGCCGGGCAGCCACGCAGATGCCAGGCGAAGACGGCGCAGTGCGCGCGCCAGCGGCGGCGGCGGCGCGAATCCACCACGGCGAAGGGCGCCTGGGTCACCACGTAGAGCAGCGCCTTGGCGAAACGCAGCGAGAGCACCATCGCCATCGAAACGGACCCGCGCCGTTCGCGGTAGAAGCGGTACAGGGAGCGATGGTACTCGATCCGCGTCAGCGCCGGATGTGGGCGCTTGCTGCTGGCGCCCAGGTGGTGGACGACGCGCGCCGCGGGGAGGTGTACAACGCGCCAGCCCGAGCTGCGCGCCCGCCAGCACCAGTCGGTCTCCTCGAGGAAGAAGAAGTAACGCTCCGACAACGGCCCCACCTCGCGGACCAGTTCCCGGCGCGCGAACAGCGCCGCCCCGGAAACCGCCTCGACGTCGATCGGGCCGTCGGCGCGGGTCCAGCGCTGCGAGGGAAACCGGCGCCGGAACAGCAGCTGGAGCAGCCCCTTCGGCAGGAGCTCCGCCACGAGCCTCGGGAAGTGGTGCACCGAGTTCTGCCGGGACCCGTCGCTGTGGAGCAGCTGGGGACCGACGATGCCCACATCCGGGTGGCGGTCGAGGTAGCCGACGCAGGCTGCGAGCGCTCCGGGCTGGACCCGGGTGTCGCTGTTCAGGAGCAGGACGACGCGGCCGCGCGCCCGTCGCAGGCCGGCGTTGGCTCCGGCGGCAAAACCCGCGTTCCGCGCCAGCCGAACCACGCGAGCCCGCGGAAAGCGCGAGCGGATCGCATCCGCCGTGCCGTCGCTCGAGCCGTTGTCCACCACCGCGATTTCGCTCTCGATCCACGGCGCGCGTCGGCGGCAGCGTTCCGTCTCCCGCTCCAGCGCCTCGAGGCATTCGAGCGCCAGGCGCCGGGTGTTCCAGGTCACGACCACGACGGAGAGATCGACCCCCTTCACGAGCCAACCGCCCGCGCGCGCACGCCGGCTGTCGGCCGCGGGGCCAACAGCTCCCGAGACGCCGCGATGACCGCCGCGGGAGGAATGCTGCGCATGCAGGTGGCCGCCGCGCATCCGCGGCGGCACGGGCTGCACGGGACGGGAACGCGGACGCTGCGCGACGGTGTCGCCGCGTAGGGCGCGTTCTCGATCGGGTCGGTGGGACCGAAGATCTGCACGACGGGCGTTCCCACCAGCGCCGCGAGGTGCAGCGGACCGGTGTCGCTCCCGATGGTGAGCCGGCAGGCCGCGAACAGCGCGGCGAGATCGCTGAGGGTCGGCGTCGGCGGGGCGAGACGCGCCGCACCCGCCGCAGCCTCCACGATCCGCTCCGCCACGGCGCGCTCGTCGCCCGCCGGCCCCCAGGTCACCAGCAGCTCCACGCCTTCGTCCTTCGCCAGTGCGCGGGCGACTCGGGCGTAGCCCTCGACCGTGTAGCGCTTGTAGGGCGTGGCATCGCTCGTCCCGGGGTGGATCGCCACCCGGGGCGGCCCGGCGCCCAGGCGTCTGCGCGCCCGCAGCCGCACGGCCGGGTCGAGCCGCAGGGGAGTGGACGCCGGCTGGGCGCCGGGGACCAGGTAGTCGACCAACCCGGCGTTGCGCGCGAAACGACT
This sequence comes from Myxococcota bacterium, assembly GCA_036482635.1. Taxonomy (GTDB): domain Bacteria; phylum Myxococcota_A; class UBA9160; order UBA9160; family SMWR01; genus JAZFWH01. The sequence continues at coordinate 32,664 of JAZFWH010000181.1, forward strand.
CCTGCGCTCGGGCGCCAGTCGGGCGCGGTGGGTCGCGCAAAGAGGGCTGAGCTCCCGACCGTAGGGGCGCGCGTACGCCACGCGCTGGCCGGCGCCGCTCAGCGCCGAGAGGACGCCGGAACGCAAGATGGAGTGGAAGTCCACCACCAGGTCGAAGCGACGCCCGCGCAGCGCGCGCAGGAACGGCACCAGCGCCCGCAGCAGTGTGCGCAGCTGGCAGCGGCGCAGCGCGCCTCTCAGTGCGGGGCGGGGGAACACGAGGACCTCATCGATCCACGGTTGCTCCCGGAGGATGCTCGCCGCGGGCGGCTCCACGAGCCACGCGATGTGGGCCCCGGGGTACGCGCGGCGCAGGCTGGAAACGGCCGGCAGGGTCCGCACCACGTCGCCCAGCGCGCCCAGGCGAAGCACCAGGATCCGGTCCGCGGGAGGCGGACTCGGCAGGGGATTGAGACAGGCCTCGATGACCATCCTCGTGACGGGGGCAACGGCGGGGAGCCGCCGATAGGATACCTCCCCATGCGCGCTCCCCGCACGCTGCCGATCTCCCTTTTGCGAGAGGTTCTCGAGTACACCGCCGTCGGTTTCACCGTGATCGCCGTCGTGATGGTCAGCCAGAATCTGCTGCGCACCCTCGACGAGCTGGTCGCTGTCGGCTTTTCGGCCCAGGACCTGCTCGGAGTGCTGTGCTGGTCCGCGGTCGTCCTGGCTCCCTACGCCCTGCCCATCTCCTTTCTCTTCGGGGTGCTGGTCGCGGTGGGACGCATGGCGTCCGACAGTGAGATCACCGGGATGCGCGCCTGCGGAGTCGGCCTGCGCCAGGTCGCCCCGCCGGTGGTGGCCCTGGGCGTCGCGCTCTCGTGGGTCACCGGGTACCTGCTCCTGGAAGTCGACCACCGCGCCCAGCGGGGCATGAGGGAGCTGGTGCGCAACGTGGTGGCCCGCGGAGCCCTGATCGAGCCAGGCCACTTCAAGCGCCTCGGCGACCGCGTGTTCTACGTGCGCAGCCGCAGCCGCGACGGCCAGCTCGAGGGCGTGCTGATTTCCGACCGCTCCGACCCCGCACGTCCCTTCGTGGTCTTCGCCGAGTCCGGCCACTTCGACTTCGACGACGCCGACCAGGCGATCCGCCTGCGCCTCCACAGCGGCGACCTCCACCTCGAGCGAACCGGGTCCGCGGCGGACACCCAGCGCATCTCGTTCGCGACCCTCGACTACGCGGTTCCGCTGAAGGGGCTGCTGGGGGTGGATTCCGCGCGGCCCTTCCCCAAGGAGATGTCCATGGAGCAGCTGCGGGCGATCGTGGCGCGGGCGCGGGCCGGCGACGCCCTGGACGACCTGCGCAGGAGGGACCCCGTCGAGTACGAGCTGCAGATCCATCGCCGCGCTGCGCTCCCGTTGGCGCCGACGCTGTTCGCGTTGCTTGGCGTGCTCCTGGGCCTGAGACCCGGCCGCGCCGCCCGCGCACGGGGCGCGTTCTTCTGCGCGCTACTCGCTCTCTCCTACTACGCCCTGCTCACGTCCGGCCAGCTCCTGGCGCGCTCGGGTCTGGTCTCGGCCGCAGTCGCGAGCTGGGCACCGAACGGGTTGCTGGCAGCCGCAGCGGTACCGCTCGCACTCCGCGCGCGGCGACCGGCAAGCTGAGCCGCGTGGGCCCGGGCGAGGCGAGCGAGGTCTGGGGCGGGACCCGCTTCCGGCGGCTGGTCGCCGGCTCGCGCTTCCTGCTGGTCGCCGAGCCCTTCGCCGACAGCGCGTTGCAGCTCGGTCTGCTCGACAGTGGCGGACTCGGACGCCTGCTCGAGGGCGCCCGTGGTCGCGGCGGGCGCGGCCCCACCGCGCTGCTGCGACTTCCCGGACGGCTCGAGCGCTTGCATCTGAGGGGGGTCCGTCACGGCGGGGCGCTCGGGCGCGTCCGGGGCGGTGTGCTGTTCGGCCTGGAGCGGCCGATCTCCGAGCTCCGCGCCACGGCGCTGTTGGCGGCCGCGGGCGCGCCGGTTCCGACACCGGCGCTGGTCGCGGCCCAGCGCCGCGCCGGTCCCGCGTGGACGGCTGCGGTGGGGACCATCTGCGAAGAGGACGCTCGCGACGGAGCGGCCTTCCTCGCGTCGCGGCCCGCCCGCGGGCGACTGCTGCGGGCGGCGGCCGCGGCCGGCGAGGCGGTCCGCCGCCTGCACGACGCCGGCGGAGCCCACGCCGATCTCCACATCGCGAATCTGCTGGTGCGCGAGAGCGAGGGTGGAACGCGTGCCCTGCTCGTCGACCTGGACGGCGTGCGCACCGTCGCGCAGCTCTCCGCCCGGGAGAGGATGGCCGAGCTGATGCGGCTGTACCGCTCGCTGGTCAAACGCGAGCTGCTGGCGCGGGTGGGGCCGCGCGGCTGTGCCCGGTTCTTCGCTGCCTACACCGAAGGGGATCGCGCAATGCGGCGCGCCCTGCTGGCGCACCTGCCCCGCGAGCGGCTGCGCCTGGCGATCCACCGCCTCGGATACGCGCGCTGAAGCGGACCGTCCCAGGGGCGCGCCGCCCGCTCAACGCAGGCGCGCCTCGACCCAGTCGATGAAGCGCTCCGGGGCTTCGACCTCGAGCACGATCGAGAGCACCAGCAGCTCTGCCCCGCGCACCCACGATGGCAGGATCTTCACCGCGTCCTTCTCCGTCGTGACCCAGAGCCGCGCCCGCCGGCCGAGGTCGCGCAAGTCGCGCTCCCGGTAGCGGTGGTGATCGCGGAAGGTGAGCTCCGCGACCACGCGCGCCCCCAGCCCCTCCAGTGTGCGCCGGAAGGACGCCGGCCCGGCCAGACCGGCGAGCAGCCCGACGTCGGCTCCCTCGAGCGTGTCCAGGGCCATGCCGGGACCGCCGGCCAGCGGACGCAGGGCCAGCGGTACCCGTCGCGCGTCGAAGCGCTGCGCAGCCGGCGAATGCCGCTCGAGGCGCTCGGCGTCGCCCGGCGCGAGCGGCCCGTCGACGACGCCCACGGCGTCGGCCCGGCGCAGCGCCGCGGGCGGCTCGCGCAGCGGTCCGCGCGGCAGGACCCAGCCGTTGCCGAACCCGAGCGAGCCGTCGAACGTCACGATGTCGAGGTCGCAGTGCAGCGCGTGGTGTTGGAAGCCGTCGTCCAGCACCAGCACGTCGGCGCCGAAGGCGGACAGCGCCCGCAGGCCGACCAGCGCCCTGTCGCGCCCGACCAGGACCGGCACCCCGGGAGCGTGGGCGGCGAGCACCATCGGCTCGTCGCCGGCGACCTCGACGCGGCTGCGCACGAAGCGCCCGTCCGAGACCACGAGCACGGGCTCGTCGGAGCGACGGGCTCGGCCGTAACCGCGACTGGCCAGCACGACCTTGTGCCCCCTCCCGTGCAGCCGCGTGGCGAGCCAGGCGGCCAGGGGCGTCTTGCCGGTCCCGCCCGTCACCAGATTCCCCACGCTCACCACGCGGTTGGCCAACCGCGCCGGGCGCAGCGCACCGCTCCGGTAGAGCGCGCGGTGCAAGCGGGCGCCTGCGCCGTACAGCACCGCGACCGCGGCCAGGGGCAGCAGGGCCAGCGCCTGCGCCGGGGTCTGCTCGCGCGACTCGAGCCAGCTCGCGCGCACGGTCACGCCGCGGATGTGGGTTTCGCCGCGATCACGCCCTCGATGAGTGCGACCGCCCGCCCCGCGCTGCCGCGGTGACGCTCCAGGGCCAGGCGTCCGCGCTCGCCCCGGGCGCGCGCCGCCTGCGGATCGCGCAGCAGCCGCGCCACGCTCACGCCCAGCGCGGCGGCGTCTTCGACCGCGCCGCCGGCACCGCAGCGCTCGAGGATCTCGACCGCGTGGCGGACGTTCTGGGTGTGCTTGCCGAACAGCACCGGACAGCCCGCGAACACCGGCTCCAGGATGTTGTGCCCGCCGTGGGGGACCAGGGACCCCCCCACGAAGGCGACGTGTGCGCGGGCGTAGACGGGGGCCAGCTCGCCCACCGTGTCGAGCAGCAGCACCTCGCCCGGACGCAGCGGCAGCGTGCCGAGCGCCGTCCGCCGGCGCAGCGGCCGGCCCGCGCCGGTCACGATGCGGCCGATCTCGGCGGCCCGTCCGAGCTGGCGGGGCGCGAGCACGAGCGCCGCCTGAAGACCGGCCCGCTCCACCTCGTCCAGGGCGGCCAGCGCCGCCACCTCCTCGCCCGCGTGGGTGCTGCCCGCCACGAACAGCGGCGCGCCGGCGAGCGCGCCCTCGAGATCGGGCGGTAGAGCCCGGGGAACTTCGTCGCGCTCGAGCTTGAGATCGCCGATCACGGAGACCCGGGCGGGGTCGGCGCCCAGGGCGCGAAAGCGGTCGCCGTCGAGCGAGGTGCGGGCGCCGACCGCGGCCACCCGACGCAGCGTCCGCCCGACGAACCAGGCGAGCCGTCGGTAGCGGGCGTAGGAGCGGTCCGACAGACGACCCGACACGACGAGCACCGGAACTCCCCGGCGACTCGCCGCGGCGATCCAGCTGGGCCACAGCTCGGTCTCGATCAGCACGAGCGCCGCCGGGCGCACGCGGTCGAGGGCGGCCGCCACGCACCAGGGGTGATCAAGGGGGGCGAGATGGCAGGGCACCTCGGGTCGCCAGCGCCGCATCACCTCGCGTCCGCTCAACGTGACGGTCGAGGTGATGACCGCGCGGCCCTGCTTGCGCAGCCCGTCCAACAAGCGCGCCGCGGCGAGGATCTCGCCGACGCTGGCGCCGTGGACCCAGATGGCGCCGGGAGCGACCGCGGGGAGGCCGCCGAGTCGCTCGCGCACGCCGACCCTCCAGCGGGGTCGCAGCGCCAGGGCGCCCGCCGCCAGCGGTGCGGCGGCCAGCGCAGCCAGCGCGGCGACGCTATGCCGCGCGGCGCGCAACGATCATCTCCTCTGCGATCTGTGCGGCTCGGCGCGGCGCCTCGCGGTGGGTCAGGCGGGCGCGAACCTCGGCGAGGCGCGTGAGCTGGACCTCGCGCGCGGGTCCCTGCAAGAGGGCCTGCAGGGCGCTCGCGATGCGCTCCGGATCGACCGCCCCCTGCAGGAACTCCGGGACGATGGGCGCCCCCACGATCAGGTTGGGCATCGCCCAGAAGTCCACCTGGACCAGCCGGCGCAGCACGGCGGCGGTGAGCGGGTTGCCCCGGGCCGCGACCACCAGCGGGCGACCCAGCAGCGCCGCCTCCAGCGTCGCCGTGCCGGGCTTGACCAGCGCCACGTCGCTGGCCGACAGCACCTCGAGCGAGCGCCCGTCGACCAGATCGAGGCGCAGCAGCGAGGGGAGCTTCGCCTCGCGCAGCCGCTGCTCGACCGAGGCGCGCTCGATCGGCGCAGCGAGTGGCAGCAGGAAGCGGATGCGCGGGTCGCGGGAGTGGAGCGCGCGCGCGGTCTCCAGGTAGGGGCCGAGCTGATGGCCCAGCTCGTTGCGGCGGCTGCCGGGCAACAGGGCCACGACCCGGGCGTCGGGCGCAACGCCGAGGGCCGCGCGTGCGGACCGCCCGTCCAGGCGATCGGCGGCCGCCTCGAGACGCGCCACCAGCGGGTGTCCGACGAACTCGGCGGCGATGCCCGCCTCTTTGTAGAAGGGCACCTCGAACGGGAAGATCACGGCGACGCGATCCACGCGGCGCGCGATGCGCCCCAGCCGGCCGCGCCGCCACGCCCAGACCTGGGGCGCTACGTAGTACAGAACCGAGCAGCCCGCGCGCCGTGCCCGCCTGGCGAGCGGCAGGTTGAAGCCCGCGGAGTCGACCAGCACCACCAGCTCGGGACGCGCCGCCTCGAGGGCGGCACCCAGCCGACGCCAGGCGCGCGCGATGCGCAGGCCGGACGGCAGCAGCTCGACCAGGCCTCCGACCGACAGCTCGCGCTGGGGGACTGCGATCTCGACCCCGGCCTTCTCCATCTCGACTCCGCCCAGGCCCAGGAAGCGAGCGTCCGCGCGCAGCGCGCGGAGCTCGCGCACGAAGTCCGCGGCGTACGCGTCGCCCGAGACGTCGCCCGCGGCCAGCAGAACGCTGGTCATCGCCGGTCTACGACCGGCGGCATGGCCTCGACCACGCGCAGCGCCGTGCGCAGGGCGCCGAGCGCGCCATCGCCCGACGCGGCGGCGGGGCCGCCGGCACTCACCGCGTCGAGGAAGGCGCGCAGCTGCGAGAGCAGCGCGTCTTCCGGGTCGAGCTTGAGCTCTTCGGACTCGACGATCCGAGCCCCGCCCTCTTCGCCAGTGCGGCGGAAGATGGTCGCCGACGGGGCCAGAAAGTCGATCGACACGCAACTGTCGGGCTGGAAGAAGCGGACCCTGCGCACCGGGCTGGCGGCCACGCGGCTCGCCGTCAGGTTGGCGATGCAGCCGCTGGGGAACTCGATGCGGGCGTTGGCGACGTCGGTGCTGTCGCTGAGTACGGGCACACCGACCGCCTCGATGCGAGTCGGCTCTTCACCGAGCAGCTGCTGAAGAATGTCGATGTCGTGGATCATCAGGTCACGGACCACGTCGACGTCGGCTCCGCGCTCGGGGAACGGGCCCATGCGCTGGGCCTCGACGAAGCGCGGCGCGCGAACGTTCTCCTGCACCACGCGCATGGCGGCGTTGAACCACTCCAGGTGCCCCACCTGCAGAACGCGGCCGCGACTGCGCGCGAGGGCCAGCATCTGCTCTCCCTGGCGCAGCGTGGCGGCGATCGGCTTCTCGACCAGTACGTCGAGCCCGGCGGTGAGCGCGCTGTGGACCACGTCGAAGTGCGCGACGGTGGGAACCGCGACGATCGCGGCGTCTGCGTCGGCGAAGAGCTCGCGGCCGTCGGCCGCCGCGCGGGTCCCGAGCTGGGAAGCGATGGCGCGAGCCCGCTCGCCGTTCAGGTCGGCGATGCCGGCCAGGGACACGCACCCCCCGCCGTCGCGCAGCGCCGCGACCTTCTGCGCGTGCAGCCTGCCCATGCGACCCGCGCCCACCACCGCGATGCGCAGCTCCTTCAACGCCGCTCCCCCGCCGCCTGGGCCGCACCCGGCAGCCGCTCGGGGTGCACCCCGAGCAGGGCGATGCCGTGCGCGTCGGCCGCCTCGACCAGCGCCTCGCGGTCGAGCACCAGGGTCTGGCCCGCCTCGAAGGCGAGCGCGCTGGCCTTCGCCTCGATCAGCGCGGCCGCCGTCTCGGGTCCGATCACCGGCAGGTCGAAGCGGGGGTCCTGCTCGCTGCGCGCGACCTTCACGACGCACGCCCCCGCGCCGAGCTCCCCCGCCCGGCGAATCATCGCATCGGTGCCTTCGATCGCCTCGACGGCCAGCACCGCGCGCTCCACGACCGCCAGCGCCTGGCCCACGTCGAGGTCGGCCAGGGACCTGGCGATGGGCCAGCCGAAGGCGATGTCCGCCGCCTGGGCGGGTGTGACCGCCGTCCGGCCCAGCGCTCCCTCGCGCGCCAGCAGCTCGGGCACGAGCTCGGCCTGGCCGCGCAGGCGGATGCCCTGGAGCTCGAGCTGCCCGGCGATCAGCCCCAGGATGGAGCGGTCGCCCAGGTCGGGCAGCTGCCGCAGCAGCTGCGCCGCCGTGGCGTCGAGCTTCAGGGCGGCCTTGTCGCCGACGAGCGGGAGTTTGGGGAGCTTTCCCGCCAGCACGGCGTCGCGGGCTCCGGCCCCGCGCAGGGCCTCGACCACGCCGCGGACCTCGCCCGGGTGGAGCCAGGTGACCCGCTCCACCTCCGCCTCGATCCGGCGGTCCGTCTGGCCGCGCAGGGCGACCGCGACGACGCGCCAACCGTCGCGTCGGGCAGCCCGCGCCAGGTCGAGGGGCAGGCGCCCTCCCCCGGCGATGAGCCCCAGCACGGCCGGCTCCGGGTTGGACACGGCTAGCGGATGAAGCCGCGTTCGGATCGCTCGAGAAAGCGGAGCAGACGCTCGACCTCGGGCGCGTCGCGGCACTCGCGCCGCACGCGGCCCACGGCCGCCTCGAAGCGCAACTTCGACTGGAACAGGATATGGAAGGCGTGCTTGAGCGCGGCGATCACCTGGGGAGAGAAGCCGCGGCGCTGGAGACCGACGCTGTTGATGCCCGCGAAACGCGCGCGGTCGCCGGCGACCCTGGCGAAGGGGGGCGCGTCCTTGGAGATCATCGAGTTCGCGCCGGTGAAGACGGACTCGCCGATGCGCACGAACTGGTGGACCCCGGTCATCCCCCCGAATACGGCGTAGTCGTCGACGACCACGTGGCCTCCCATTCCGGAGTAGCCCGCCAGGACACAGTGGGAGCCGATCCGGCAGTCGTGGGCCACGTGAACGTTGTTCATGATCAGGACGTCGTCCCCGATGCGGGTACCGGCACCCCCTTCCGTCGTACCCACGTGGATCGAGCTGTGCTCACGGATCACGCTGTCCTCGCCCACGCTCACCGTCGTCGTCTCCCCGGAGAAGCCGCGGATCTGGGGCGGTGTACCGATGGCGACGAACGGGTAGATCCGCGTGCGCGAGCCGATCGCGGTGCGGCCTTCGATGTGCACGTGGGAGCCGACCTCGACCCCCGGGGCCAGCTCGACGTCAGCGCCAATCACCGCGTACGGACCGACCTGGGCGTCCTCTGCGAGCTTCGCCCCGGGTGCCACGACGGCAGTCGGATGAATGCGCGCCACGTCGCGCTCAGCTCTTCTGGTTGTACTTCTCGATGACGAGGTCCGTGATGTCGAGTGCCTCGCGCGAGTAGAGCAGTCCCGGAGTCCCGCGGCGCAGGATCAGGGTGTAGCCCTGCGTCTTGCCCGCCTCCTCGATGATCGCGCTGAGCTTCGCCACGAGGGGTCCCTCCAGGCGCTTCTGGTCGACCTTGAGCTGCCCCTCCGCCTCCCTCATCCGGGTCTGGATCTGATTGCGCATCTCGACCAGATCGAGCTGCTTCTGGAAGAGCGCCTGGTCCGAGAGGACGAACTTCTTGGCCTTGAGGTCCTCCTCCAAGACCTTGTAGCGCTCGTAGAGCGGCTTCAGCTTGGCCTCCGCCTCCCGCTGCTTGCGGGCCAGCTCCTCGCGAGCCGCCCTGCCCTCTTCGGTCGAGCTGATCGCCTGGTCGATGTCGACCACGGCGATCTTGAGCGGCTCGTCCTGAGCCGCGGTGCCCCAGACGAGGATCATCGCCAGGGCGAGCAAGACGAAAGCTTTGTGTACACGCATGATCCATTCCCCTTGTCAATCGGTTGGCTGCGGTTGGACGTCCCCGCCCGAGCGGGATTCACAGACCCCCGCCGCCAACCGAAAACTCGAACACCGGAAAATCCTCGACCGAGAGCTTGTCGATCGGAAAGCCCACGATCACGCCCAGTGGACCGAAAGGCGAGAACCACTGGACCCCGAGTCCCGTACCGTAGCGCCACTCGCCTATGTCGAACAGGCTGTCCCCCTCGGCGAAGGCATTGCCCGTGTCGAAGAAGAGCAGACCCTGGAGGCCCAACAGCTCGGAGATCGGGAAGCGGTACTCGATGCTCGACGAGATGAACTTGTTGCCACCCACCACGTCGGTCGCGTCCAGGTTCGCGAAGTCGTCGTTCTTCGTATCGTCGATGTTGTTGCAGGTACCCGGGCCGTTCAGGCAGGCGCCGGTGCCCACGCCCGGGATCGGGGTGAGCGGATCGAAGCCCTGCGGGAAGAACACGCCGCCGTCCGGGGTGGGACTGCGTCGGAGGATCGCGCGCCGCGGCCCCACCGAGCGCGCCTTGAAGCCGCGCAGCTGGAACTGGCCGACGCCGCCCATGAAGTAGCGCTCGCTGAGCGGGAGCTTCATGTCGTCGTCGATGTCCGGAAGTGCGCGGACGTTGCCGCTCGCACTCCCGGCGATGAGCAGCTGATCCGCGGCGTCGGGAATCGGCGCGTCGTAGTCGCTGATGTCGTTGAGCGGCAGCGCGTAGCCCACCCGCGAGCTCACCACGAAGGTCGAGCGCTCCGGCATCCAGCGCGGCGCGCCCAGGAACCAGGCGGCGCGCGCCTCCGCGCGCACGAAGCGCGAGAAGAGCCCCAGCCCGGCGACCTCGACCGAGCCCCCCAGCTGGTAGCCCGCCGTGGGCGCCATGCGGTCGTTGCGGGTGTCGGAGATGAAGGAGAGCCCGAGCTGGCTGGTGGTCAGCGTGTCGTTGAAGAGCTGGCGGAAGATGGTGGACGCGGCGTCGACGTTGGTGTCCTCGTCGAGCTGGCGCCAGTTGATGCTGTAGCGCAGGAACCCGCGGGTGCGGCCGTCCTCGCTGAGCGTATGGCCGAGCACGAAGTCGCCGCCGATCTGGTCCTGGTCGAAGTCCTCGAAGCGCAGCCGGGTCAACGACGCGTTGACGGTCATGCTGTAGGTGCTGCCGAATACGTAGGGGTCGGTGAAGCCCAGGAAGAAGCGCTGGGTCTCGCCTCCCACGTCGGCGGAGAGCCGCAGGTCGTAGCCGCGCCCGAACAGGTTCGACTGGGAGAGCGATCCGGTCACCACGATGCTGTCCTGGGAGGAGAAGCCCGCCCCGAAGCTGAACGAGCCGGTCGGTCGCTCCACCACGTTGACCTCGAGGTCCAGCTGCTCGGGATCCTCGGTGGGCTCCATCTTGATGTCCACCTCTTCGAAGAAGCCGAGGCCCTGAATGCGCTGGCGGGCCATCTGGATCGCCCGCTGGGAGTAGAGCTGGCCCTCCACGATCGGCACCTCGCGGCGGATCACCGGGTCCACGCTGATGGTGTTCCCCGAGATATTGATCTGCCGGATGAAGTAGAGCGGCCCCTTGCGCACCTGGAAGACCACGTCGACCACGTCGGTGTCGGGGGAGAGGTTGCTCAACGGAGCCACGTTCGCGAAGTAGAACCCCCGGTTCGTGTAGAAGTCGGTGAGCGTGGCGACGTCCTCGGTGAGGTAGCTGCGGTTGAAGATCTCCCCCTCCTTGAGCTGCAACATCTCGTGCAGCGCGCCGATGTCCACGGTGGTGTCGCCGGACACGTCGATCGCGCCGACCCGGAAGCGCCGGCCCTCCGTGACCGGCACCGTGACCGTCAGGCCTCCCTCGGAGGGCACCACTTTCGGCTCGCCAATCTCCACCTGAAGGAATCCCGCATCGTAATAGACCTTTCCGGCGCTGCGCAGGTCCTGCCGGAAGAGCGGCTCGGAGTAGGTCCCGGACTTGTCGAACCACGACGTGGCGTAGGACCAGAAGCGCCACGGCTTGGTCTGAAAGTCCGCGCGCAGCTCCTCGGCGCTGAAGGTCTCGTTGCCCGTGAACTCGATGTGTTTGAGCCGGAGCTTCTTGTTCTCCTCGACCTCGAAGTGGATGCCGACGGAGGTCTCGGACAGGGGCTCGACCTCGTAGCTCACCTCGGCCAGATAGTATCCCTGTGCGCGATACATCGTCTCGATCCGCGCCCGGTTCTCGAACAGCAGTGGGTACTCGAGGGTCGAGCCGGTCGTCAGCGTCAGGATGTCGCGGATCTTGTCGCCTTCCAGGTTGTCGTTGCCCGAGATCGAGATCTGCCGGACGATCGGGTTCTCCTCCACCTGGAAGATCAGGACCAGGCCGCTCGGGCCCGACTCGCGGTACACCTTGACGTCGCGGAAGAAGCCCAGCGCGTAGATGTCCCGCACGTCCTTGGCGACCGCGCCCCCGCGGTAGCGATCCCCCGGCTTGGTGGAGACGCGAGCGAGGATGGCTCCCGCTTCGATGCGGGCGTTGCCGCGCACCCGCACTTCGGCCACGCGCTCCCCCGCCCGCGGCTGCGGCCCGGCCACCGGGCCGAGCTGGCCGACGGCGGCGATCCGGAACTCGAGGACGACGCCCTCGGGACCGCGCTGGACCTCGACGGCGGCGTTGGCGACCGCCGGGTCGCCGCGCATCATCGCCAGGTCGTCGCGCACCGTGGCCGGGTCGTACGGCTCGCCCACGCGGGAGGTGAGTCGTTCGCGCAGGTCGTCCTGAAGCTCGGAGGCTCCGCGAAGCTCGATCCCCGCCACCACCGCCGGCGCGGCCCCGACCACTTCCGCGACCACCCGGTCGGCGACGTCGTTGACGCGCTCGAGCAGCTCGTCGTCGCGGTCCGCGGTCAATACCAGCGTGTGACTGCTCAACGCCGGCTCGGCCGGCGTCACCCGCACATCGAGGCTGTAGCGGCCGGCCAGCTCCGTGAGGCTGCCGCTCACGACCCACGCGGCGCCCAGCTCACGAGCCACTTCGCGAACGCGAGCTTCCGCCGCGGGCGCCGGCGCCGACCCGACGCGACCCGGGTCGAGCACGCGAACCTCGCCGCTGGCTTCGAGCCGCGCTCGCAACAGGTTCGCCAGCGATTCGCCCAGGTAGTCGAGGGGCTTGGCGCTGTGGACCCGAAAGGGCAGTACCGCCACGAGGGGCGCTTCGCCCGCAGCCGGGGTCTGTGCGTGGACGGGCGGCGCCGGCCACGCCAGACAGGCGGTCAGCAGCAGCGCGCCGGTCAGGCGCGAGCGGACCCGCCCGCCGCGGGCGTGGGCACGCAAGCAGTACCTCCCGCTGGGCACGGCGGTCTGGGGCGCCCGGCGTCGTAGACCGGGCCGACCGGGTGCACCTCTCGAACCCTCACGAGTCTAGTCGGCGGCCGGCCCAGTGACAAGCCCCCATGGCGAAGATTCTCCTTTGGTCTCGGTAAGTTAGAAGCGAGGCGCGGCCCGGGCTCGAGGCCGGCGCCGCCGGCCCGCCTCAGGCGACCGGCCGCGGCGCGGCGGGCGCGGCGGCCCCCTCCAGCTGGCCGTCCACCAGCACGGCCCGGCGCCCCAGCCGGGTCGCCAGCTCCGCGCTGTGCGTCACGACCAGCAGGGCCGTGCCGTGGGCGCGGTTCATCTTCAGCAACAGCTCCAGGACCTGTTGCCCGGTGTGCGGGTCCAGGTTGCCGATCGGCTCGTCCGCCAGCAGCAGGGCGGGCTCCAGCACCAGGGCGCGGGCCACCGCCACCCGCTGGCGCTCCCCCCCCGAGAGTTTGCCGACGCGATGCGTGAGCCGGTGCTCGAGTCCCACCTCGCCGAGCAGACGCGCCGCGCGCTCCTTCATCTCCGCGAAGCCGCGGCCGCCGATCAGGCCGGGCATCATCACGTTCTCGAGCGCGTTGAACTCCGGGAGCAGGTGATGGAACTGGAAGATGAAGCCCAGGCTCTGGTTGCGGAACCGCGCGAGAGCGGCGCCCCGCTTGGCCAGGAGATCCTCACCGCGGAACGCGACGCTTCCCTCGCTGGGCCGGTCGAGCGTACCTAGAATGTGCAGCAGGGTGGATTTTCCGACCCCGGAGGCTCCGACCACGGCCAGCCGCTCTCCGGTGTCGATCGAGAGGTCGATGCCGCGCAGCACCTCGATCGCACCGTCGCCCGTGCGGAAGGACTTGCGCAAGCCGGAGACCTGCAGCAGCGGGCTACTCATCACGGAGCGCCTCTACGGGATCGAGGCGCGCTCCCTGGCGACTCGGGAGCAGGGTGGCGCCCAGGGCGAGGGTCATGGCGATGCCCGCCGCGATGGCGATCTGGCCCGCGTCGAGCTCGGCCGGGAGCGTCGAGAACTGGTAGACGCTCGCCGGCAGGGTGTCGAAGCCCACCACGGCCTCGATCTGGCGCTGCACCCACCCGATCTGCGCCGTGACCGAGATGCCGGCGACCACGCCCAGGGCGGTTCCGACCAGTCCGATCAACGTGCCCTCGATGGCGAAGATTCGTTCGATGCTGTCGTCCTCGGCGCCCATGGCCTTGAGAATCGCGATGTCGCTCGACTTCTCCATGATCATCATCACCAACGTCGAGACGATGGCGAACGCGGCAACCACCATGATCACCGTGAGCAGGACGAACATCATGATCCGCTCGCTCTTGAGGGCCTGGAAGAAGGCCGGAAAGAATTCCTTCCAGTCGCGGGTGTAGTAGGGAAAGCCCAGGCTCGCCTGCACCGCGTCGGCGACGATGCGCGATCGGTAGAAGTCCGTCGTCCGCGCCTCGATGCCGTCGACGACGTCTTCGCTGCGCCGGAAGTCCTGGGCCGCCGCGAGATTGACGTAGGTGAACTGCTCGTCGTACTGGAAGAAGCTCGACTCGAACACGCCGGCCACCTGGAAGCGCTTGAGGCGGGGGGCCGGGCCGAGCGGGGTCTGCGGCCCGCCGAACGGCGAGATCACCAGCAGCGGATCGCCGACGGCCAGGCCGAGCGAGCCGGCGAGCTGGCTGCCGATCAGGATGGTCGGATCTCCGTCTCCGCCGTTCGCCTGCGCAGCGAGGTCCTCGAGCGACCCGGCCACCAGATCCTCGCGCAGGTCCGTCACGTTGCCGACGCGTTCCGGATCGACGCCGCGCACGCGCACGGCCATGATCTGGCCGCCCGGACCTCTCACCATGCCCTCCGCGTCCACGAACGGAGAGGCGGCCACGACCTCGGGAGTCTGGAGGATGTCTTCGAGCACTTCCCGGTAGTCCGCGAAGGGCCCCAGCCCGCTCTGGACGGTGAAGTGGGCGCGGTTGCCGATGATCTCGTCGCGCCAGGTTCGCTCGAAGCCGTTCATCACCGAGAGTACCGTGATGATCAGCCACACCCCCGCCGCAATGCCCAGGACACAGATGCCCGTGATCACCGAGATCAGTGTCTGGCGACGCTTCGCGAACAGGTAGCGGACGGCGATGAACCACTCGGCGCTGAGCCGTGTGTCGAGGAAGCCGGCCGCCGCCAGGGGCAGCAGGCCGAGCAGCACGAACAGCCCGATTGCCCCGAGCAACACGCCGCCCCCGGCGGCCACCTCGGCGTCCGGACCCGGCAGCGCCAGGGCCAGCGCGACGCCCGCGGCGAGGGCCACCGCCAGCACGCTCCACAGTCGCGCGGCCTCGCTGGAGCGCGCCCTCCCCGGGCGCCGCGCGCGCCACTTCAGCAGGCCTGCGGCTGCGGCCGCCACCAGGGCGGGCGCGGCGGCGTAGGCCGGCCTCCCGGTTCCGCCGACCACCAGGGCGTAGCCGAGGCCGAGCACTGCCACGCTCCCGGCCGCCAGCCACGCCGAGCCGATGCGGCGCAGCGCGAGCCAGGTCAGCCCCATGGCCGCGGCGATGCTCCCCGCGCCCGCGGCCGCCGCCACCGCCCAGGCCCTCAGCTGCGCCTCCGCGGGCTCGGCGACCAGCTCGGGGTTCCCCCAGCGCACGGCGCCCACCCCCACCAGCACCGACCAGCACAGGCCCACGCCGAGCGCGCTGCGCCAGCGCACCACGGCGCGGGCGAAGCGCTCGAGCGCCACCACGGCGGATCCCACGAAGAGCAGGGTGAGGGCGATGATGCCCAGCGCGATGGCCACGATCATGCTGAGCGCGACCGTTCCACCCGCCGCGGCCAGCACGTCCCACAACGCCGCTGCCATGCCCGGCATCAGCGCGCGCCCTCCTGCGCCGCCGACGTACCGGCCCGCTGCAACAGCTTCGCGCGGATGAAGCGGTCCAGGTCGCCGTCCAACACCGCTTCGACGTTCCCCGCTTCGACATTCGTGCGGTGATCCTTCACGCGCTGCTGGGGGTGGAGCGTGTACGAGCGGATCTGACTGCCGAAATCGATCTTCTGCTTTTCACCGCGCAGCGCCGCCAGCTCGGCCTCGCGCTCGAGGCGCGCGTGCTCGTAGAGTCGCGCCCGCAGCACCTTCATGGCCGCCGAGCGGTTCTTGTGCTGGGAGCGCTCGTTCTGGCACTGGACCACGATGCCCGTCGGCAAGTGCGTGATGCGGACCGCCGAGTCGGTCTTGTTCACGTGCTGCCCACCTGCGCCGCCCGCGCGGTAGGTGTCGACGCGCAGGTCCTTCTCGTCGATCTCCACCTCGATGGCGTCGTCGAGTTCCGGGAAGATCGACACGCTCGCGAAGGCCGTGTGGCGCCGCGACTGGGAGTCGAACGGCGAGATGCGCACGAGCCTGTGCACCCCCTCCTCGGCCTTCAGGTAGCCGAAGGCGTACTCCCCGGAGACGGTGAAGGTCACGCTGCGCAGACCGGCCTCCTCCCCCGACTGGAGGTCGAGCACCTCGTTGCGGAAGTTGCGCCGCTCCGCCCAACGCACGTACATGCGGAACAGCATTTCCGCCCAGTCGCAGGCATCGGTTCCCCCCGCTCCGGCGTTGATCGACACAATGGCGTTGGCGGCGTCGTGATCGCCTCCGAGCAGGCGTCGGAGCTCCGCTTCCTCCAGCGCGGCGGTCGCGGCCGCGAGCTTCTGCGCCGCTTCGCTGCGCGTCTCGTCGTCGTCGGCCTCGGCGGAGAGCTCGAGCAGCACCTCCGCCTCGTCGAGGGAGGTCTCCAGCCCCGCGAAGAAGGCGATCTCGCGCTCGACGCCGCTCTTCTGCCTGAGCAGCTTTTCGGCGCGCCCGCGGTTCTGCCACAGGTCCGGCCGCGCGGCCTCGCGCTCCAGCTCGACCAGCCGCCGTTTCAGTCCGTCCGGGTCAAAGACGCCCCCGGAGCTCGTCCAGGCGCGCGCGCAGCTGCTGCAGGCGGTCCGAGAGCTCGCCGGAATCGGCGGGCGGCGCTGTCGTCGTCTCAGTCATCGGACCCCTCCGCCCCGACATCCGCCCCGCTCGGCCGGATCGGCTCTCGCCGCCGGCGCGCAGCGCTGCGGCCCTATCCAGGCGTCACCCCCCTCGACCGCGCCCGCCAGGCCAGGCCGGCAACGCCCAGCCAGCACGCCCAGGCGAAGACGTCGCCGTGCCTCGTGTAGAAGGAACCTCCCAGGGGCGGGGGGCGCAGCGGCACGTCGTGCACCAGGAGACCGCGTTCGAAAATCCTCGTGCGCGCTCGCACGCGGCCGCGTTCGTCGATGATCGCGGAAACCCCCGTGTTCGCTGCGCGAGCCGTCCAGACCCGAGTCTCCGCCGAGCGCAGGGCGGTGATCGCCAGGAACTGGTACGGCGCGCCGGTGCGCCCGTACCACGCGTCGTTCGTGATGGCGAGGAGGATCTCCGCACCGTCGCGCACGAAGCGCCGCACCAGGTCCGGGAAGACCAACTCATAGCAGATCGGCACCCCCACGGTAATGCGGCGCGGCCCCTCTGCGCCCACCGCGAGCTGGAAGACCTGCGGACCCGGTCCCGGCATCACGTTGTCCGAGGCGATGCCGCGCGCCACCGCGCGCAGGCCGAGGCCGAGGAGATCGCGCAGGGGAACGTACTCTCCGAACGGAACCAGGTGCGACTTGTCGTAGCGCGCGACGAGCTCGCCGTCGGCGCCCAGCAGGAACGCGCTGTCGTAGAAGCCGACCCGGCGCGAGTCTGCGCCGGGCCCCAGCCCGATCGCCCCCACCACGAGGCTCGCGCCGGTCTCCCGCGCCAGCCGCGCGATTCGCTCCTGAAGCGCGGGGTCCGCGTCGATGGCGGCCGGAACCGCCGTCTCGGGCCACACGATCAGTTCCGCCCCCTGCGAGGCGGCCCGGAGCGAAAGCTCCTCGTAGATGCCGAGCGTGCGTTCGGCCCAGTCGGGGCTCCACTTGAAGGCCTGATCGATGTTGCCCTGGAGGACCGCGACGCGAACGGTCGGCGCGCCCGGCCCGGGTGGTCTCGTCGCTGTGGCGATGCCGGCGAGGTGGAGCGCGGCCACGGCGGCCAGCGCCGCCCACACACCCGCGCCCGGTCGACCGCCCGCCAGCGCGTTGCGCGCGCCCCTGGCCAGCGCCACGCCGCCGAGCACGGTCGCGAACGACAATCCGTATACCCCTGTATAGGGTGCGAGCTCCAGCAAGGCCGCGTTGGCGTGCTGCGCGTAGCCGAGCGTGGCCCACGGCATTCCGGACAGCGCGAACGAGCGCAGGTGGTCGAGCGCGGTCCACAGCAGCGCGAGCGCGAACGGTGACGCGGCACCCCGGGCCGCCAGCCACGCGCACCCCGCGCCGAAGCCCGCGGTAAAGGCGGCGACGTAGGCCGCGAGCAAGATGGGGGCCACGACCCCGACCGCAGCGGGGGCGTGGCCGTAGACCACCGTGACCACGTAGATCCAGTGGAGGATGGCGGCGTGGGCGGCGAGGGCGGCCGCGAAGCCGGCGCGCGCGGCGCGGCCCGGGGCCAGCCCGTCGAGCCCGAGCACGAGCAACCCGGGGCTCGCCCAGGCCAGGACGATGCCGAGATCCACGACCCGCCCGGCGACCGGCTGGGGAAACGCAAGAAAGGTCGCAAACGCGTAGCCCGAGAGCAGAGCCAGCCGACGGCGCTCCACGGCAGCGGTGCCCGATCCCCCGCGCTCAGGGCGCCGGCGAGCTGCGGATCGCCCGCCACAGGCGACGCTCCTCGACGCGCATGGCCCGGGCGTCCTTCTCGCCCACGTGATCGTGACCCAGCAGGTGGAGCGTGCCGTGGATCAACAGGCGCGCGACCTCGTCGTCGAGGGATCGGCGCGCGGCCCGCGCCTGACGCGCGGCCGTCTCGAAGCCGATCACCACGTCTCCTAGCAACGGGCCGCGGCGCTCGGCGTGCTCGCCCTCGAGCAGCGAGAAGGCCAACACGTCCGTGGGCCGCCGCCGGCCGCGATACGCGGCGTTGAGCTCGGCGATCTCATCGTCGTCGGCCAGCCGGACGGAGAGCTCGGAGCGGGAAAGCGCCAGCTCGCGCAGGATCTCTCGGGCGCGGGAGCGCAACAAGCGCCGGTCCAGGCGGGGCGGCTGGCCGCGCCGGCGAGGGCCCGCCACGCGCACCGTCATTCGCGGCCGCTGGCCCCAGCGCCGGGCTCGGGCGCCTCGCCGCGTCCCTCGCTGCGCTCGTCGGCAGCCGTTTCCGCGCGGGCGACACGCCGCTCCGTGGGATTCGCCCGCACGTAGGCCCGGATGATCGACTGCACCAGCGGGTGGCGAACCACGTCGCTCTCGGTGAAGCACATGAACCCGATCCCTTCGACGCCCTTCAGGATCTCGATCGCCTCGACCAGGCCACTGGGCTTCTCGCTGGGGAGATCGATCTGCGTGACGTCCCCCGTGATAACGGCCTTCGAGTCGAAACCAAGACGGGTCAGGAACATCTTCATCTGTTCGCTCGTCGTGTTCTGGGCTTCGTCCAGGATCACGAAGGAGTCGTTCAGCGTTCGCCCGCGCATGAAGGCCAGCGGAGCCACTTCGATCACACCCCGCTCCATCAGGCGTCTGGCCTTCTCGAACGGCATCATGTCGCTCAGGGCATCGTAGAGCGGACGCAGATAGGGATCGACCTTCTCGGCCATCGAACCCGGCAGGAAGCCGAGCTTCTCGCCCGCCTCGACGGCGGGCCGCGTCAACACCACCCTCGACACTTCGTGGCGGTTGAGCGCCGCAATCGCGACGGCCATGGCGAGATACGTCTTGCCGGTGCCGGCGGGCCCGATCGTCATCACGACGTCGCGCGTGCGCATCATCTCGATGTATTGGCGCTGCGCCAGGTTCTTGGCGGCGATCCGCCGCCGCGCACCCACCGCCCCGAGCACGTCCTCGTAGACGTCCTGGAGATCCACGTCGGGCTGTTCCGTCACCATGCGCACGGCCTGGTGCACGTCGCGCGCGTGGACCGGGTTTCCACAGCGCAGCACGCTGTAGAGCTCCTCGAGCACCTTGCGCGCCATCTCGACGTCCCGGGGCGGCCCCACCAGACGGACCTCGTTGCCGCGCGCGCGCGCGTGGACCCCGAGCTCCTGCTCGAGGATGCGCAGGGTCCGATCTCCCTCTCCGTAGAGCTCGGCCGCGGTCTGGTTGTCGTCGAAGATGAGCGTCTGACGGGTGGTGGCGTCGTTCTGGGCCAGCGCAATTCCCTCTCGGGCTCTGCGAACGAGCTCGGCTTCAGCGGGCCGGCGCGAGGAGCAGCGGACCGTCCGCGCGCCGTGAGTAATAGTAGGGACGGCCCTCGGGGGTCGCCAACGCCCCGCTCTCGAGCATTCCGCGCCGTTCCAGCTCCGAGAGGTCGACCGGCCAACGCCCCTGCGAGTAGCGGTAGGTCTCGAGCGCCTGTCTGACCCGACGGGC
>JAZFWH010000182.1:0-2521 GCA_036482635.1 Myxococcota bacterium
GGGGGGAACACGGATCCTCGAAGCGCGCTGTCCGGCCTACGGCAAGGCCATCCCGTTTCTCCCGATCCTCGAGTTCCTGCGCGACTCGTTCGCGATCGCGGAGCGGGACAGCGACCAGCTCGTGCGCGAGAAGATCGCCGGGCGGCTGCTGTTGCTCGATCGGGCTTTCGAAGAGAGCTTGCCTCTGATCTTCGACTTCCTCGGAGTGCCCGATCCGGACCGACCCGGCCCCAAGATCGATCCCGAGGTCCGCCAACGCCGCCTTTTCGCGTTCGTGCGGCGACTGGTTCAGGCCCAGAGTGAGCGAGAGCCCGCGGTCATCCTCTTCGATGACATCCACTGGATCGATGCGGCCAGCGATGGCTTTCTCGCTCAATTGGTCGAGGCGATCGGCACGACGCGAACGCTGCTGCTCATGAACTTCCGACCGGAGTACGGGGCCGATTGGTTCCAGCGATCCTACTACCAGCGGCTCCCGGTTTCGCCGCTCGGGCGTGCAGACGTGGCGGCGATGGTCGCACACCTCCTCGGAACCGACGCCTCGGTCGCGCCTCTGCCCGCCCTGATCATGGAGAGGACGAGAGGAAATCCGTTCTTCACCGAGGAAGTCGTCCAGTCCCTCGTGGAGTCGGGAGCTCTCGAGGGCGAACCGGGTGCCTACCGCCTGACTCGTGCCACCGAGGACCTGGAGGTCCCCGCAACGGTCCAGGCTCTGCTGGCGGCGCGCATCGATCGCCTCCCCGAGCAGGACAAGCAGGTGCTGCACACCGCCGCTGTGATTGGACGGCAGTTCGGTGAGCTGCTCCTCTCGGCCGTCATCAACCTGTCCGGTGCGGAGCTGACGTCTGCCCTGGGGCGCCTCCAGGCGGGCGAGTTCATCCTGGAGCAGGCCGTCTACCCGGTGGCAGAGTACATCTTCAAGCACCCGCTCACGGAGCAGGTCGCCCGCGAGTCGCAGCTTCAAGAGCGCCGTGGGCGCCTTCACGCGTCGGTGGCGCGGGCGATCGAGGAAGCCGGTTCCGAGAAGCTCGACGAGCAAGCTGCGCTGATCGGCCATCACTGGGAGCAGGCGGGCGAGGCCCCCGTCGCCGCGCGTTGGTACGGGCGCGCCGCGGGTCTCGTAGGGCTGAGCGATCTCGCGCGTGGCGCGGAGCTCTGGGGCAAGGTGCGCGAGCTGGCCTCGCGCGACGCGTCGGATGCAGAAGCCGATCGGCTCGCGCTCGAGGCGTGTTTCCAGCTCCTGAACCTGGGGTGGCGGACCGGCCTCGACGGCGAACAGGGGCGCGTCCTGCTGGACGCAGCGCTCGTGCTGGGCGAGCGCTGCGGCGAGCGGGAACTCCCGATCAAGGCCGCGGTGGCCTTCTACGTTCTGTTGCTGCACCGCGGGGACGTGCGCGAATGTGTGAAGGTCGGCCGCGAAGCTCTTGCGCTTGCGGAGGCGGTGGGGGATCCGGATCTGGTCGCCGCCGCCTCCTACGCCCGCGGCGAGGGCTCCGCGGCGAGGGGTGATCTTGCCGATGGGCTCTTCCATCTGGACCAGGCGCTTGAGTTCTTCGACCGTCACCCGTCCCCGGTCATGGCGGGGCTGGGCTTCTACGCACCCGCCCACGCGCGCATGCTCCGCGGCTCCGAGGTCCTAGTCTCGCTGGGCCGGCTCCAGGAGGGCTTCGAGGACCTCGAGAGAGTCCTCGATCTGGCGGCCCATGAGGCGTCGCCCGAGCAGCTCTCGTTCGTCGTTGGCGTCCTCTGCTGGCAGGCCCGCTGGCATCCGGAGCCCGCCGTCGTAGTCGCCCACGCAGAGCGGGCTCTCGCCGCGACCCAGAAGATCGGAAACCGCTACCTGATCGGTCCCGTCCTCGCGGGCCTCGGGATGGCTCGGCTCGCGATCGGCGAGCCAGAAGAGGCGATAGCCCACCTCGAAGAGGGCCTCTCCCTGGTCCGCAAGGAGCGCTTCGTCCTCTTCGCCGAGCCGAGCTATGTGAGCGCCCTCGCACGCTCTCACCTCGCGGTAGGCGACGCAACCCGCGCGCACAAGGTGGCCGCAGAGGCCGTCGCGATTGCGGAGCGCCGAGGAACGCTCTTCCTTGAGGCCGACGCCCAGCTGGCCCTGTCACAGGTCTTGCGCGCAGAGAGGGGCCAGGCCGCGCGCTCAGCGATCGATCGCGCCCTTGCCCGGGCCCGGACGCTGATCGGCGAGACCGGCGGGCGTAGCTTGCTGCCGCTCGTGTACGAGGAGGAGGCTGCCCTCGCGGCATTCGACGGGGACGATTCGGCTCGTGAGCGGCACCTCCGTGAAGCCCACCGCCTCTTCACCGTGATGGGTGCGACGAGGCACGCGCAGCGGGTGGCACGGGAGCTCGGCTTGTGAGCGGCGCGCCGGTCAGCTCCGTCCACAACATTCGACAATATCTCGACTACAACGGGGGGCAGGTCAAACGAACAGTTGGCCGGTGCGCCGGTAAGGAGAAGTCCCGACACGTCCGCTTCCAAGCGTCCGGTACTCTGGATCTGGACTTTGCCG
>JAZFWH010000183.1:0-3809 GCA_036482635.1 Myxococcota bacterium
ATGCGGTACTCGGCCAGCAGCGCGTGCGCATCCGGGTCGTCCGGACGCAGCGCCACCAGGCGCGTCAGCCAGGCCTCGGCCTGACCGGCCTCGCCGATCTCGCCCTGGAAGCGGCTCATCTCCCGGACCGCCGCCGGGTTGTCCGGGTCCTGGGCGAGGAGTCCCTCCAGGACGGCGATCGCCGGCCGGACCTCGCCCGTCTGGGCCAGCGCGCGGGCTTCCTCGAGCATCCGCGACAGCGCGAGCCCGTCCTTCGGATCCCTGAGCGAGGCGGGATCCAGGCTGGCGGGCAGCTCGCGCGCGGACGCCACGTAGCCGAGCGCTTCGAGTCGCTCGACGTCCTCGCCCTGCACCAGGCCCGGCACCAGGGCCGAGCCGCCCTGCGCCTCGCGCACGCGCCGCAGCTCGCCGCGCAGCTGCTCCACCACGTTGGGGAACTCGTCCGCCACGTTCGTCGCTTCCCGGGGATCCACGGCCAGGCGGTAGAGCTCGGGCGTCGGCGCCTCGATGAACTTCCACTCCGCGGTGCGCACCTGATAGACGGGCGCCCATCCGTAGGAGTCCCAGCCCAGCAGACTCTCGCCGTACGAGACGACCCCGGGGTCGGGCGCTTCCGCGACGCCCTCCAGCGAGCCGCGCAAGCTGGCCCCGTCGATTCCCGCCGCGGGATCCAGGCCGAGCAGATCGAGCAGCGTGGGGAGCACGTCGACCTGGCGCGCCAGCCGCTCGACGCGTCGACCCTCGGCGAGCCCGCCCGGCGCGCTCCAGATCAGCGGGATCCGCATGGTGTCGGCGTACAGGAACAGTCCGTGGCTGCGCTCCGCGTGGGGCCCGGCGATGCCCTCGCCGTGGTCGCCGACGACGACCACGAGCGTGCGATCCAGCAGATCGCGCGCTTCGAGCCCGTCGAGAAGCTCGCCGATCGCGGCGTCCATCGCGGCGATCTCCGCGCGGTAGCGGCCCGTCTCGGTGGAGTCGAAGCTCGCGGCGACCTCGCGCGGGGGTGCGTAGGGCGCGTGGGGATCGAAGTAGTGCACCCACAGGAAGTAGGGCGCCGCGCGATCGAAGCGGGCGGCCAGGTCGAGCGCCGCTCGGCTGACGTCGCTCCCCGGGCGCGCCGCATCGCCGGAGCCGGTGCGCTGCTGCATGGCCTCGCGGTCGTCCTCGTAGCGCGCGAACCCCTGGGCCAGCCCGTAGCGGCGATCGAGTACGAATGAGCCGACCACCGCGGCGGTCTGGTAGCCGTGCTCCGCGAGGATCTCCGCCAGGGTCCGGTGCCGGGCCGGCAGGGCGTAGCGCGCGTTGCCGCGCACCCCGTGCGCGGGCGGATACTTGCCCGTCATGATCGAGGCGTGGGACGGCAGCGTGATCGGCGCCTGGGCCACGGCGTTCTCGAACAGGACGCCGCGCCGCGCCAGGCCGTCGAGCGCCGGTGTGCGTGCCGCCTCGTCCCCGTAGCAGCCCAGGTGATCCCAGCGCGTGGTGTCGAGGGTGACGAGCAGCACGTTCCAGCCGTGCAGGCTCTCGACCGCCTCCGGGCTTCCGCACGCCAAAGACAGTGCGGCCGCCAGCAGGACCACCGCCGAGCACCGCACTGTCCCGAGGCGCAGGCCCATCGCGCTCGACTGCCTAGTAGCTCGGCGGCAGGCCCAGCCCGCGCCGGGCGATGATGTTCTTCTGGATCTCCGAGGTCCCACCGCCGATCGTGTCGACCACCGTGTAGCGGTACGAACGCTCGAAGCGCCCGCCCAGCGGGGCGCCCTCCGCGGCGGGCTTGAGCTGGCCGGCGGGGCCCATGACGTCGAGCGCCGCGTTCGCCACGCGCTGCCCGAGCTGGGTCATGGCGAGCTTGTACATGGAGGACTCGACCGTCGGCACGCCTCCCTTGACGGCCTCGGCAAGGACCCGCCGTTGCAGCATGCGCGCCACTTCGAGCCGGGTGACGATCTGCGCGATCTCTCGGCGGGTCCGCGGATTGCGGCGCAGCGGTTCTCCGTCCCGCTCCTCGCAGGCGACGAATCCGACCAGGGCGTCGACCTTCTCCTCCAGCGGGCCGATCGGGAGCATCGCGAAGCGCTCGAGGTCGAGCGCCTCGCAGATGTAGGTCCAGCCGCGGTTTACCTCGCCCACCACGAAGTCGTCGCCCACCCACACGTCGTCGAAGAACACCTCGTTGGTGCGCTCGTCGCCGATCGTCCAGGTGGGGCGGATGGTGAGTCCCGGCTGATCCATCTTCAGCAGGAACAGCGTGATGCCCTTGTGCTTGGAAGCGTCGGGGTCGGTACGCGCTCCCACCCAGTACCAGTCGGCGAAGTGGGCCGAGGTGGTCCAGGTCTTCTGGCCGTTCAGCCGCCAGCCCTCCCCGTCCCGCGTCGCCCGGAGCGCCATCGCCGCGGCGTCGGAGCCGGCGTTGGGCTCGCTGTAGCCGATCGCGAATTCGATCTCGCCCCGGATGATCCGGGGCAGGAAGTACTGCTTGAGCCGCTCGTTGCCGTGGCGGATGACCGTCTTGCCGACGATGCCCACGCTCTTGCCGGGCTGGGGTGCGCCGAAGCGGCTCAGACTCTCGGTGAGCAGGAAGTCGTAGATGCCGGGGCGCTCGGCGCCGCCGTACTCGGTGGGCCAGGACATGCCGAGCCAGCCGCGCTCGGCCAGCTTGCGCATGAACTCCCGCTTGGCCGGTGTGTCGACGGTCTGGGAGAGCTGCTCGGGGCTGGCGTCCATCACGTCGTCGGAGCGCTCCTCGGCCAGGAACGCCTCGACTTCCCCTTGGAAGCTCCGCTCCGCTTCGGAGAACTCGAAGTCCACCCGTCCGACTCCCTCGCGTTCGTTCCGCCGGCCCGCGGACCGCAGCCTATAGTATGTGCCCCGAGGAACCAAGCAGCGAACGAGCCCGAGGTCGCCATGCGAGTCGGTGAAGTCCGTCACTCCGAGCGCGCCGAGTGGGGGAAGCCTCTCGACGGCGTGCGCGTGCTCGCGGCCGAGCAGATGCAGGCGCTCCCCTACGCCACCCAGCTCATGGCCCACCTGGGCGCCGACGTGGTGAAGATCGAGCACCCGACCCGCGGCGACGCGGGCCGCGGCGCCCAGCCCACCATCACCGACGAAGACGGCCGCCGCGTCGGCGCCACGTACCTGCGCAACAACCTGAGCAAGCGCAGCGTGGCACTCGACCTCAAGCGCGAGGAGGGCAGCGACCTGTTCAAACGGCTCGTCCCCCACTTCGACGTGGTGGCCGAGAACTTCAAGGCGGGCAGCCTCCGCCAGCTCGGTCTCGGCTACGAACAGCTCGCAGCGATCGAGCCCCGCATCGTCTACGTCTCGGTCTCGGGCTTTGGCAACCTGGACCCCTCGCCTTACGCGCACTGGCCAGCCTTCGCGCCGATCGCCGAGGCGATGGGCGGCCTGTACGAGCCGAACCGCCGGCCCGGCG
Source organism: Myxococcota bacterium (assembly GCA_036482635.1). GTDB lineage: Bacteria > Myxococcota_A > UBA9160 > UBA9160 > SMWR01 > JAZFWH01. The sequence goes on from JAZFWH010000183.1 coordinate 3,434, forward strand.
AGCCGCCGCCCGTGGTCGTGGCCGGCGCGCTGGGCGACATCGGCAGCGCGCTGTTCGCCGTGATCGGCACTCTGGCCGCCCTGCGCCAGCGGGAGCGGACGGGTCTGGGCCAGCACGTGGACGTGGCGATGTACGACGCCATGGTGGCGATGGCCGACATGGTCCCCTTTCTCTGGTCGATGGGGGCGCCGGCAGCGTTGGCGGCGGCCGGAGCCATCGCGATCGTCGCGGCCTTCAAGGCGAAGGACGGCTACTTCGTCGTCGCCGTGTTCCGCGAGCACCAGTTCGAGCGGTTGGCCCGGACCGTCGGGCATCCCGAGTGGTGCAAGGACGAGCGCTTCGCCAGCCGCGAGGGCTGGGCCCGCCACACGGAGAC
>JAZFWH010000184.1:0-20750 GCA_036482635.1 Myxococcota bacterium
GACGCCCACACCGCCGCGGCTACCCGAGGGAGCCTCCACCGGCAGCGAGGAGGCCTACAGGCCCGACCCCTTCAACGAGCCCGGCACGCTCGCGGCCGTGGAGTCCGAGGCGCTGCCGGTCGCCCACCCGCCCGCCCAGCCCGTCTCGTCCCCGCCCTCCACGAGCGCAGTCGCACAGGCGCCCGCACCGCCGGCCGCGGAGCTCGCAGCACGCATCGCGGAGCTCGAGGGCGCCATCGCCCGCGACGAAGAGGCGCTCAAGCAGCTGATCAGTGAGGCGCACGCCGAGAGCTCCGATCCGATCCTCGAATCGGAGGAGCTGCGTGAGATCGCGCGCCGGCTGCCGGCGCTCCAGGCGGACCTGCGTGCGCTCCGCGAGCAGCGAGCGCAGCAGTCCGCGCCCTAGGCTCCGCGCCCGGCGTGGCCCCGGCGGCGCGCCATCCGGCTCCCGTGGTCGCCCTCGCCGGCGGCGTCGGGGCCGCCCGCTTCCTGAACGGACTGGCCCGCGAGCTTCCCGCGCGCGACGTCACCGCGGTGGTCAACACGGGCGACGACTGCGACTTCTACGGCGTCCACGTCTCGCCGGACATCGACATCGTGACCTACACGCTCGCGGGTCGCGTGGACGCGGAGCGCGGCTACGGCCTCGCGGGCGACAGCCACGCCCTGGTGGACGCACTCGGCGCCTTCGGCCACGAGACCTGGTTCCGGCTGGGCGACCGCGACTTCGCCACCTGCCAACACCGCACGCTGCGCCTGCGCGGTGGCGCCGGCCTGGCCCAGGTGACCGACGAGATCCGCCGCGTGTTCGGCGTCGAGCAGCGCATCCTGCCCATGTCCGAAGATCCCTGCCCGACGATCGTCGAGCTCGCGGGCGCCCGGCGCGTCCACTTCGAGGAGTACCTGGCGCGCGACGGCGCGCCGGACGAGGTGCAGGGCGTCGACCTCTCTGCGGCGCGGCGCGCGCGGCCCGCACCGGGCGTGCTCGAGGCCCTGCGCGGCGCGGGCACCATCTTGCTGTGTCCGAGCAACCCGATCGTGTCGATCGGTCCGATCCTGGCGCTGCCGGGCGTGCGCGAGGCGCTGGCGGCCTCGGGCGCGCCGGTCGTGGCGATCTCCCCGATCGTGGGCGGCGCGCCGGTGAAGGGCCCCGCCGACCGGCTGATGCGCGGCCTCGGCCACGAGGTCTCCGCGCGCGGGGTGGCTGGGCTCTACCGGGGCGTGGCCCACGGCTTCCTGCTCGACGAGCGCGACGCGGCGCAGGTGGGCGACATCGAGGCCCTGGGCCTCGCCACCGGCGTGCTCGACACGATCATGCGCGACGTGGAGGCCGCCGCGCGCCTGGCGCGCGCGGCGCTCGCGCTGGCCTCCCGCCTGCGATGATCGCCGTGGTGCCCGCCAAGGCGCTCGGCGCCGCGAAGTCGAGACTGTTGCCGCACCTGGGTCGCGACGCGGTGGCGCGGCTCGCGCTCGCGATGCTCGGGGACCTGCTCGCGACCCTCGGCCAGGTGACGGCGCTCTCCCGCGTGGCTGTCGTGACGCCCGACGGCGAGCTCGCCGAGGCGGCGCGCCGGGCCGGCGCCGAGGCCCTGCTGCGCCCGGACCCGGGCCTGAACCCGGCCGTCGAGGCCGCCGCCGCGGAGCTGGCGCCGGATCCGGCGGAGGGCGCGCTCGTCGTGCTGGGCGACGTGGCCGGCGCGCTCCCCGAAGAGATCGAGCAGCTGCTGGGCGCGGTCGAGGGCCGCGGCGTGGCCCTGGCGCCCTCGAGCGACGGCGGCAGCTCGGCGTTGGTGCGCCTGCCCCGCGACCTCATCCCGGCGGGCTTCGGGCCGGGCAGCGCCAAAGTCCACCGCGACCTGGCGGCCCGGGCCGGCGCGCCCTTCCGCGAGGTGCCCCTCCCTTCGCTGGCGATCGACGTCGACGAGCCGGCCGACCTCGAGGCCTTCCTCGCGCGGCCCGGCGGTGGCGCGCGCACCCGCGCCCTGCTGCGCGAGCTCGGCGTGGGGCAGACCCGGTGAGTGAAGCGATCGCCCCCATCCGGCTGGTCCCGCTGACCGGCATCCCCTGGGTCCAGCCCAGCGACGACCTGGCGGCGCTGCTCGCCGCGGCCGCCGAGCGGGCCTGCGTGCGGCTGGCCGACGGAGCGCTCGTGGTGTGCCAGAAGGTGGTGTCGAAGGCCGAGGGGCGCACCGTGCGGCTGGCCGACGTGGAGCCCTCGCCCGAGGCGCGGCGCCTGGCCGCCGAGGAGGGCAAGGACCCGCGCCACGTGGAGCTCGTGTTGCGCGAGTCGGTGCGCGTGGTGCGCCGCGGCCACGGCGTCATCATCGGCGAGACCCGACACGGATTCGTGTGCGCCAACGCCGGCGTCGATTTCTCCAACGCGCCCGCGCCCGACGTCGCGGTGCTCCTCCCGCTCGACCCGGACGCTTCGGCCCGCAAGCTGCGCGACGCCCTCGCCAGTGGCGGCGAAGCGCTGGCCGTGATCGTGAGCGACACCTTCGGCCGCCCCTGGCGCGAGGGACTGGTCGACGTCGCGATCGGCTGCGCGGGCATCGAGCCCATCGCCGACCTGCGCGGCGGCGTGGACCTCGCCGGCCGCGAGCTCCAGGTGACGGCCACCGCCACCGCCGACCAGCTCGCCGCCGCCGCGGGTCTGCTGATGCGCAAGGACGCCGGCGTGCCCGCCGTCTGGGTCGAGGGCGTCGCCGTCCGCGGGGACGGCAGCGTGCGCGACACCCTGCGCGACCCGGCGCTCGACCTGTTCCGCTAGCAAGAAGCCTCCTGACGCCTCCCACGCGCCGCCTTCGCGCTGGGTGTGCGGCGCAACGGACCGCCCCTGGCGCGCTTCGCTTCAGGCGACCTTCGCGCCGACCATTGAGTCGATCACGCGCCACAGCTCGGCGATGCCGTCGCCCGCCTCGGCCGAGGTGGCGATTGCGCGCCCTGCCGGCAGCTGCGCCGAGGCACCGAGCTCTTTGACGCGCTGGGCGCGGCGCATCGGCTTCAGCTTGTCCACCTTGGTGAAGGCCAGGACGACCGGGATCTCGCGCTCGGCGAGCCATTCCACCAGCAGCTCTTCGTCCTCGGAGAGATCGCGCCGCAGGTCCTGGAGCAGCACCGCGGCGCGCAGCGGCCGCTTCGCGTCGACACGGGAGTCCAGGTACGACTCGACCAGCGCCTTCCAGCTGTGGCGCTCCGCCTTCGAGACCTTGGCGTAGCCGTAGCCCGGCAGGTCGACCAGCAGCAGCGGGCCCCGCGGCCGCTCGATCCGGTACCAGTACGCGAGGCGCGTCTTGCCCGGCGCCGTGCTGGTGTGGGCCAGCCGCCGGCGCTGCACCAGGCGGTTGATCAGGCTCGACTTGCCGACGTTCGAGCGGCCGAGGAACGCCACTTCCGGCGGGCCCGGCCTGGGGAAGTCCTCCGCGCGCGCCGCGGCGGCGACCAGCTCGGCGCTCAGGATCTTCACCGCGCACCGCGGCGCAGCCCGGGCAGCACCCCGGCCAGCCTTTCGAGCGCCTCCTCGAGGGCGTCCTCGGAGACGGCGTAGCAGAAGCGCAGCCAGCCCTCGCCCGCGGCGCCGAAGTCGACACCCGGCGTGGTGCCCACCTGCACGCGCTCCAGCAGGTCGAAGGCCAGGCGCAGCGAGTCGGAGCCGAAGGCGCGCGCGTCGGCGAACACGTAGAAGGCGCCGCGGGGCATAGCGGGCACGCCGAAGCCGAGCTTGCGCAGGCCCTCGACCAGCAGCAGCCGGCGCCGGTCGTAGGCGCGGCGCGCGGCCTCGACGGTCTCCGCGCCCTCGCGCAGGGCCGCGATGCCGGCGTGCTGGACGAAGCGGTTGGCCGAGATGAACAGGTTCTGCTGGAGGGTCTGGAGCGGTCGCAGCGCCCTGACCGGCGCGATGACGTAGCCCAGCCGGAAGCCCGTCATCGCGTAGCGCTTCGAGAATCCGTCGAGCACGAAGGCGTCTTCGCTGACGCGCAGCGCCGACGTGACGCGCGCGCCTGCGTAGACGAGCCCGTCGTAGATCTCGTCCGAGACGATCGGCAGCCCGAGCTCTGCGAGTCCGCTCATCGTTTCGTGGCTCTGGATCGCGCCGGTCGGGTTGGCGGGCGAGCTCACCACGATGGCGCGGGTTCGCTTCGTCACGGCCTTGCGCACGGCGTCCACGCGCAGCGGATAGCCGTCGGCGGGGTCCGTCGGCACGAGCACGGGCTCGCCGCCGCAGACGCGGATGAAGTTTGGGTAGCAGGGGTAGTGCGGGGTGCCGAGGATCACCTCGTCGCCGTTCTCCACGAGCAGGGTGAACACGAGCAGCATCGCCGGCGAGGTCCCGCTGGTGACGAGCACGCGCTGCGCGTCGACGGCCACCCCCGAGCGCCGCGAGGTGTCCTCGGCGATCGCCTCGCGCAGCTCCGCCAGGCCGCGGCTGTCGGTGTAGTGGGTCTCGCCCTCGCCGAGCGCGCGGATGCACGCTTCGACCGCCGCCGGGGGCGGGGGGAAGTCGGGCTCCCCGATCTCGAGGTGGATCACGCGCGCGCCCTCGCGTTCCATCGCAAAGGCCCGCTCCATCACCTCCATGGCGAGGAACGGCTGGACCTTTCCCGAGCGGGAGCTAAAGCGCGGCGGCACGCGATCCGGGTAGCCGGGGGCGACAGGCGTGTCAAGCGCGGCCGGACTTCCAAATGCTCGAATTGCGAGGAGTTTCGGGTTAACTTCGCCCCGTGTCGAAGGGTGCCCAGATCGCCGTCGGGGCGACCGTCATCGCGCTGCTGGTGGGCTGGTACGCCGCGTCGAACCTCGAGGCCGGCGCGTCGTTCACCTACTACAAGACGCTGGCGGAGTTTCGCGTCGCGCCGGACGCGACGACCGGCGCGCACGCGCGGGTGCACGGCTACGTGGCGGCCGGCTCGATCGAACGCGACGTCGCAGCGCGCCAGGTGCGCTTCAGCGTCCAGAACGACCCCGTGGGAAGCGGTGCCGCGAACGGAGCTCCGCTCGAGGTCGTGCTCGGGGACCTCGAGACACCCGACCTCTTCAAGGACGGAGCCGAGGTCGTGATCGAGGGGATGCTCTCCGGCGCCGGAGAGGACGCAGTGTTCCACGCCGACCGGGTGCTCGCCAAGTGCCCGTCGAAATTCGAGCCGGAAACCGCCGCCGCGGCGCTCTGACATGTCCGACGTCGGGATCTACTCCCTGCGCCTCGCCCTGGTGATCGCGCTGCTCGGCGTCGGCAGCGCGATTTACGCCGGTGTCGCCCGACGCCTGGACTGGACGCGCGTAGCAGAGCGCTCCGTCTGGGTGGTCGCCATCTGCGTCAGCCTCGCCATGCTGGCGCTGTTCGCGGCCTTCGCGGGCGGTGACTACCAGCTCCAGTACGTCGCCAGCCACTCGGCCCGCAGCATGGCGCTGCCCTACCGGCTGGCCGCGCTGTGGGGCGGTCAGGCCGGCTCGCTCTTGCTCTGGCTGTGGATACTGATGGCGTACAGCTCGGGGTGCGTGTGGTTGCACCGCCGCACGAGCCGAAGGCTGATGCCCTGGGTGGTCGCGGTCCTGCTGACCAACGCGCTCTTCTTCCTGGTCCTGGTCAACTTCGTCACCAACCCGTTCGAGAAGCTGCCGCCCGGCGCGGTGATGTCGGACGGAAGCGGTCTCAATCCGCTGCTCCAGCATCCGGTGATGATGATTCACCCGGTGATGCTCTACATGGGGCTGGTCGGATTCGTCGTCCCCTTCGCCTTCGGATTCGCCGCGCTGGCCTCCGGTGAGCTCGGCACGGCCTGGTTCCGCACCACGCGGCGCTGGACGCTGTTCGCCTGGCTGTGCCTCAGCGTCGGCATCATGCTGGGCGGGCGCTGGGCCTACGAGGTGCTGGGCTGGGGCGGCTACTGGGCGTGGGACCCGGTCGAGAACGCCTCGTTCATGCCGTGGCTCCCCGCAACCGCCTACCTCCACTCGGTGATGATCCAGGAAAAGCGCAACATGCTGAAGACCTGGAACCTGCTGCTGATCGGCCTCACCTATACCCTGTGCCTGTTCGGCACCTTCCTCACGCGCAGCGGGATCGTGCAGTCCGTCCACGCCTTCGCCCAGACACCGCTGTTCACCTCCATCTTCCTCGTCTACGTACTGATCACGGCGGCGGTCTTCCTCACGGCGCTGCTGGCCCGCCGCGGCCAGATGCGCAACCAGAACCGCATCGAGTCGATGGTCTCCCGGGAGGCGGGCTTCCTGCTCAACAACTGGGTGCTGATCGCGATCCTGATGGTCGTGTTCTGGGGAACGCTGTTTCCGGTGTTCTCGGAGGCGATCACAGGCAAGCGCATCGCCGTGGGACCGAAGTTCTTCAACACGCTCGCCGGTCCGCTGGCGATCTTCCTGCTGTTCCTCACCGGGGTCGGGCCGCTGGTCGCCTGGCGCAGGGCTTCCTTCGTCAGCATTCGCCGCCACTTCGCCTGGCCGCTGGCCACCGGGCTGACGACCGGCGCCGCGGTCTGGGCGGCGCTCGGCGGCGTGGCCCTGTACGCGCTGCTGGTTTGGAGCCTCGGCGCCTTCGTGACCGCGACCGTGGTGCAGGAGTACGCGCGAGCCATCGCCGTGCGCAGGCGCGTGCACGGCGAGAACGCCCTGCGGGCCTGCTCCGTTCTGCTGCGCAAGAACCAGCAGCGCTACGGCGGCTACGTGGTGCACCTGGGCGTCGTGCTGGTGCTGGTGGGCACGGCGGGCTCGGTCCTCAACCGCGAGCGCCTCGAGAACGTGCGCCCGGGCGACGAAATCTCGATCGACGGCTACCGCCTCCAGTACCTGACCGCCAACGCGATCCCCGAGCAGCACTACGGGGGCGCGGTGGCCCGCCTGGCGCTCTACCGCGGCGACGAGCCTCTGGGGGTGATGGCGCCCGAGAAGCGCATGTACTGGCTGGAGCAGCAGCCGGCGTCGATCCCCTCGATCTACTCGACGCTGCGCGAGGACCTCTACGTGATCCTGACCGCGATCGAAGCGGACGGATCGGCGACCTTCAAGGTCTACCGCAACCCCCTGGTCAACTGGATCTGGATCGGTGGCGGCGTGTTCGTGCTCGGCACGCTCGCCCTCATGTGGCCCCACCCGAGCAGGAGCCCGGAGCCGCGCGAGGGATGAAGCGCGCCGCGCTCTGGCTGGCCCTGCTCGGGGCCATGCTGCCGGCCACCTCGCCGGACGCCCAGGAGCCGCAGGCACCCGCGCTCCGCGACGTGGCGGCGGGACCCGCGGCCATCCGCGGCCGCATCGTGCACGCCACCCGGCCAGAAGCGGCGCGCGACCTGCCGGTGGTGCTCTACGCCCTGTCCGCCTCGGGCGAGCCCGGGCTGCGGGCGGGCAGCTCGGACGAACGGGGCGAGTTCCTGTTCGAGAACGTCTCGAACGCTCCCGGCACCGAGTACCTGGTCGGCGCCCGTTTCGAAGACGTGCCGTTCGGAAGCCGCGTCGCCTTCGCCGGGGGCGAGCTCGAGCAAAGCGTCGAGCTGCGCGTCGCCGACGTGACGGCGGACGCCTCGGGCGCCGACGTCGGGGAGACCCGCATCCGCATCGAGCGCGGCTGCGGGACCCTGTGGGTCCAGGAGTCCCACGAGCTGCTCAACGTGACCGAACGCGTGATCTACGCGCCCCCGGGCGAGCGGCAGGCGCGCGCGCCCATCTTCCGGACGCGCCTCCCCGACGACGCGAGCGACTTCGAGGCCCCGCTCGGGGTCGCCCCGCTGGGGCTCGAGCAGGACGGCGCGTCCGTGGCGTTCTGGGGACCGCTCTACCCGGGAGGCCAGGCGCTCGAGTTCAGCTACGCGCTGCCGCCGGGCGCGGGTCGGCAGCCGCTGCGCTGGACGCTGGCAGCGGGCGCCAGACGCCTCACCGTGTTGACGACCGAAGCGTGGCCGGCCGCCTCCGGTCGCGTGCGCTCGGGAGATCGCACCGTCGCCCTCGGCGCCGGCCCGCCGCGGGTGCTCGAAGGCCGCTCCTTCCGGGTGGCCGCGGCGGGCCGCGTCGAGCCCGGCTCCGCGCTCGAGCTGGTGCTCGAGATCCCTCCCCCGACCGCCTCGCAGCAACGCGTCTCGGTGTCGGAAGCCGAGCTGCGGCTCGAGCTCGACGATGCGTCACTCGCCGTCGACGAGCGGCTGCTGCTGGAGGTGAGCGGCGGCGAGGCCCTGACCGCGGAGGGCGACGGGCCGCTGCTGTGCCTGTCGCTGCCGGCGGGAGCGCAGGACCTGCGCTTCAGCCCCGAGTTGCTGGAGCTGGGCCTCTCGCCCGATCCTTCGGGCGCGCTCGCCGTGCGCGGGCCGCTGCCGCCGGGCAAATCCTCCCTCGCCCTGCACTACCGGCTGCCGGCTGACGTCGCGCCGGTGCGCTTCGAGCGCCGTTTCTCGCGCGCGGTTCCCCTGCTCACCGTGTTCGTCGCCGACACGGGCGTGCTGACCGAGGCCGAGCGACTCCACCGCCGCCGGCCGGTGCGAACCGAAGGCCGCAACTACATCCACCTCGAGGGCTTCGAGATCGGCGCCGGCGAGACGATCCGCCTGGAGCTGCGCCCGCTGCCGGCGCACCGTGGCACCTCGCGCTGGGCCGCGACGGGCTTCGTGCTGCTCGCGGCGTGCGCGGCAGGCGTCTTCCTGATGCGCCCGCTGCGGGCGGCGGGACCGGACAGGCTGGACGCGGAGCCGCGCGCCAACTCCACCGCGGTCGAGCGCGCGTCGGTCTACGCGGCGCTCCAGGATGCCGAGCACGACTTCGAGACCGGGAAGCTGGTCCCGGACGACTACACGAGCCTGCGCGCCGAGCTTCGGGCGCGCGCCGCCGCCCTGATCCGGGAGGAGCGGCAAGGCGGCTCGGCCGCCGCGCAGCGAGCCGCAGGCGAGCGGAGTCCGGGGCAAGGCGGGCCCCCGCAAGCACCTCCCGCGCAGCGCGCCGCAGAAGGGCGCTGCGCGAGCTGTGGGGCACCCTGCCCCAGCGATGCGCGCTTCTGCTCCCAATGCGGAACACCCCTGAACCCAGGGCCGGCGTGAGCGAGCCGGCGATCGCGGCGCGACGCCTCGAGAAGCGCTTCGGCCACGCCACGGCACTCACCGGGGTGGACCTCGAGGTCCCGGCCGGCTCGAGCCTGGCCGTGCTCGGACCCAACGGCGCCGGCAAGTCGACCCTCCTGCGCCTGATGGCCGGCCTCGGTCGCCCCAGCGGCGGGAGCCTCTCGATCTGTGGCGAGCCGGCCCACGACCGCGCGGCCCGCGCGCGCGTGGGCTTCGTCGGCCACGCCACCTTCCTGTACGCGGCGCTCACGGCCCGCGAGAACGTGCTCTTCGCCGCCCGCTTGCACCGCGTGCCCCACGCCGCCGCCCGCGTGGAGGAGCGACTCGCCCAGGAGGGCCTGGAGGGCGTGGCCCATCTCGCCGCGGGCGCGCTCTCGCGCGGCATGGCCCAGCGGCTCGCGGTCGCCCGAGGCCTGGTGCACGACCCGGAGATCGTCCTGCTCGACGAGCCCTTCGCGGGCCTCGATCGCCGCGCGGCGCAGCGGCTGGCAGGACGGCTGGCGGATCTGAGGCACGAGGGGCGCACGGCGGTGCTGGCGACCCACGACGTGGGCCTGGCGGCCCAGGTCGCCGACGTCGCGATCGTGCTGGCCGCCGGGCGCATCGCGCACGAGGTGCGCGCGCCGCAGCGAGACGTCGCCGCCCTGGAGCGCGCCTACGCGGCCGCGGCCGAAGCGAGTCCATGAACGTCTTCCTGGCGATTCTCTGGAAGGACCTGCTCGTCGAGTGGCGCAGCCGCGACCGCGTCGTGGCCATGCTGGTCTTCTCGCTGCTGGTGGTGGTGGTGTTCCACTTCTCCCTGCCCGGCGGCGCCACGGCGCAGACGCGCGCAACCGCCCCGGGCCTGCTGTGGATCGCCTACGTCTTCGCGGCGCTGCTCGGGCTCGGCCGCTCCTTCTCCGCCGAGCTCGAGAACGAGGCCCTCTCCGGCATCGCGCTGGTCCCCGTGGACCGGGGCTGGGTCTTCCTGGGCAAGGGCGCCGCCAACCTGTTGGTGCTGGGCGTGGTCCAGGCGGTGACCGCCTGCGTCTTCGCCCTGGTCTTCGAGGTCGATCTGACGCCGGTAGCGGGGCGGCTGGCGGGGGTCGTCGCGCTGGGATCCCTGGGCCTGTGCTCCATCGGCACGCTGTTCGCCGCGGTCGCCGTGCGCACGCGGTTTCGCGAGGTGATGCTGCCGCTGCTCCTCCTCCCCCTGCTGGTCCCGGTACTGCTGGGCTCGGTGCGCGCCACCTCGGCACTGCTCGCCGACGGCACGGCGCCCTTCGCGGCCATCCAGCTGCTGATCGTGACCGATGCGGTCTACCTGATACTCTCGTTCCTCGGCTTCGAATACGTCCTCGAAGAGTGAGCGCATGACCGGGTACGCTGACGGCTCCACAGCGCTTCGCGCGAGCGGAATCCTGCTCGCGCTCCTCGCCCTGGCCTACGGCGGCCAGGTGATCCTCGCGCCCAACGACAGCATGCAGGGCGTGGTCCAGAAGATCCTCTACGTCCACGTGCCCTGCGCCTTCGCCGCGTACCTGGGCTTCCTGGTGACGGCGGTGTGCAGCGGGTTCTACCTGGCCACGAACGACGAGCGCTACGACCGGGTGGCCGCCGCGGCGGCCGAGATGGGCGTCCTGTTCTGCACCCTGGTGATCGTCACCGGGCCGATCTGGGCGAAGGGCACCTGGGGGCACTGGTGGGCCTGGGACCCGCGTCTCACCGTGACCCTGCTGCTCTGGTTCATCTACCTCGCCTACCTGCTGCTGCGCAGCTTCACTGAGGGCAGCGAGCGCACCGCGCGCCTGGCGGCCGTCTACGGCATCGCCGGCGCCCTGGCGATCCCGCTCAACTACTTCGCGATCGACCTGTTCGGTGGGGCGGCCATGCACCCCGAGAACCTGCAGCGGGGCAGCCTGGGACAGGGCATGGGCTGGCCCTTCGCGGTGGGCGTGGCCACCGCGGTGGCGGCCTTCGCGCACCTGCTGCTGCTGCGGGTCGGCCTGGAGGCGTCCGTGAGCCCTTCCGGAGGCCGTCTCTCAATCCGTGGTTGACAACAGCAAGCCCGCAAGAGTATAAGCACTTAGCCACTGACCTGCGTCTACAGCTCGGCTTTTCGCAAAAGGAGACGGTCGCTTACCCACCCCCCCAGAGGGGAAGCGTACGCGCGGCACGGGGCTAGAGCTACGCAAGCACTTGCGTGGTCCCGGGCCGAAGGCAGGGCGTGGAAGGGTGTTTCCCACCATGTCCCGCCCAGTGGCTTCTGGGAGGCCGGAAACGGGTTCTCCCGGACACGCGGGTAGGCGGCATTGGCGGCTGCAAGTTCAGCCCGCCCCTTCGCAAAAGCCGCGCAGTCGGCGCGCTGGCATGGGGTTTGCGTGGTCTTCCCAAGAGGCCCTGGGAGGACCTCAGGCGATCGGTCCTACCCCGCTCGGCACCATCCAGGGCCCGGGAGGCGGTCCGAACCAAGGGATGGCGATCATGAAGCGCGGCGTCGGCTACTGCGAGAACACGGACTGTGAGGATTACGCGAAGGGCGTCTTCCTACTCAATCACGGAGACACCTTCTACTGTCCACGCTGTCGGCAGCTGGGCAAGGTCGAGAAGGAGCGCGGCTTCTACACGGGCAACACGGACATCTTCAAAGAGGTACGTGTCGAGTACAACTTCGATCCGATCAACAGCGTCTACCGCGAGATCGCGATCGTCCGCGACGAGAGCCTCTGGGGCCGCAACAACGTCTACACGCTCCAATCGCCCCTGATCAAGACCGAGAAGCGCGCCCTCAAGGTGGCCGAAGCGATCCTGGCGAACCTGAATCGCTACCGCGGCCTGTTGAACGGCGACGACATCCCCCGCACCACCGAGATCATCCTCTCCTTCGACGACGACCTGGCCGAGTTCTCCCGCAAGCTCCAACAGTTGAGCAAGGAGTGGGAGGCCAGCGGGCTGCGCGAGAGCCAACGCTAGGGGGCCCACCCCGCCCGGTCGCCCGAGAGGCGCATCCTCAGGTCGATGCCCATCGCCGCCAGCACCGCCCGCACGCCCTGGTACTCGTGGCGGACGACGGGCTCGGGGAGCCCGCTCAGGGCGTCCGCCAGCGGGGCCCGATACCAGGCAAACAGCGTGCTCGGCAGGGCGCGGGGGTCGGACCAGCGGACCACCGGCGTCTCCTCGCTCGGTCGCAGCGAGCCCCCCACCACGCGGCAGGCGAACACCCGGGCCGTGTAGGGGCGGAAGCCGGTCCGCACGTAGCGGCCCACCTCGCGTCCCACCGCGATCTCCAGCCCCGTCTCCTCGAGGACTTCGCGGCGCAGCGCGGCTTCGGCGGATTCGCCCGGGCCGGCGTTTCCGCCGGGCAGCTCCCAGCCGCGCAGGTCGCTGCGCACGCTCAGCAGCACCCCGCGATCCGAGAAGATCACGCCCTGGTAGACCACCAGCGGCTCGCGCTCCAGAACGCGGGGAGACACCAGCCCCCACCAGGCGATTCGCAGGTAGCGCGGAAGGGCACCCGCGAGCCGCCGGGCCAGCCCCGTCACCCGCTCACTCGATGATCTTGTTCAGCGGATACTCGACGATGCCGCGTGCGCCCGATTCGGCGAGCTGGGGGAACAGCTCCGTCACCAGGCGCTCCTCCACCACCGTGTTGATGGCGACCCAGCCCTCGTCGGCGAGGTGCGAGATCGTGGGCGTGCCGAGGGCGGGCAGGATCTTGAGCACGGCGGCCAGAGCATCGTTCGGCACGTTCATCATCAGACCCACGCGGCCGGCCGCCGTGATCGCGCCTCGCAGCAGCAGCAGCATGCGCTCCATCTTGCGGCGCTTCCAGGGATCCGCGTACGCGTCGGGGTTCGCGATGAAGCGCGGCGTGCTCTCCATGACCGTGTCGATCACGCGCAGATTGTTCGCGCGCAGACTGGCGCCCGTGTCCGTCACGTCGACGATCGCGTCGGCCAGTACGGGCGGCTTCACCTCGGTCGCCCCCCAGGAGAACTCCACCTCCGCCGTCACGCCCAGCTTCTTCAGGTAACGCTTCGTCAGACCGACGGCTTCGGTGGCGACGCGCCGGCCCTCCAGGTCGGTCGGCTTGCGGATGGGGGAGCCCGCCTCCACGGCCACCACCCAGCGCACCGGCGAGTACTTGGGCCAGGGGGCGCGCAGGTCGGCCATCTCCTTCACCTTGGCGCGGCACTCCTGGACCCAGTCGAGCCCCGTGATGCCCGCGTCCAGCACGCCCTGGTCCACGTAGCGGGCCATCTCCTGGGCGCGGATCATGATGCACTCGATCTCGGGGTCGCCGAGGTCGGGGTAGTACGACCTCTCGCCCAGGCGGATCTCGAAGCCCGCCAGCGCGAAGAGCTTCTGGGTCGTCTCCTGAAGGCTGCCCTTCGGAAAACCGAGGCGCAGTCGCTTGGCTTGCCTTTCGCTCATCTCGTCTCGGAACCGTAGACCTTCTGCGGGTCGAAGACCTGCTCGCCGACGTCGACCCAGCCGCCGGTCTCCGCCTTGCGGAAGAAACAGCTGCGCTTGCCCGTGTGGCAAGCGGCGCCGCCGCGCTGCTCGACGCGGAGCAACACGACGTCACCATCGCAGTCGACGTAGACGGACCTCACCTGTTGGGTGTGTCCGCTCACCTCACCCTTGTGCCAGAGCCGGTTGCGCGACCGACTCCAGTAGAAGGCCTCGCCCGTCTCCAGGGTGCGCCGGAACGCCTCCTCGTTCATGAGGGCCACCATCAGCACCTCACCGGTGGCGTCGTCCTGGGCGATCGCGGTGACGAGTCCCCCGGCCTTCTCGAAATCGAGCACCGAGACCAGGTCCATGGAGGAGGCGAGGCTACCGGGCGGATAGCGCCGCCGCCAGACGCTCGCGCAGGGCGGGCAGGTCGTCGAAGGCTTTGCCTCGCACGTAGGCGACCTCGCCCCCGCCCGCGCCTTCCGCCTGCTGCAACACCCCCCGCCGCACCAGCAGGTCGACCCCGTTCGCGAAGGTGACGGGGTTCGCCGCCTCGCGGCGGTCCACCTCGCCCAGCAGCTCCGCCCGCTCGAACTGCTCGCTGGCCGCCTTGCGCAGGTCCTTCAGGGTGAGGGAGCCTTCGGCTGCCAACACCGCGCAGAAGGTGGCGTAGTAGACCTCCACCACCCCCCGCGTCTGCTCCGCCAGGAACCGGAAGCGCGGAAGGCCCTTCTCGGTCGCGCGCAGCTGGCCGTCACTGCGCTCCACCCAGCCGAAGCGTTCGAAGTGGTCGACGAAGCCATCGAAGTGCGCGGCGAGCACCTCGCCGCGCGGCACGAAGAACTCGTAGTAGAAGAGGTCGAGCCAGCTGGCCAGCTCCTGGCGCAGGCCCTCGCTGGCGGGACCGGCGAGCAGGCGCCAGGCCAGGAAGCTGGGCGCGGCGAGGAAGTGGACCACGGAGTTGCGGTACAGGTCGAGGGCGCGGCGCTGCGACTCCTCGAAGTAGAGGATCTCGCCCCGCGGATCGCGCACCGAGCGGATCAGCTCGCTGCGCAACAGGGAGGTGATCGATTCGCTGAAGTCGCCCTCGTCGCGAGCCAGCGCCGGCGTGAGCCGCACGTCCTGTAGCCGCAACAGGTCCACCACCTCCTGCATGCGCCCCACCAGCTCGCTGCGGAATACGCCGCGGCGGCGTTCGCCGAGCAGGGCGCAGGCGGCCACCGAGGTGGCGTTGGGCACCACGGCCCAATTGATGCGCTCGGCGATCCGGTTGCCCAGACCCTCGATGAACGTCCGCCGCTCGGCGAGGGCCTGCGGCGTGCTCGCGGCGGCGTGGGCGTCGCGGCGGTCGCCGAGGGCGGAGGCCAGCGAGATCGGCTCCCCCAGGTTGACGAAGACGCTGCCGAAGCGGCGCTGCAGAAACTTGCGGGCGCGCATCAGCCCGACCACGCTCTCGTCCTTCTTCTTGGCGCCGGCGAGCTCGCCCAGCATCGCGCCCTCCTCGACCAGCCGCTCGTAGGTGATGGCGATCGGCACGAAGAACAGGTCGCGGCGCGCGCTGCCCAGAAAGGCCTCCACGTTCCACGAGAGCATTCCGAGTTGCGGCGCCAGGGTCTTGCCGGTGCGAGAGCGCCCGCCCTCGATGAAGAACTCCTGTGTGTACCCCTCCTGAATCAGGTGGGCCACGTAGGCGCGGAAGATCTCCTTGTAGAGCGGGTCGTCGAACGAACGCCGCAGAAAGAAGGCCCCGCAGCGCCGGAACAGGAAGCCGAAGGGGCCGAAGCCCATGTTCTCCCGCGCGGCGATGTGCGGTGGCACGAGGTGGTTCTCGTAGAAGAGCGATGACACGATCACGAAATCGAAGTAGGAGCGGTGGCTCGGCACGAGGACCAGCGGGTGGTGCGTGGCGTAGCCAGCCACCTTGTCCAGACCGGACACTTCGATCGAGGCGAACAGGCGCCGCATGATCGCCGTCACCACGGCGTTCAGGATCGCCAGGAACGTCGAGTTCATGTTGGCGGCGATCTCTCGCACCATGCGCATCGCGTCCACGCGCGCCTGCTCCATCGAGCCCCGACGCTGCTGTGCGCGCGCTGCGATCGCCTTCTCGACGCCGGGGCTGCGCAGCAGGATCTCCTGGACCTCGTAGCGCGGTCGGAGGGTCGGCCCCTCCACGACCTTCTCCTCGCGGTAGAGATAGGTGAGGATGACCCGGCGCACCTTGCGCGCGACCGACAGGGGCCCCTCGGCCCGACGTTCGGCGATGAACGAGGCGAGGTCGATGGGGTCTCCGACTTTCACGAACAGGCCGCGGTACGTGGTGAGGAACGACGTCACCTTGGCCAGGTCGGAAGGACGCGTGCTGGCACCGTAAGAGAGGTTCAGGAAGCGGCGCCGGGCGCGCGGGCCCTTGCGCCAGAAGAGTGCGAGCGGCACGACGTACACGGGCCGCTCCGGCTGCCAGACCGCCGCGACCACCTCCTCGAGCAGGTCGAGCTCGTTCTTGCTCTGCTGCACGGCGCCGCGCCGGCCCATCCACCTGCGCAGCCGGGCCGTGCGCAGGAACAGGAACAGCGACTGCCCGTCGCGCGCCAGGCTGCGCGCGTATTCGCGCGCCCGCTCGTGCTCCCCGCTGCCCGGCGTGCGCTTGCGCAACACGATGCGCAGCACTTCCCAGAACGGCCGGTAGTAGTAGAAGCGGATGCCGTTGGCGAAGCTCGAGAGCCGCAAGCCTTCCCGGCGGAACAGGGCGTTGAACAGGAAGTAATCCAGCCGGCTCGCGTAGCGCATCACGTAGACGACGGAGCCCCGGCTCTCGAGGTCGCGCAGGCGCTCGACGGTCCGGCGATCGAGGTCGAAGTGACGGAAGAAGCGGCGGGCAAACCAGCGGAAGAACAGGTTGAAGCGCGGCGTCATCGCCGACAGGGAGTCCGCCGACTGCGTCAGCGGCGTCGTGCTCTGCGCGCGCGGAGCCTCGCTCGACAAGACCGGCCGCTCCCCCATGCCACGGTCAGATGTACCACCCGCTCAGTCGGGCAGCAAGATCTCCCCGGGCTTCATCTTTTCGGCAATCTCGCGGGGCGTCCAAAGGCCCCCACCCTGCTTTTTCGTCACGCCGCTGTGGGTCACCACCTTCATCTCGGCGATGCGGCCCCCGCCGACGTAGAAGGTGGTGCCGTTGAGCTGCGCGGAGAGGTCGCTGGCCAGAAAGGTGACCAGCGGGGACACCAGGCCCGGATCCATCCGCGCCTGCATCTCCTCGTTGTCGAAGCCGGGGAGGTCCTCGGTGAGCCTCGTCAACGCCACCGGCGCCAGGATGAACGAGCGGATCGCGTACTTCGCGCCTTCGAGAGCCAGGCAGCGCGTGAAGCCGGCGATGCCCGCCTTCGCCGCGCCGTAGTTGCACTGCCCGAAGTTGCCGTTCAGGCCCGAAGTCGACGAGGTGTTGATGATCACACCGCCCTCGCCGCGCTCCTTCATGTGGTTGAAGACCGGGCGGGTGACACAGTAGGTGCCCTTGAGGTGCACGGCGACGACGGAGTCCCACAGGGCCTCGTCCGTCTTCGAGAGCGTCTTGTCCCGCAGGATGCCGGCGTTGTTGACCAGCACGTCGACTTTGTCGAAGGCGTCGAGCGCAGCGCGCAGGATGGACTCGCCGCCCTCCACGGTCGAGACGCTGGCGTAGTTCGCGACGGCTTCTCCACCGGCCGCGCGGATCTCTTTCACGACTCCGTCCGCCATCGACTGGCCGGCACCGCTTCCGTCGCGCGATCCGCCCAGGTCATTGACGACCAGCGCCGCGCCCTCGCCCGCCAGCGCCAGGGCGTGGCGCCGACCGATGCCGCCACCGGCGCCCGTGACGATCGCGACCTTCCCGTCGAGCAGTCCCATGGCATGCCTCCTTCTCAGCTGAAGACCTTTTCAGGTGAAGAGAATCGTGCGCAGCTCGGAGAAGGCCTCGAAGCCGAGTCCCTCGTACAGGCGGCGCCCCGCGGTGTTGTCCTCGACGACCGCGAGCTGCACGTGGTCCGCCCCCGCCTCGAACGCCTCGCGGCACAGCTGCGACACGCCCAGACGCGCGAAGCCGCGACGCCTGGCTTCCGGCCAGGTGTAGACGCCCTGGACCAGCCAGCCCTCGGTCCGCTGCACGTCGGCGTAGCCCACGCACACGACGCGTCCCTCCACCTCGACCACTCGGGCCCGGTCGACGCGGCCGCGCACCCAGCGGCGGAAGCCCTTGGCGTCGCCGGCGAAGGGGTCCGGGCGGTCCTCCTCGCGCAGGCTCTCGCGAGCCGCCAGCACCAGCGCCTCCAGATCGCCGGCGGTGGCGCGGCGCAGCGCGGCGCCGCGCTGCGGCTCCGCGGCCCGCAGCTCGCCGGGGCGCACCGAGTAGGCGGTTTCGAGGCGGTCCACCAGCGCCCGGCGACGGCCCGCGAGGTACCCCCAGAGCTGGTCCACGGCCGACGGCGAGCTCTTGACCAGTCCCACGGCCAGGGCGTTGAGGTAGGGGACGAAGGACTCGACGGCCTCGGGCTCGACCCGCGCGTCGAAGATCACGGCGGGCCGCAGCCCCGCCATCCCCACCAGCTCGGGTCCGCGCCACGCCGCCACGACTTCGCTGGGCAGCTCGCCCGGCGCCGGGGCCGAGCCCAGCCGGGCCGTGGCGTCCAACAGCAGGAGGTTGGCCTCGGCGTCGCGTCCCAGGTGCGCGAGCGCCGCGCCCCGCTCGGCGGGCCGGAGGAAACGCGCCTCTACGCCTTCGGCCATGGCCCTCGAGCTCCGTCCGGCGGATGCGGCGGCCGGCACCCGGCTCACTCGATCACCGCGACGACGGCTCCTTCTTCGATGCTGTCGCCTTCCTGCACGCAGATCTCCCGGATGCGTCCGCCGCACGGCGCCTCGACGGGGATCTCCATCTTCATGGATTCGATGATCATCAACACCTCGTCCTGATCGATCGCGTCGCCCGCCGCCTTCTCGATCTTCCAGATGCTGCCCGCCAGCTGAGCCTCGACTTCGGTCGCCATGTCGAATCCGTTCTCCTGCGCTGATGTTGCACTTCGATCGCCCTGCC
The DNA here is from genome assembly GCA_036482635.1 of Myxococcota bacterium. Lineage (GTDB taxonomy): Bacteria > Myxococcota_A > UBA9160 > UBA9160 > SMWR01 > JAZFWH01. The sequence continues at coordinate 18,562 of JAZFWH010000184.1, forward strand.
AGCAACCGCCCGCGCGCTATGCTCCGCCACCCCGGAGCCCGCATGCTCGAGATCCTGACCCAAGGCTTCACCTCTGCCCGCGAGAAGCTGAGCGGCGTCCGCGCCCTCAGCGAGGAGAACATCGAGCAGTCCCTGCGCGACGTGCGCCTCTCGCTGCTGGAGGCGGACGTCGACCTGGGCGTGACCAAGGACTTCCTCGCCCGCGTCAAGCAGCGGGCCCTGGGGGAAAAGGTCGCGACCCGCGTGCGCGACGCGTCGGGCCGGCGGGTCCGGGTGACACCCGGAGAGCACTTCGTGGGGATCTGCGAGCAGGAGCTCACCGACCTGATGGGGCCGGTGGACCCGTCGCTGCGACGGAGCTCGGCGGGCGTGACGTCGGTCATGCTGGTCGGCCTGCAGGGCGTGGGCAAGACCACCGTGGCCGCCAAGCTGGCGCGACACCTCCAGTCCGAGCAGCGGCGGCCCCTGCTGGTCGCCGCGGACGTCCGCCGGCCGGCGGCGGTCCTCCAGCTCCAGCAGCTGGGCGAACAGATCGGCGCCGAGGTGCACAGCGGGGGCGAGGGCGACGCGCCGCCGGCCATCTGCGCGGCGGCCGCGCGGCGGGCTGCGTCCGAGGGCTTCGACGCCATCGTCTACGACACGGCCGGGCGCCTGGCGATCGACGACGAGCTGATGGACGAGCTGAAGGAGATCGCCCGGGCGGCGTCCCCGGCCAACACGCTGCTGGTCTGCGACGCCCTGATGGGCCGCGACGCGGTGAACGTGGCCGCCGGCTTCCAGGCGCAGCTCGAGCTGGACGGTCTCGTGCTCACCAAGCTCGACGGCGATGCCCGCGGCGGGGCGGCGCTGGCGGTCAAGGCCGTCACCGGTGTCCCGATCAAGTTCCTGGGCACCGGGGAGGCGCTGGACCGCCTGGAGCCCTTCCGGCCGGAGGGTCTGGCGTCCCGGATCCTGGGCATGGGCGACATCGTCGGCCTGGTGCGGGACTTCGAGGAGGTGGTCGACGAGCAGGCCGCCGAGCGCGACGCCCGGCGCCTGCTGCGCGGCCAGTTCACGCTCGAAGACCTGGTCGCGCAGCTCAAGACGATCCAGCGCATGGGCCCACTCAAGGACGTCGTGGCCAAGCTGCCGATGGCCGGCTCGCTCGCCGAGCAGCTCGACGAGCGAGAGCTGGTGCGCGTGGAGGCGCTGATCGGCTCGATGACGCCCCGTGAGCGCACACGCCCCGACGTCATCGACACGAGCCGGGCCACCCGCATCGCACGCGGCAGCGGCCACCAGGTGAAGGACGTGCGCGATCTCGTGGAGCGCTTCGGGCAGATGCGCCAGATGATGTCGGCGCTCGGCTCCGGGGGCGGAATGCTCGGGCGCATTCCCGGGCTCGGGAAGCTGGCCGGCGCCGGGGGGCTCGACCCGGCGCTGCTGGAGGGAGGGAGCGGGGGCGGACGGCGCGAGTCCGCCCGCCTGCGCGCCCGCCAGCGGGGCAAGCGCAAGCAGGCGCGCAAGGCCCGCAAGAGGAATCGACGGCGCTGACGCGTTCAGCACGGGTTGCCCCAGGGGGGTGGCCACCCGGATGCCGTCGCTGCGGAGTCAGGTTTCCACCTGACGTGTCCGATCTAAGGGGCGAATGATGGTCCGATTCTTGGCTGCCGTGATCGCGACGCTCGCGTTCACGCCGACTGCACCCGCCGGCGCGCGCGATGCCCTGCCCCGGCCTCCGGAGCTGGAGAGCGCGGTCCGTTTCTGGATCCGCATCTACGGCGAGATCGACGGGCGGAGCGGGCTGATCCACGACTCGGAGCACCTCGACGTCGTGTACGAGGTCTTCGACCTCTCCCCCGGCCTGAGCGGCCGGGCGCAGGAGCGGCGCATCGAGGCGGTGAAGCGCTCCTATCGGGACAGCCTGCGCAGGCTCGCCCAGGGCGCGCGCAGCGGCCTGAGCAAACAGGAAGAGCGCGCGCTGTCGCGCTGGCCCAAGGGCACCACGAACCAGACGTTGCGCGACGCGTCGCGCAACCTCCGCTTCCAGCTCGGCCAGGCGGACAAGTTCCGCGCTGGGGTCGTGCGCTCGGGCCGCTGGGCCATTTTCATCGAGCGGGTGCTGCGCGAGCACGACGTGCCCACCGAACTGTCCGCCCTGCCCCAGGTCGAGTCCTCGTACGATCCCCGGGCGTACTCGCGGGTGGGCG
>JAZFWH010000185.1:0-3694 GCA_036482635.1 Myxococcota bacterium
CTTCCGAGGCGCTGCGCCGGGAGAGCGCGCGGGCCACCGCGGCCATCGGCTTCGACGGCTACGCCCACGGCGGGCTCGGCCTGGGCGAGCTGCCCGAGCGCCGCAGCGAGCTCGTGGCCGCGGCCCACGCCGAGCTTCCCGCCGCGGCACCCCGCTACCTGATGGGCCTGGGGCGCCCCGCCGATCTGGTCGAGGCCATCGCCGTCGGCGTCGACCTGTTCGACTGCGTGCTGCCCACGCGCCACGGGCGCCACGGAGTGCTCTTCACCAGCACCGGTCTGCTCAAGCTGCGCACCGCGCGCTTTCGCGACGACCCGGCGCCACCGGACGCGGACTGCGACTGTCCCGCCTGCAGCCGCCACTCGCGCGCCTACCTGTCGCACCTGCTCCGGGCCAACGACGCACTCGGCGCGCGGCTCGCTTCGCTGCACAACCTGCGCTTCTACCTGCGCCTGCTCGGCGAGGCGCGTCGCGCCATCGCGGCCGGCGACTTCGCGGCGCTCCGCGACCGCGTGCTGCGCAGCGCACAGCGGAACGCCGCCTGAGCCGCGGCCAGCGCGCTCAGCTCCGGGCCGCCTCCAGTCCCTCCAGCGCGGTACACAGGCCCGCGTAGGCGCCGAGCTGCTCTCCCAGCCCGGCGGGCACGATGCGCAGCTCGCGGGTGAGCGCGGGCCACACGCGCGTCGCGACCCGCTCGCGCACGCGCGCCAGGCAGAGCTCCTCGCCGGCCGCCGCGGCGATCGTTCCCAGGATCACGGCCTGCGGCGCCAGCAGGAAGGCGACGACCGCGATCCCGCGGGCCAGGTACTCGTTGAAGCGGTCGAGCTCGGCGCGGGCGAAGTCGTCGCCCTCGCGCGCGGCAGCCACCACGTGTTCGGGGTCGACACGCTCGCGGCCACCAGCCAGCGCCACGACGCGGCTGGTCTCGGGTGCGACCTCGCGCAGCCGCCGGGTCCACGCCGCGCCTCCGGCGTAGGCCTCGAAGCAGCCGCGCATCCCACAGGCGCACTGCGCCCCGCCCCACTCCACCGGCACGTGACCGAGCTCGCCGGCGTTGCCGTGCTGGCCCCGGTAGAGCCGTCCGTCGAGGATGAGCCCCGCTCCGATCCCGGTCGACATGGTGAGGTAGACCAGGTGAGAGAGGCCCCGGCCCGCACCGAAGCGCCACTCGGCGAGCGCCGCGGCGTTGGCGTCGTTCTCCACCCACACCGGCAGGTCGAGCGCGCTGGCGAACAGCTCGCGAACCGGCACGTTGCTCCAGCTCGGCAAGTTGGGCGGACCCAGCACGACGCCGCGCTCGGGATCCAGCGGACCGGGCACCGAGATGCCCGCGGCCGACAGCTGCGAGGGGCTCACGTCCGCGTCGGCCATCAGCCGCCGCGCGTCGTCGACCATTCGCTCCACGTCGGTCTGCGGCCTGCCGCTCGGTTCCGTGGGCCGGCGTCGCCGCGCCACCAGCCTGCCCCGCTCGTCGCCCAGCGCCAGGGCCACTTTGGTGCCGCCGATGTCGATCCCGAGCAGCAGCAAATCGAGAAACCTGTGTATTTTCAATAGCTTGAACGCAGAGAGCGCGAGCATAACACACACCCGCGCTCAGGCGCGGGCGCGCACGCGCCGAATAGGAAAGCCGAGCCTGCTCCGGCGCCTGCAACGCGGGCTGCCGGGCGGCGGAAGGGGGGCCGCATGAGAAGCCGCAGGATTCGACCGTTCGCCGCGCGGGTGCTGCTGGGAGGTGCGCTGTCCGTCGCAGCGTGCGTCTCGCCCAACGATCTGATGGACCGCAAGGGGAGCCTGGAGGAATCCCAGCTCCGTTACACCCAGCTCGTCCGCTGGGGTGAGCTCGAGAAGGCGAGCGCCTACGTCGACCCGGAGCTGCGCGACGACTTCCGCTCCCATGCGGCGGCCTTCGAAACCATCCGCATCACGGATTACGAGATCGGGGACATCGCGTACGACGACGGCCTCGCGTCCGCGACGGTCGAGGTGACCTACCGCGGCTACGTGCTGACGGCGTTGGTCGAGAGGCCGATCCGCGAGACCCAGCGCTGGTACCGCGAGGGTGGCTCCAACTGGCTCGTGCGCACCGAGATCGGCGGGGTCGTCGACGGCGTGCGCGGCGTTTCCCGCTGACGTCGCAACCCCACCCCACGGAGGCCCGCGTGGCACCCGAGCGAACCATCTTGATCGTGGACGACGCCGCGATGTTCCGCGAGCTCGAGTCGCTGTTCCTCGCGCGCTCCGGGCGCGTGACCACCGCGGCCGACGGCGAGGAAGCCCTCGCCTTGGCGCGCACTCTGCGCCCCGACGTGGTGGTGACGGATCTCGTCATGCCGAACGTGGACGGGGAGACCCTGTGCCGGGCGATCAAGTCCGATCCGGACCTGAAGGCCACGCCGGTCATCCTGGTGATCCCCGGCGAAGACGCCCAGGACCACGCGCGCGCGGTCCGCGCCGGTGCCGACGACATCATCGCCAAGCCGATCGACCGCATCTCGCTGATCCAGGCGGTCAACCGCTTCTTGCACGCGACGAGCGTGCGCGGGCTCACCCGCATCGAGCTGGAGGCGCCCGTCAGGATCCAGCTGGCCAGCGAGGACGCCTGGGGCACCGCGCGCAATCTCTCGCGAGGTGGCATGTTCATCGAGACCGAGAGCCACCTGCAGCTCGAAACCGAGGTCCGCATCGATTTCGAGCTGCCCGAGATTGCCGACCCGCTCTCCTCGACGGCCCAGGTCGTCTGGCACCGCGACCCTGCGCCCGGCCAACCGCAGGGCATGGGCCTTCAGTTCCTGGCACAGGACCGCCGCTGCGTGAAGTCGATCGAGCAGTTCGTCTACGAGCGCGCGCCCCGCGTGCGCCGACCGCCGACCGCCGAGCGGCCCGCGAGCGCGCCGTGAGGGCTTGCCTACGCGCGCTGCTGGTCCTCTCCCTCGCATTCCTCACGCTGGGGCCCCTGGGTCCCGACGCGGCGGACGCGGAAGGGCGCGAGGGACACCGCTGGCGCAAGCGCGTGGCCTCGGCGTACGCCAACCTCGACCGCGCGCGCGACCGCCACCAGGCGGCGCTCGACGCGTACCGCCAGATGCGCCACCGGCGCAGGGTTCGCGGCGAGCGCAAGGCGGCGGTGCTGGCGGAGGTGGACGAGTCGCGGGAGGACGTGGCGGCGGCGGAGCACCGTCTGGAAGCGCTGCGGAAGTCAGCGCGCCGCGACGGCGTGCCGCCGGGCTGGCTGCGCCTGCCCGCGCGGAGCTCGCCCGGACCCGCCTCCGACTAGGCTTAGCGGCCCCCCCAGCGCTCGAGATCCCTCTCGTCGTAGATGTCGGTGCTGATGTTCGTCTGCCTGGAGCGCGACTTCACCACGGCCAGCGTCCGGTTGCCCTGCCGCACCACGATGCTGCGTCGGACGTGTGCCTTGCCGTGCTGCCGGGTCATCACCTCCTCGACCACCACCGGGCCGGCGTCCGCCCGCGCGGCGAGGCCCAGCATGGGTGCGTTCTCGCCGCCGAGCCGCAAGGAGACGGTGGTGGCCCCGGCCGTCAGAGAGCCCGTGGCGGCCACCGTCGCCTCGGGCGCCACCGGCGCGTTGAACGCGCGAAGGTGCTCGAGGCGGGTCGCGAGGCGCTTCGCGTAGCGCTCGGCCGCGGCCGAGTCTTCTTGGGTGAAGCGCGCGTAATCCTGCAGCGGCGCGGCCGCC
>JAZFWH010000186.1:0-14551 GCA_036482635.1 Myxococcota bacterium
AGAGGACGAAAGTGTGATCGGGAAAGAGCGACTCCCGCTCGCTCAGCAGCAGCAGCATGCGGTCGTTGGTGAGCAGAAACACGGGAGCGTCGGCGGGCTCCGCCGCCCGGATGTGGTCGACCAGCCACTCCACGACCCGCACCTCGTGGAGGCGATACTCCGCCGGACTCAGCCGGATGCCCCGGGTCGCCGGAAAGCGCATGGCCGTCCACGCCAGCTCGCCGGGCCGGGGCTGCCACACGGCATCGGCCACGATGTACGCCACCAGGGACACCGGGAACAAGCTCACCAGGGCGAAGGCCGCGGCGCGCTGCGGCGCGCGGGCGCGACCGGCGACGCCGGCCGCCTGCCACCAGCGGAAGCAGAGGTAGGCGAGGACGGGCGTCAGGGTCCCGAGCATCATGGTGTAGTTGAATCCGGCGCGGGGAAAGATCTGGAACACCATCATCTGCTGGAACAACAGCACCGCCACCAGCGTCCGCTGGACCGGTTCGACCCCGCTGCGCCGCCCCAGCGGCGCGACCAGGAGCGCAAGCCCCGCGTAGGCGGTCAGCGCGGGCAGCACGCCGCTGGCGCGGTCCACCGCGATGCCGAGCTGAAGCGCCGAGCCCGTCGCCCGGATCGCCACGGCCGCGAGCAGCGCACCGGGAACGGCCAGGCCGAGCGCGGCGAGCCTCGCGCCGCGCAGGAGCAGCAGTCCGGCGGTGGCCAGCGCCGCGACGGAGGCCAGCAGAGCGATCGAGTGGAAGGGAGGCAGCTCCACCGGGACGTAGTAGTTGGGGAACTGGAACGGGCGCCAGAACATGTTGAACGCGAGCTCGTCGAGGGCACCCCACGTGGCGTACACGGCGGCCACGGTCGTCGGCACGACCAGCAGACCGGCGCCGTAGAGGGCCAGCCGCGGGGTGACTCGCGCGAGCAACGAGGTCGCGTCCCCGAAGCGGGCGAAGTGGACGCCGACCACCAGCAGCAGCGCGTGAATGGGGAGGAAGTGCAGCAGGTAGTCGGTCGCGCCCAGGCCGGCCGCGAAGGGCAGCGCCACCGCCAACCCGGCGACCGCCCAGGCCAGCAGGACCGGCAGACGCCACCGCCCGTCGCGGGCGCTCTGCTCGAGCATACCGCTGGCGACGATGGCCAGAACGATTCCGTACGCGGCGACGACCGCCAGCGACTGCTTGAACAGCAGTGCCGCCCCGCTCGCGAAGCCCGCCAGCAGGTAGTAGCGGCCCGGCGTCCCGGAGCGACCGCCCAGCAGCAGGAGCAGGGCGAGCATGCAGAGCGGAATCGTGTAGAGCGCAGGATACGGCGAGTTGAGGTTCCAGATGACCCTGCCCCAGTACGCCGTGGCCATCAGGGCCGCCAGCACGGCGAAGGGCCGCGGCGCGAGGCGCCGCGCGATCAGGTACGACAGGGCCACCGCGGACGCGCGGACCGCGGCGAGCAGCAGCCTGACGGGCATGATCTCCACGCCGAACAGGCGGAAGAGCTGGGCGTTCAGCAGGTGCGTCCCGGGCCCGTAGGCGTCCACGAAATCCCGATGCGGGATCTCGCCTCGCGCTACGCGCAGGGTGTTGTAGAGAAAGAAACCCTCGTCGCGGAGGTCGAAGGTGAGGTGAAGGCCGAAGCCAAAGTAGGCGAGCGCGGCGACGAAGAGCGCCGCCGCGATCGCCGGGTCCGCCAGCCTGCTCGGCAACCCACTCCCGCCCGCGTCCGCACCGCCTGCGGCGAAGAGTCCGCCTCCTGCATCACGTTCCATGAGCGCCGTCGGGACCGCCTTCTACTTCTCGATCTCGAGAAGCTCGACCTCCGTGACGATCGCGGCCCCACCCTGAACGCGGGGGGGCTTGCCCGCGTCGCCGAAGGCGATCTCGGCGGGGCACACCAGGCGGCTCTTGCCGCCCAGCTTCATGCGCAGGAGACCCTCTCGCCAGCACGGGATGATCCGGTCCAGCCTCCAGCGCGCGGGCGTGCCATCCTCGACGGAGCTGTCGAAGACGTTCCCGTTGCGAAGCCGTCCGTGAAAGTGGACCACGACGGTGTCGCCGGGCCCGGGTGATTCGCCGCTGCCGCCGCGCAGCTCCGTGACGATCAGGCCCGACGGCGTCCGCACCGCGCCGTCCGCCGCGGCCGCGCGCTCCAGGAAGGCCGCCGACTCCGCCCTCTCGGATTCGAATACCGCCACCCGGCGTTCGCGGATCAGCGCGTCGATGGACGCCTGCTGTGAGCGCTCGTTGACGGCCAGCTCGCGACCGAGCGCGGCGTCGCGGAGCCCGAGCGCGACCGTTTCGAGCTCCTCCGAAGTGAAACCGAACGCTCGCACCGTGTTGCCGAGCCTGGCGCCGATGGCGTACAGGGTTCGCTCGTGGTCGCCCTCGATCCCGGCCTGGCCGGGGCCCGGCGCGAGGCCGACCCACAGGACCAGCAGCAGGAAACGCTTCGCGCCGTACGCTCCGGGCATGCCCTTCCCCCTCGCCGTGCGCTCGCGCGCAGCGTATCGCATTCGCCGTCCCGGAATTCCGTATCTTCTGCTGCGAGAGGCCCACCAAACGCGGCGTGCGCAGCCGCGACGAGCGGGGGAACGAGTGCGGCGATCGCGTCGCGCTCGGCGAGCCCGTCCGGGGCTTTCGTAGAAACATTATTGATTCCAGCAAGTTAGATGGATACGGAGGCAGGGCCTGGTGCGGTGGAGCGACGGATGGCGCGCGCGCGCGGAAAGCCTGTGCCGCCCGGCCGTGTTCTCACCGCTGCTGTTCGTCCTCGCGGTGGCGGTCTCCATCCCCTTCGTGGATCGCGGGATGATTCCCAACGACGAGGGGGCGCTGCTCACCAACGCGGCGAAGATCCTGCGGGGCGAGGTCTTCTACCGCCAGATCGACGCCTACCCCTTCCCCGGCGCGCCTTACTTCCTCGCGTTCTGGATGTGGCTGTTCGGCGAACAGCTGGCCGTCGCGCGCTGGCTCGCGGTCGGAATCTTCTGCTGCGTCGTGCTCAGCCTCTACCGGGTCGGTCTGCGCCTGCTGGATCCGAAGCGCGCCGCGCTGTTCGGCCTCTCGCTGCTGAGCCTCAAGCTGCTCGCCTGGCCGGCGTTCTCCGCGTACACCTACTCGGACCTCTCGTTCGCCTTCGCGTGCCTGGCGATCGCACTGGTGGTGGGGCACTCCTACCGCGGACCCTCCCTGCGGCTGGTCCTGGCGGGCGTCTGCGTCGGCCTGTCCGTGCTCAGCAAACAGAACCTGGGTCTCGGGATCGCAGCCGCCACAACGGCCCTGCTGGCGGTTCCGGGCGCGCCGCTCCGAGAGCGGGGGCTCGGATCTCGCGGCTCGGAGATCGCCGCGTTCCTGGCCGGCGCAGCGCTCTCGATCGCGCCGGCGCTGAGCTACTTCGCCGCCCAGGGAGTGCTGGCGCACGCGGCGCACAGCGGTCTCGTGCGGCCCTTCACCGGCTACCTCCCGACGAGCGCCATCTCCTTCCTGAAGCCGCTCGCGTGGTGGGACCTCGGCGAGCTCCGAGACATGTCGGGCTTCCCGTACTTCGTCGGCCCCTACTGGGCGCTGCTCACGCGCGGGGCCCTGCCCGGAGAGTCCTGGTATCCGCTCTACTGGACGGCGGGCGAGATCCTGACGCGCGCGCTCTACACATCGGTACCCGTGGTCTTCCTCATCGCCCTCGCCCGGTGGCGGCACTGGACACGGCGCGGCTCGAGCGACGCGAGGGAGCTGCTCGCGCTCTCGGCGCTCGCGCTGGCGGCGCTGCTGTCGGCCTTTCCGCGCGCGGACTTCTTCCACGTCGTGAGCGTGTACGCGCCGGTCTGGTTGCTGCTCTTCGGCCTCCTGCAACGCCCCGAGCCGCGCGCGCGTGCCTGGCGGCTCCAGGTCTGCGCCGTGGCCCTGCTGCTGGTCACCGCCGGGACCCTCGCCAGCGTCTACCACGCCCACCTGAGCCACCGCCTGCGGCTGGCGCGGGCGGACCTGTACGTCTCGCCTGCCTACAGCTGGGTCGGTCCCGTCCTGGATTTCGTGGCGGATCAGGTAGCGCCCGACGAGCACATCTTCGTCTACGGGCACGAAGCGTACTACTACTTCCTCAGCGGGCGTTACTACCCGTGGCCTTTCTGTCAGCTCTACCCGGGCCAGGCCGGTGGAGACGACGGACGGGGGCTGACCGAGCTACTCGAACGCGAGCCGCCCCGCCTGGTCATCCGGGGCATCCTCAACTGGCCGGCACTCCCGTCGATCCCCCGCTACGCGCCGCGGCTCCACGCGCACCTGGCGGCTCACTTCGCACCGGACGGCCGCCTGCGCGAACGCCTCGGGCGCGACGACCCGCCGCCCGGTTTTCTCGCGGTGCTGCGTCCGCGCGAGGCGCCACCCCCGTCGCCGCGCTGAGGCGCGGGAGCCGCGGGCAGCCGCGCGCCGGGCTCCTCGGACAGCTGGCGCTCCTCGCGCTTCGCGCACTTCATGATCAGCTCGCTGCCGAAGATGTAGCGGTGCTCGAGGATCGCGAAGCCCGCCCCCGCCAACGCCTCCGTGAGCGTGTGCCGGGTGAAGCGGGTCACCACGCGGTCGCCGTAAGCAGCCGGCAGCAGCCACCTGTAGAGGCCCTCGGCGGCGCGCCACTGGACCCGGGCGTAGTCGGGCGTGGCGACGACGAGGACTCCGCCCGGCTCGAGTACGCGGTTGAGCTCCAGAAAGAGCCCGGGGTCGGGGGGCAGGAGCTCGATCACCTTCGAGATCACCACGCAGCGGAACGCGCCGTCGGCGAAGGGCAACCTGAACGCGGTCCCGCGGACCAGCAGCGGATTGGTGGCGCGCAGGAAGCGCAGCTTGCCGATCGCCAGGTCGAGACCGATCGAAGCGGGGTTCCACTGGATGAGCCGGCTCGATCCGCAGCCGACGTCGAGCCGGGGAGCGCGGTCCACCGCGAATTCGTTGATGATGCGGAAGCGCCGGCGCTGCCAGAAGCGCTGGGGCGGCAGCACGCTGTCGAAGGCGCGGGAGTCGAAGTCAGCCGCCGCAGAGAGCTTCCGCATCCGCCAGAGGCGAAAGAGCGTGACCAGGAAATGCGGCGTGAAGCCGACGACGCTGGCGTGTGACTCGCCCGCCGCCCTCGGGCGGTAGCCGAACGGGATCTCGGCCACCGCCCAACCGAGTGAGTAGATCTTGACCAGGATCTCCTCCAGGATGTCGTAGGTCTCGCCCTCGGTCTCGAGCTCGTTCAGGACGCGTCGCTGGTAGATCCGGAATCCGCTCGACATGTCGAGGACGGGGACGGCCAGGGCCCAGCGGTAGACGAAGTTGAGGATCCGGCTCAATACCCCCCGCACCGGCGGAATCACCGCGCTTCCGCCCTCGACGTAGCGCGAGGCGATGACCACCTCGGCGTCGTCCCGGTGCAGCAGGAGGTCGGCGATCGTCTCGGGCGGATGCGAGAGATCGGCGTCCATGGTGATCACGTAGTTGCCGCGGGCGGCCAGCAGCCCCTCCTTCAGTGCTCCGCCGTAGCCCGGGCGCTTCTGCACCAGCACGCGGGCGCCGCCCGATTCCGCGGCCCGCCCGGTGGGATCCTCGGGCGATGGGATCACGACGACGATCTCCGCTTCCTTCGCCCGCGGCTCCAGGACCGCGCGGACGCGGCGCAGGAGCTCGGGCATCGTCTCCGCCTCTCCCGCGGCGGGGATCACGACGGACACGCAGCCGACAGCTTCGGGATCGAGGGCGCGAATGGAATCGGCAAGGTCGCCGGCGCGCTCTGCCATCAAGGGGCCCCCGCCGGCGAAGCGCGCGGTCCGGGGGCGCTCGCCAGGAGCGGCGAGATTAGCGGCGGCGGCGAGCGGGCGCAGCCCGGCGACGCGCGCCATCAGCCTGGGCGCTCGCGCCGGCGCAGGGCGGATGCCCAGAGCACCAGGCAGAGCACGGCCGTCAGCGCGCTGATCACGGCGCCCCGGCGAAACCACACCGGGTCGTAATGAAACACGACCTCGGAGTCGCCGGGCGGAATCGCGACACCGCGAAACAACCCGTCGGTCGGGTGGACGTCCACGCGTTCGCCGTTCAGTGTGGCGTGCCAATCCGGATCGTAGGCATCGGTCAAGACCAGCAAGCCGGTCTTACGGGTCTGCACGCGGACCGCGACGCGCCCGTCCGCGTACGAGAGGATGGCGGCGCGGCCGTCAGGTTCCGCCCGGCCGGGAGCGGGAGACAGCGACGGCCCGCCCTCGACGACCGCTTCGCGGAGCGGATCGAACTCGGGCGCAACCAGCCTCTGCAAGGCCCGCTCGGGGCTCGAGACGCTGGACACCCGGTGCACGACGAAGGCGCGGGGCAGAGCGTGCGGGTTCGAGTAGATCTCCACCGGCGCTCGGCCCGAAGCGGTCGCGACGCTACAGCTCTCCGCCCGCTCGAAGCGCTCCAGCAGGCCGTCGAGCGCGGGGGAACGGCGGCCGGGGCGGCCGTCCACCAGCACCGCCTTCACGCCCATCAGGTCGAGCAGCCGCGCCCGCTCCGCCGTGGGAACCGCATTCAGGAACCCCATGAAGGCGCTCCGCTCGTTCCAGGGGCTCTGGCCCATCGGGGTGCCGCCCGCCTGGAGGGCCGCGAAGAAGGCGGCGTGGCGAAGAGTGACCAGGGGCTCGTAGTGGGTGGCGCTGTAGGTGCCGAACCGCTCGCCGTCCTTGTCGAGGAGTCCGTAGCTGTCCGGCAGGCGGAAGGTCAGATGCCGGCCGAACTCGCCCGTGATCGCCGCGGCCGCCTTGTAGCAGGCGGCGCCCGAACCGGCCGAGCGGGCGGCACGGGCGGGGTGCACGAAGGGGTTGGCGACGGCGAAGGCGAGGTCCACGGCGGCCAGGGTCGGGATGGCCAGCCTGAGTGCAGGGCCGAACGGCGACCCCGCCCACCAGACAGCTGCCCCCAGCAGCGCCGCTCCGGCCCCGAAGTAGACCAGTCCGCGACCGAGGTCGGCGAAGTGGTCCAGCGAGACGCCGTACAGCCAGAACCAACCCCACGGCCGCGCCGCCAGGGCGAGCTCCCTCTCGAGCCACCCGCTGGCGAGCGAGAGCCAGAGCGCCGCGCCGAAACCGAGCACCAGCAGCAGTCCGGGGGCGAGGGCCCGCACGCGCGCGCGCCGATCGGAGGCGGCGGCACACAGGCGGTCGAGCCCACAGGCCGCCCCCAACGCCAGTGCCAGGGAGAAGAGCACCGCGAAGCGGCTGGGCAGGCGGAACAGCGAGCCCAGCGGAAGCTCCCGGTAGAACCCGTAGAGCGGCGTCTGCGAGCCGAAGCACAGCAGCAGGGAGAGCAGCGCGGTGGCGCTGGCAAAGACAGCTGCGCGATCGCGCCCCCACAGGCGAAAACCCAGCAGGAAGCAGAGAAGTGGCAGCCATCCCAGGTACTCGCGACGAATGGCGCCCCGGACCGGATTGACGAGGTTGGCCAGGAAGACCGCGGGCGGCAGCGGTCCGTAGATCTCGAGGAACTCACCCTCCAGGCCGCCGAGGGTGCGCCCGCTCTGCGCCGCCAGTGCGAGGGTCGGCAGGAGCTGAGCCGCGACCAGCCCGGCGGCGAGTACCGCGGCGAACCCCAGCTGCGCGACGTGGCGGACCATGCGCCTCGCCCCGGCGCCGTCGCGCATCATCCAGAAGAGCTGGAAGATCGCGAAGAAAGCGACGGCGTGGGCCGTCATGACGAACGTGTAATCGCGTCCGGCCAGGAACTGGAGGCTGGCGCAGAGGGCGAGCAGGAGCGTCCAGCGGTGGCTCCCCTCGCGCCCCAGCCGGGCCGCGCAGTAGAGCGCGGCGGGCAGCCAGGGCAGCGAGTTGATGGCGTTCGTCTGGTAGATCAGGAAGAGCGAGGAGCCCCCGAGCATCGTGACGAGCCCGGCCAGCCAGGCGGCGGTCCGGCTGCGGCCGAGCTCGCGCGCCAGCAGGAACGCGAAGCCGCCGGCGAGGATGAGGTGGAAGACGGCGAGCAGACCCATCGCCCTGCCCGTCGGCAGGACCGCGTAGAGGAGATTGGGGGGGTACAGGACGCCGCCTTGCAGCGTCGCCAGAAACGGGTGGCCGGCGATCTGGTGCGAATCCCACAGGGGCAGCTCGCCGCGGCGCAGCGCCTCGCCCGCAAAGCTGTGGCGCGGCTGGAACTCGGCGAAGAGGTCGTAGTTCGGAAACGCAGTCAGGCGCGTTGCGGGGCGGAGGACATCGACCTCCCAGACCACGTAACCGAGGACCAGCAGGCCGACGAGCGGGAGGACGGTGGAGCGGAGCGGAGCGCGGCCCGGGCCGGCGTCCGGCCTCACGCCGCCCTCTGAACCTTGACGACCTGGTACTCCTTCTTCGGGGAGAGCGCGTCGTAGAGCCACCACAGCAGCCGCACCAGCGGTCCCACGCGCCTGCCCTCGGCCTCCTGCAGCTTGATCCACCCCGAGCGCTGCCCCACCTGGCGATGGTCGAGGATCCGGAGACCGGAGCTCTGGAGCATCTCCCGGAGCGCGCGGCGCGTGAAGTAGGCGACGTGCCCCGTTAGCACGCTGTCGCGGTTGATCGAGCCGTAGCGCCGCTCCCGGGAGCACTCGACCCCGGGCGGCTGAAACCCCAGCGCGAGCAGAGCGATGTTCAGCAGGGAGTCGAGTCTGGGAACGTCGATGATGGCGATCCCTCCCGGCTTGAGCGTGCGGCAGATCTCGCGTACCAGATGGTCGGTCGGGTAGACGTGTTCGAGGGTCTCGATACACACCACCACGTCAAAGCTTCCGTCCGGGTAGGGCAACTTCTCGCCGGAGTTCAGGTCGAACTCCAGGGCATCGATTCCCTTTTCGCGCGCGGCGGCCGCGGAGCAGACGTCGACTCCACAGACCGACCTCGCCCCGACCTTCTCGGCGTAGAGGCGCGTCAGCGTTCCCTCCAAACAGCCGACGTCGAGCAGTCGCGCTTCCGGCCCGAGGTGCGGCAGCATCGCGAGGATCGCCTCGACCCTGCGATCGACGAACGTCTGCGGGTTCGCCTCCCAGATCTCGCGGTTGTCACGAGTCAGCTGCGAGCCAGTCACCGCCGCCATGGTAGGCTATCCCGGCATGCCGACCGATTCGCCCCTGGTGAGCATCATCATCCCACACCAGGCTGGCGTCGAGATCCTGCTCAGCTGCCTCGAGGCCCTCGAGCGGGACACGTCGCACCCCCACACCGAGATCATCCTGGTCGACAACGGATCGACGGATGGCAGCGTGGAGGCGGCTCTCGAGCGCTTCCCGAAACTTCGCGTGGTCCGCCTTCCAGTGAATCAGGGCTACGCGGGCGGGTGCAACCGCGGCATCGAGCTGGCGCGCGGGAGCTACGTCCTGCTGTTGAACGACGACGCCGAGCTGGAACCCGGCTGTCTGGGGGCACTGGTGCGGGCCGCCGAGGGCGATCCCTCGCTGGGCGCCGCCCAGCCGAAGATCCGCTCCCTCCGCGAGAGGTCGCGCTTCGAGTACTCCGGCGCCGCAGGCGGCTTGATGGACGTCTACGGCTACCCGTTCTCGCGCGGCCGCCTGATGGGCCACGTCGAGATCGACCGCGGCCAGTACGACGATCCCGCTGAGGTGTTCTGGGCCAGCGGTGTGTGCATGCTGATTCGCAGCTCCGCCCTGGAAGAAGTCGGCGCGCTCGACGAGGCCTTCTTCGCCTACATGGAGGAGATCGATCTATGCTGGCGGCTGCAGCTTCACGCCTATCGGGTGGTCTGCGTCCCCGAAGCCATCGCCTATCACATCGGCGCCTACTCACTCGACCGGCGCGTCCTGAAGCGGATGTACCTGAACCACCGGAACAGCGTGATCATGCTGGTGAAGAACTACTCAGGCCGGTCCCTGCCCAGGATTCTCCCGGTGAAGCTGTTCCTCGAGCTGTTCATCATGGGCGCCGCACTGTTTCGCAATCCCCGGCGTTCGCAAGCAGTGCTGATGTCGTTCGCTTGGCTACTCACCCACGTCCCGACCCTGCTGCGCTTGCGCGCTCCGGTGCAGCGCAGCCGGAAGGTCTCCGACCGCGAGATCCTCGCTCGCCTGTATCAGGGCATGGCCCCGCTGTGGTACTTCGTGTTCGGCGTCCGCAACGCTTCCGAGCTTCCGGACGTCGACCTGGTCCTGCACCGGCCCAGCCGTGGCGCCGAAGCGAAGCCGGCCGACGAGACGGTGCGACCCCAGTCTCGCGATTTCCTGTACCCGTATCTGGACCAGGCGCCCGCCGCACTCGCCCTGGACCGGGCGACGCAGTGCGCCCGCCTGGCCAGCCTGCCCTTCCGGCGTCCCATCCTCGACGCCGGCTGCGGCGACGGCACCTTCGCGCGGATCCTCTTCCACGGGGTGGTCGTGGACGCCGGGATCGACGCAAACGCAGTGGAGCTGGAGAGGGCTCGGAAGATGCGCTGCTTCAGCGAGGTGCACGCCGCCGGCGCCGAGCGCCTGCCCTTCGACGCCGGGCAGTTCGCCACGGTCCTCGCCAGCCGATCGCTCGCGGGCGCCACCGACCCCGAGCGGGTGCTGCGCGAGCTGCACCGGGTGCTCGAGCGCGGCGGCGCACTCTACGCGGCGGTCCCCACAGCCCGCTGGGCGGACTTCCTGTTCGTGAGTGGCTGCCTGGCCCGGCTGGGCCTGCGCCGCGCCGCGGAGGGGTACGCGGCGCTGGCGGCCCGTCTGCTCGACACGCGCTCCGCGCTGGAGCCGCAGGCCTGGACGGCGATGCTGGAGCGAGTGGGCTTCAGCGTCGAGCGCTGTGAGCCCTACCTGCCGCGCAGGGCGATCCGCATCCAGGAGCTGTGCCTGCCGTTCGCCGTGCCGGCGCAGCTGGCGAGGGCCCTCTTCGGTCGCGCGCTCCTGTTGCCGCGTTTCCATCGCGTCCGGGCGCGCCTGTACCGGCGGCTGCTGCGGCGCGCTTGTGGCGAGTCCGGCTCCGAGGGAGGTGGCGTGGTGCTCGTGGCGCGCAAGCGTTAGGCGGCGCGAGGTCCCGTGCCGTCTCGATCCGAACCCGACCGTTTCCGCGACCGCGTGCTGCGCGCGCTGCTGGTGCTCATGTTGGTCCCCAGCTACGCCGACGGAATCACTTCCGACCGGATCGCCCACGGCGACGAGACGTACTGGACGGCGCACGGCTGGAAGACCTTCTCTCTGCTGTTCGTCAGGCGCGAGCTCGACCACCCCTACTGGACCTACGGCCTGGACACGCCCGTTCTGGCCAAGAACGAGCTTCCGTTCTTCTTGATGCCCCCGACCCGCGTCCCCAAGCTCGGGCTGGGTCTGATCGGCGCGTCGGTGCACGCCTTCGGCGTCCCGCAACCGCGCTTCCGGAAGTACGAGTACTTCGAGTCGGTGGAGTGGAACCGTCAGAAAGAACGGCTGCCACCCCACGCGACCCTGACCGCGGCGCGGCTGCCGGCGGCCGTGCTGGGCATCGCCGCGGCCCTCTGCTTCTTCAGCCTGCTGCGCGTCCTACTCGCGCCCGGCTGGGCGTTCGCAGGGGCGCTGCTGCTGGGGCTCAATCCCCTGGTGCACCTGTTCTGTCGCAGGGCGATGGCCGACGCCATCGCCTACGCCTTCAGCGTCGCGGCCGTCCTGTGGACGATCCGGGCCTGTCAGCCCCCGGACCGTTGGGCTCGCTACCTCGTCACCGGCGTGCTCGCCTGCGCGGCGGTGAGCAGCAAGCTCAGCGCGGGGATCCTGCTGCCCATCGTGGGCGGTGCGTTCGCGCTGGAGAGCGCGCTGCGGCGCACGCTCCGGCCCCTGGCCCTCGGCGCGGCCGCGGGCGCGCTCGCCGCGTTCCTGTTCGTCGCCTGGAACCCGTCCCTGTACGGCGACCCCGTGGCCGGCGTGCTGTCGATGTGGGGCGTCGGGAACGAGATCAGCACGTTGCAGCGGGTCATCCCCATCTTCGCCCTCGAGACGGTGTCGGTCCGCATCGCCGCCGCCCACGACCTGCTGCTCGGCGACTTCGGCGTGCTGGCGTCCCACCTGAACCTGCCGGTCGACCACGTCCTGCTCGCGCTGGGCGTCGTTCTCCTCGCCCGCAGCGCGCGCAGCTCGCCCGCGGCGCGCGTGCTGCTGCTCTGGCTCGCCGCGTCGATCGCCGCCGTGAGCCTCTGGCCGCCCATGCGCTTCGATCGCTACTACCTTCCTGCGGTGGCACCGGTCACGGCCGCCGAGTGCGTGGCGCTAGCCTTCCTTTTCCGGCTGGCCGCCCCCCGGATCG
This sequence comes from Myxococcota bacterium, assembly GCA_036482635.1. Taxonomy (GTDB): domain Bacteria; phylum Myxococcota_A; class UBA9160; order UBA9160; family SMWR01; genus JAZFWH01. The sequence goes on from JAZFWH010000186.1 coordinate 12,212, forward strand.
CCCGGGCGCTCCGATCGCTCCGCCGGGTCCCGGCGGGGGGTCCGACGCTCGAGGGGGTTGGGAATCACCGGGGGCCAGTCGGTTGAGTCCGCCCCCTTGCGAAACATGAAGGCGTACTCCTCGTCGAGCGATCGCACCTCGTAGTTGGCGAGCACCCACCTCACCAGCGCGGGCGCGATGTGGCGCAGCCCGCGCTTCGACATGCGATCGAAGATCTTCATCGGCCAGATCACGAGCATCGGAGGCGATTCCCGCAAACGCTTGATGAAGCGCAGCTCGTCGACGCGCTTCAGAAAGGTCCCCGGCATCACGATGTCGTAGTAGCCGGGGCCGGTGCGCCCGGAGATCACGTAGAGCATCGGCGACGCGCTGAGGTCGAGGATGGTTTCATCCGGAGCGGTCCACTTGCGAAGGTTGTCCGCCTTCACCTGCCAGTACGGCGGCATCCCGCGGTGCTTGTTCCAGTACGGATTGGTCAGCATGTCGTCGGTGCCGATCAGGAACACCCACGCGGACAAGGCGACGGCACAGGCGGCGATTTCGGCGACGCTTCGGCGACGCGGCGCGACGGGCCAGCGCGCCCAGATCGCCGAGAACGCCACGCTGGCCAGATGCCCGAGCAGCAGGCAGACCGGGGGCAGCGCGGAGTCCAGGTGGGGCTCGTCCGCCCGTCCGAACGCGCGGAGGAAGTAGATGGCGCCCCAGATCACCACCGCCAGCAGCAGCGTGTGCTCGAAGGGCTGGCGACGCAGCACCGACCGCCGCAGTCGGTAGAGGAGCACCGCGGCGTAGCCGAGATAGAGCGCGGAGTAGAGGCGGATCTGGATGGTGAAGAACGACCAGGCGATCTGGTCGCGCGCCCAGCGCCTGGGGAACACGAGGTTCGGAACGGGCTTGGCTTGCAGCATCGCCAGGGGGTGCACCACCACCTCCCGCCACAGCGTCTCGACTCCGACGCTGTGCGCGAACCACGCCAAGACGGGTGCGATCACCAGCAACAGGCCGGCCGCGTACCAGCTCCAGTCCGTGAGCCAGCTTCGCCAGGCCCGATTCGCCACGACGGACCCGGCGGCCACGCCGCAGCTCACGGCAAAGGCGGGTGTGAGTCGGAAGAACAGCGCGACGCCGGCGCACAGGCCGGCCGCGAACATCCAGCGCGGGTCCCCCGTACGCAGCCTGCGGGAGAACGCCAGCAGCGAGAGCGCGGTCAGCGCGAGGTAGCGGTGACCGAACACGGTCTGGATCAGATGCGAGCGCGGCGCGGCGACTGCCATCAGCAGGGCGCCGAGGAAGGCGAACCGGGCTGGCATCAGCCGCCGGCCGAGCAGGTAGAGCAGGATGCACAAGACCGTGTCGAATGCGCCGTAGATGGCCCGCGTGATCTCGACGCCGGGCGGATCCAGCCAGAACCCGATCCACGCCGGCAGCACGTGCCCCGGTGGAAAGGCCCAGAGCACGTCCTGGTAGAGGCTGCCCCCGGCGTGCAGCCGCATCGCGGCGTACAGGGGCCATCCCTCGTCCAGCATGTTGAGCCCGCGCTGCAGGAAGTGGGCTTCGTAGGGAATGCTGACCGCGAGCAGCACGAGAACGTGCCACCAGAGCGGATTCCGAAGACTCCGAGGAGGAGCGGGTGCCCCCGGCGCCACCGGTCGTCTACGCGGCTGGCGCGGGCCGCGCCGCCCAGACTCGGAAGAGCACAGACGCCCCCAGGTAGCAGGCAGTCCCGACCAGGAAGACCACGGTGTAGCCGAACTGGATGGCGAGGATGATGCTGCCGACGGACGCAAGCACGGACATCGCTCCGTTGATCGCCCACACCCAGGGAATCATCTCGCCGCGATCCTTCTCTCCCAGCGCGCGGATCGCGCAGGGAAACGGCATCCCCATCAGGAAAGCCGGTACGGCCACCACGGTCACTGCCGCTGCGGCGCGAAGGGCGAACGGCGCCCCGAGCAATGCCTGGATCAAGTCGGGCAGGAAGAGCGCGTAGACCACGAGCAGCAGAGCGACAGCCCCGATGATCCGGGGAAGCTGCCGGTAGAGGCGTTCCCGCTCGAGCCGGTCGCCGACGTAGCTGCCCGCCCCCGAGGCGAACAGCATCGCACTGAGGCTGAGGGCGAGCGAGTAGACCGGCTTGCCCAGCAGCAGGATCAGGCGCTGGATCAGGCCGATCTCGATCATGATGTAGCCCAGACCCAGACAGGCGAAGTAGCCCAGGACCGCCGGCCAGTTGGCGCCGCGGACCGCGCCAGCCCGGAAGTACAGGGGCGCGAAGATCGTCAGTGCCAGCAGCAGGCTCACCGCCACGAGCAGCTGGATCAGCATCCGGGTGGCTTCCAG
>JAZFWH010000187.1:0-3195 GCA_036482635.1 Myxococcota bacterium
TCAGGACAACAGCATCCCGCCCTCGCAGGCCAGCACCTGTCCGGTCACGAGATCGGAGCCCGTGATCAAGCTGAGGATCGCGTCGGCCACGTCCTCGGGCGTGCAGACCGCGCCCAGCGGCGAGCGCTCGGTCATGGCCTGCTTCACTGCCTCGTAGGCGGGCCCGAGTCCGGCCTTCAGCCACTCGCCGTCGATGAAGCCCGGCGCCACGGCGTTGACGCGGATGCGGGGCGCGAGCACGCGCGCGAGCGTGATGGTCAGGTTGTTGAGCGCGGCCTTGGACGCGGCGTAGGGGATCGAGCTGCCGATCCCGCGCAGGCCGGCCACGCTCGAGACGTTCACCACCTCGCCGCCACCGGAGCGCTCCATGGCCGGCCGGGCGGCGCGCGCGCACTGGAAGGGACCCTTGACGTTCACGGCCAGGATCTGGGCCCAGTCGTCGTCGCCGACCTTCTCCAGCTCGGCGTGGGGGATGAAGCGGGTCACGCCGGCGTTGTTCACCAGCAGGTCGAGCCGTCCGAACTCGGCCACGGCGGCCTCGACCATGGCGCGGCAGTCGGCGTCGTCCGCCACGTCGGCCCGGTAGGCGACCGCCTTTGCGCCCAGCGCGGAGACCTCGGCCGCGGTGCGCTCGGCCGCTTCGACCGAGCGGCTGTAATCGACCAACACCGAGCAGCCGCGCCGGCCCAGGGCGAGTGCGGTCGCCCGCCCCACCCCGGTTCCGCCGCCCGTCACAATCGCCGCCTTGCCCTCGATCTCCACGGGATCCTCCTTCGCCCGGCTGCGCAGCCCGATTGTTTCACAACCTGCGGGCCCGCCCATCCCCCGCGAGCACAGCACTGTTGTGAAAACCCATCGGCATGCCAGGGGGGCGGTAGTGGCAGCCGGACCGATTGTTGTATGGTTTTTGGCCGCTGAGCCGATCCGTGTGGGGTGCTTGAGAGCGGTCCGGCTCCGTCAGCGCAGCTCTGCTGGGAGAAACGAGAGCGGATGAGTGAGGTTCGCGGGGCGTCGGCGCGAGCCGTGCAGCCCGATCTCAGCCCCCAACAGGGGGTCCAGCGCTTCGGCGCGGCCTTCCGGCCGCGGCCGCTGCTCTACTGGTGCGACATGCTGGGGTCGGCGGCCCTCGGCTGGACGCTGTTCGCCGTGGCGACGCAGCTGCCGGCGGCCTCCCCCGCGTACGTGCTCGCGACGCTGGGCGCGACCTTCGCCCTGCTGCGCACGGCGCTCTTCATCCACGAGCTCGCGCACCTGAAGGACCGCCAGATGCGCGGCTTCGAGGCCGCCTGGAACGCAGTCGTCGGCGTGCCGTTCCTGATTCCGAGCCTGATGTACGTGGGCCCCCACCAGGAGCACCACCGGCGCACGGTCTTCGGCACCGAGCGCGACCCGGAGTACGCGCCGATCGCGCGCTGGTCGCGCCTGCGCATCGCGTTGTTCGTGCTGACGGTCGCCCTGGTGCCGCTGGTCATGCCGATCCGCTGGGGCCTGCTCGGGCCGCTCTCGCGCCTGTTCGCCCCGGCGCGCCGCTTCGTCGTCGAGCGCATGTCGACGCTGATGATCAACACGGGCTATCGCCGGCCGCTGCCGCGCGGCCGCAACGCCGTGCGCTGGAACTGGCTGGAGGGCGCGACGGCGCTCTACGTCTGGGCGATGGCCGCAGCCGTCTTCGCGGGCTGGATGCCCGTCCACGTGCTGCTCCAGTGGTGGGTGGTCGCGGGCGGCATCCTGGTCGTGAACCAGGTGCGGACCCTCGCGGCCCACGGCTACGAGAACGAGGGCGAGCCCGTCGACAGCGAGGGCCAGCTGCTCGACTCGATCAACCTGACCGGCTGGTCCCCGCTCAGCGCGCTGATCGCCCCGGTGGGGCTGCGCTACCACGCGCTCCACCACTACCTGCCGAGCCTGCCCTACCACAGTCTGGGCCGGGTGCACCGCCAGCTGCTCGCCGAGCTGCCGCCCGACTCGCCCTACCGCCAGACGCTGCGGCCGGGCCTGCTGCCGGTATTGCAGAAGCTCTGGCTCAGCTCGCCGCTCGGACGCAAGCGCGCGCTCACCTGAGGTCGCGTCTCCAGAGCACGCGGAAGAGGATCGGCCAGCCCCAGACGAAGGGGTGCCGGAGCTGGCGCTCGCTGGGCACGATCCGCGTTCCCGTGTGGCGCTCGAGCTTCCACAGCACGTAGGGCAGCCAATCGCCGAAGGTGGCGGCCGTCTTGAACAGCTGGGCGGCGTAGGCGAGCTTGGCCGCGGGCCGCCGCAGCCACCAGCCCAGCCGCGCGCGCAGGCGGCGGCCGCGAGGCTGGACCACCACGAGCTGCCCGCCCTCGCGCCGCACGCTCAGCCAGCCGCGTCGCGCGAGCTCGTCGAGAGCGCCGCGCAGTGCCCGCTCGTAGCGGTCCGGCGCGGCGTCGTAGATGCTGCGGATCGCCCCGGGCGCCTCGGGCCGCATCTCGGTGGAGTAGGTCTCGCGCAGCGCGCGCTGCCAGAACTCCGCCGACGTGAAGCGCTGCTCGCCGCCCGCCGCGGGCAGCAGCGGCACCACCCGCATGGCGAGCGTGACGATCGACTCCGCGGCGCCGCGCGCGACGATGTCGCGCGGCGCCCCGTCGCGGGCGTAGGCGGCGCTGGCGGGCTGGCAGAATCGGCCCCAGAGGCCGCTGCGCAGGCCGCCCGGCCGCACGCCCCGGGCGAAGTCGCGCGTCGACATCACCGCGTACTTGGCGCGCAGCGTGCCCTCTGGCGACTCGATCTCCAGATAGAAGACGTTGGGCGGGAGCAGGGCGTTCGCCCAGGCCAGGCGCCGCGACGGGTACGCGCTCCGGTAGCTGTCGACAAGGGCGTAGAAGTCGAGCACGCCCTCCGACGTGCGCTTGCGCAGGCAGGAGCCGTAGAACAGAACGGCCGCGACGCTGTCCCCGTGGCGGCGGCGGATCTCCGCGGCGAAGCGAGTGGCCGCTTCCGGGGGCGGCGCGAAGAGCTCGCCCGCGACGAGCTGCTCGAGGTCGGTGAAGCCCAAGGACGCCTCAGGCGCGGACGAACGTGATGCGCCGGTCGCCGCCGAGAGTGATCTCGTCGGGCTCCGGCTCGAACAGCTCCCCGTCGATCGTGAAGCCGCAGTCCAGCCGAAGCTTCGCGCACTCGACGTTGCGGCTGACGTAGCCGTTCTTCGGCGTCACGTGCGGCTTCGGCCGGCCG
>JAZFWH010000188.1:0-20512 GCA_036482635.1 Myxococcota bacterium
CGCGCTCGATGGTGGGAGGATGGCGAGGACTTACCGTGGATCGACATGATGAGGACTGGAGTCACGTCGCGTGCGGGGGCCCTGCCGTCCCCAGCTCAAGGTTTCGCGAAGGGGCCAAAGACGGAGCGTTAGCTGCTGCCGTTCCTCTGCAAGGCACGGATGCGCGCTCACAGACGATTGGGGGTTGATCATAGAAACACTCCTCGCGAGGCAGTGGCACCATCTCGCTGCCGACGAAGTCATCGAAATCCTCGAGACGGACCCCAGCGAAGGCCTCGATACATTCGAACTCGGACATCGTGAGAGGCGTTTCGGGCCGAATCGCCTTCCGGAGCGGAAGCCTCAGGGCCCTCTCGTTCGCTTTCTCCTTCAGTTCCATCAACCCCTCATCTACATCCTGCTCGCCGCCTCCATCATCACGGCCGCGTTGCAGGAGTGGGCCGACGCAGCGCCGCCGCGTTCGAGGCGGTGGCCGCCGGGGAGTGGCCCAAGGCGGCCCACGCGGTCGTCGACACCGACGGGGAGGCTTGGCGCGCGGCGCTCCGGGCCCGGGCGGCCCGCTGGCGCGCCGCGTCCCCTGGCGCCTGAAGGCGGCTCCGGGACCGGGTCCGGCGGGGCGGCCTGCCTCATCTGGGGCCCGACGCCGCGAGCCGCGCGGCCCGGCCTCTGTGTCCCTGCCTCCGGCGCCCGGCCGGCCCCCATCGGGCTGGCACCGAACGTGCCGTCTCGAGGGGGGAGAGAGAAGCGACATGGGTCCCCGCACCCGGCGGGTCTCGGAGGTCCTCGAATTCGAGCCCGCACAGCGGCGCGCCTTCATGCGCTCGGTGGCGGTGAACGAGGTGATGGCGAAGCAGCCGGTCACGGTGGCGCCCGAGGCCACGCTGCCCGAGGCGGCCGAGCGCATGGTAGATTGCAAGATCGGCTGCCTGCCGGTGGTCGATGCCGACGGGACACTGGTGGGTCTCGTCACCGAGACGGACCTGCTGCGGGCGGCCCTGCTGGAGAGCGCTGCGTAGCTGGCCGACGCGGAGAATGGAGGGACGATGTCGGATCTAGGCGAGAAGCTCGAGGGCGAGGTCGAGGCGTTGAAGCGCGCGCGCGACGAGCTGCGCGTGCAGATCCAGCTCGGCAAGGCCGAGGCCAGGGACCTCTGGGACAAGACCGAGCACCGCTGGCACGAGGTCGAGGCGAAGCTGAAGCTCGTCTCCAGGGAGGCGGAGGAGCCGCTGCGGGAGGCCGGGTCGGCCGCGCGCGAGGTGCTGCACGAGATCGGCGAGGCGTACAAGCGCATCCGGCGGGCGCTCTAGGCGCCCGCCGCGGGCCGCTCAAGGGAGGACGCCCCGTGTACGAGTTCCTCGACTACCAGGTGCAGGACATGATGTCGCGCGACGTCCTGACGGTGTGTCCGCGGACGCCCCTCACGCGCGTGCTGGAGAAGAGGGTCGACGCGCGCAACAAGAGCTTTCCCGTGCTCGACGGGGACCGGGTGGTCGCCGACGCGGCGCGCGAGGACGGCGGACTGGGCTCACGCCCTGGGTGCGCCCGTGCGCTTCGCCGAGGCGCGCTGTGCGGCGGACGTCGCGATGGATCGCCTCGCCCGCCGACAGACCGAGGGCGCGGACCCCTCGGACGCCGGGCCGGCCTTCCACGCCGAGAGCGTCGCGCGGTTCGAGCCCGTGGCGGGGAAGGGCCACCTCCACGTGGTCCACACCGACCGGGAGAGCTGGCGCGCCTCTCTCCCCAAACTAGCCCGCGATCTGCGAGACTGAGCCACGCTCGAGTCGCGGCGCGACGGACACCGCCTCGGACGCCTAGGCCACATTGCGGCCCGACCTCGGATCTCGGTGGCCCGGCACGCGCTCGACCTGCCCCCCCCCAACCGGTCGGCCGAGAAAGACTCGCCTAGACCGCCGATCCAGCTACGCCAGCGCCGCTCACGGGCCTCCAGGCCGCTGGCCTGGGCACTCCGATGCGGATAGAATCGGCTTTCACCCGGTTTGGGCCTGTTGCGTGCTCACGGGCGTGCAGGGGGCCGACGGAACGGGTGGAATTGGCGGGGCGGGGCGAAAACCGTAATGATTCCAGCGGCCTTTGGAGCCGCCATTTGCAGGTTCGAGTCCTGCCGCCCCAACCCCTTCCGCCGGGTCGGGTGCGGCGTTGGGAGCCGGTTGTGCAGCGCGTGAAGCTCTTCGCCGGCAACTCGCATCCGGACCTCGCCCGCGCCGTCGCGAGCCACCTGGACATCGCGTTGGGCAAGGCCGACGTGGGGACCTTCAGCGACGGAGAGGTCAAGATCGAGATCCACGAGAACGTGCGAGGCATGGATTGCTTCGTGCTCCAGTCGACCTGTGCGCCCGCCAACACGCATCTGATGGAGCTGATGATCATGATCGATGCGCTGCGCCGTGCCTCGGCGCACCGCATCACGGCCGTGATTCCCTACTACGGCTATTCCCGCCAGGACCGCAAGGTCCTCCCGCGCGTGCCCATCTCCGCCAAGCTCGTGGCGGATCTGATCTCCACGCCCGGGACCGACCGGATCCTGTGCATCGATCTCCACGCCGGCCAGATCCAGGGCTTCTTCAACATCCCGGTGGACAACCTGTTCGCGACGCCGGTCCTGCTCGACGCGGTCCGCTCGCGCTACTCCGGCCCGCTCACGATCATCTCGCCAGACGCCGGCGGGGTGGAGCGCGCGCGGGCCTATGCGAAGCGCCTGGACACCAATCTCGCGATCATCGACAAGCGCCGGGAGGCGCCCAACGTGGCCGAGGTGATGCACATCGTCGGCGACGTCGAGGGCCGGACCTGCGTGATCGTGGACGACATCGTCGACACGGCCGGGACCCTGGTCGAAGGGGCCCACGCCCTGGAGCGGGAGGGCGCCCGAGCGGTCTACGCGGTGATCACCCACCCGGTGCTGTCGGGGCTGGCGGTCAAGCGCATCGACGAGTCGCCTCTGCTGGAGCTGGTCGTCACCGATACGATTCCGCTGAGCCCGGATGCCCGGGACAGCGAGAAGCTGCACGTGGTATCCATCGCCCAGCTCCTGGGCGAGGCAATCCGCCGTATCAACAACGAAGAGAGCGTGAGCTCGCTGTTCGTTTGATCGCGTCGAGGAGAGGACCGTGGCCGAGAACGCGCTGGGCGTAGAAGTTCGCGAGGGAAGGAAGAAGGGCGCCGCCCGCAAGCTGCGGGCCGCGGGTCGCATCCCCGGTGTGTGCTACCGGCCAAGGGCGGAGGCGCTTCCGATCCAGCTGGATCCGAAGGCACTCGATCGCCTGCTCAAGGGCAGCGCTGCGGGAATCAACACGCTGATCGACCTGAGCGTCGCGGGTGGCGGCGAGTTCGACGGCCGGGTGGTGATGGTCAAGGAGCTGCAGCGCGACCCGGTGAGCGGGCAGCTCCTCCACGCCGATCTCTACGCCGTCGACCTCCAGCAGTCCATCGAGGTCTCGGTGCCCATCCAGCTGGTGGGGCGGTCCGAGGGTGTCGAGATGGGCGGGATCCTCGATCACTCGCTGCGCGAGCTCGAGCTCGAGTGCCTGGCCACCGCGATCCCCGAACAGATCTCGATCGACGTGAGCCCGCTGCTGCTCGGGCAGTCGCTCCACGTCCGCGACCTCGAGCTGCCCAGCGGCGTCACGCTGCGCAGCGACCCCGACCTCTCCGTCGTGTCCGTCGTGGCGCCCGCGGCGATCGAGGAGCCGGTGGCCGCGGAAGAGGTCGCCGTGCCCGAAGGCGAGGAGGCTCCCTCCGAGGAGGCTGCGGCCGACGCGCCGCCGACCGGGGAGGAGGAGCAGAAGAGCGACTAGACCGGCGCCTTCCCGTGAAGCTCGTCGTCGGTCTCGGAAACCCCGGAAGCCGCTACGCGCGCTCGCGGCACAACGTGGGCTTCCGGATCGTCGAGCGCTTCGCCGAAGCCCACCGCATCGACTTTGCTCGCAAGTTCCAGGGCCGCTTCGGCCGCGGTGTGCTGGTCGCAGCGGGCGGCCAGCGGCTTGACGTGGGCGTTCTCGAGCCGCAGACCTACATGAACCTCTCGGGCGCCGCCGTGGCCGAGGCGCTTCGCTTCCTTCCGCTGGGCGACGTCTCCTCCGACCTGCTGGTGGTGCTGGACGACGTCGACCTCCCCTTCGGGCGCTTGCGCCTGCGCCCGGGCGGAGGCTCGGGCGGGCACAAGGGACTGAGCCACATCGTCGAGCGCCTGGGGCGCAGTGACTTCGCGCGGCTGCGCTTCGGGGTGGACCGGCCGCCGGGCGTGCAGGACACCTCGGACTACGTGCTCCAACGCTTCTCGTCGGAGCAGGAGGCGCGGCTGGGGGAGTGCCTCTCCACCGCGCTGGCGGCCGTCGAAGCGGTCCTCTTCGAGGGCCTCGTTCCGGCCATGAACCGTTACAACCGCGAGGCCCCCGCCGAGCCCTAGTGGGCGACTCGAACCGGCGCGCGGCAGCCGGTAGAGTCGCTTCCGGGAGACGGCGGTCTCCCGACGGAAACCAGGGAGGGATGGGTCCCGCGTGCGCGAGCAGAGCGGCGTCATCACCAAGTTCCTGCTGCAGTTCTCGCTCCCCCTGCTCTCCGGCGTCGCCGTCGCGATGCTGGCGGCCAACCTGGCTCCGGCCTGGTACGCGCACGCCGTTCACTGGAAGCCCTTCGGCGACGCGGCGCTGCTCGGTCACGAACTCACCCTGCACTTCCTGGTGAACGACCTCTTCATGGTGCTCTTCTTCGGCATCGCCGCGAAGGAGATCACCGAGGCCTGCCTGCCCGGCGGCAGCCTCAATCCGCTGCGCAAGGCGATGAATCCCCTGCTCGCCACGATCGGCGGCGTGCTCGGCCCCGTCGGCGTCTTCTTCCTGGGCCTGTGGTTGATGTTCCAACTGGGGGTGTACGCGCCGCCGGTCGACGACTGGGGTCCGCTGTCGCGCGGCTGGGGCGTACCCACCGCGACCGACATCGCGCTGGCCTGGCTGGTGGCGCGCACCGTGTTTGGCAGGGGGCATCCCGCCATCGACTTCCTGCTGTTGCTGGCGGTGGCCGACGATGCCATCGGGCTGGTCATCATTGCGGTCTTCTACGGCGATGCTTCACAGCCGGCCCGGCCGGAATTCCTGGGTCTGGTCCTGGCCGGCATGGCGGTCGCCCTGGCCATGCGCAAGCTCGGCGTGAAGCACTGGCTCCCCTACCTGGCGACGGGCGGGCCGCTGGCGTGGCTGGGCCTCAGCCTGGCGCGCCTCCACCCCGCCCTCGCGCTCGTCTTCATCGTGCCCTTCCTGCCCGGGCCGCGTCGCGACGTGGGCTTGTTCGCGGACGCGGACGAGGTCGACCTGATGGGCGAGCCCCTGGCGCATGACCTCCACATCGAGCACTCGCCGCTCCATCTTTTCGAGCACCACTTCAAGACCTTCGTCGACTTCGGCCTGTTCTTCTTCGCGTTCACCAACGCCGGCGTGTCGCTCGCACAGATCGGCCCGATGACGTGGCTGATCCTGGGCTCCCTGGTGATCGGCAAGACGCTGGGCATCGCGCTGTTCGGCGCCGCGGCCGTCAAGCTCGGCTTCCCGCTACCGGCGCGCATGGGCCTGGCCGAGCTGGTGATGGCGGGCTTCGTCGCCGCGCTCGGTCTCACCGTGGCGTTGTTCGTCGCGACCGCGGCGTTCGTGGATCCGGTCCTGCTCGGTCAGGGCAAGATGGGAGCGCTGTTCTCCGGCTTCGTGGGGATGGCGGCGGTGGCGGTCGGGCGAGCGCTGGGCTTCGCCCGGCGCGACGCGGAGGGCGCACGCCCGCCAGCGCCCCGGTCAGCCGGCGCGTCTTCGCGCCTGGGAACCCAGCCACGTGGGGATTGACCGGATATTGTACGGGCATAACAGCTTTATCAGAACTAGATTAGACCAGCCAATCTGCTCATTGACCCCGGATTGACCGGCGTGTACCCTGCGCTCCCGTGCACATCTCACTCGAGCGCGACGCCGGCCGCGACGGACGCCCCGTCTACCGCCAGATCGCCGACCAGCTGCGGCGCGAGGTCGAGGCCGGCCACCTCCTACCGGGCTCCCGCCTTCCGCCCATCCGCGGCCTGGCCCGCCGCCTGAAGGTCAACCGCGACACCGTGGCGCTCGCCTACGAGGAGCTGGCCACGGCGGGACTGGTGGAGTCGGCGGTGGGGCGCGGGACCTTCGTGTGTGCGGGCGCCGAGACCGGGAGGGCCGCCGCCGCGCCGTTCGAGCCGGCCTTTCCACCGCTCGTCGAGCGCCTGTTGGACTTCGAACGCGCGCGCCCGCGCTTCGGTAGCGCGAGCGACGCCGTCCCCATGCACGCTCTCATTCCGGATCCCTCCCTGTATCCGGCCGATGCGTTCCGGCGCGTGCTCAATCGGGCACTGGTCGAGGGTGGGCCGGAGCTGTTGCTCTACGGCAGCCCCCAGGGTCACCTGGGGTTGCGCGAAGTCCTGGCGCGACGGCTGCGCGACGCATCCATCCCGGTGGACCCGCACGGTCTGCTGCTCTGCCACGGCGCTAGCCAGGGCATCTCACTGGCGCTGCGGGTGTTCGCGGGGCCGGGCGACGTCGTCGCGCTGGAGGACCCGACCTACAACAACGTGCTCGCCGCGGCCTTCGGCCTGGGGCTGCGCACCGCCCCGGTGCCGATGCGCGAGGACGGGCTCGACCTGGGCGTGCTCGAGCGCACCCTCGGGCGCCCGGAGGTGAAGCTCCTCTACACGATGCCGACCTTCCACAACCCCCTGGGCACGACGACCTCTCTGGCCCACCGCCGGGCGTTGCTGGAGATCGCCGACCGCTGCGGCGTGCCGGTGATCGAGGACGGCTACGAGATGGACCTGCGCTTCGAAGGGCGGGCGCAGCCGCCCCTCGCCGCGCTCGACTCGTCGGGTCGGGTGATCCACCTGTTCTCGTTCTCGAAGTCGCTGTTTCCGGGCGTGCGCGTGGGCGCGGTCACTGCGCGCGGCCGCGCCCTCGACGCGCTGCTGGCCTTGAAGCAGGCGACGGACCTCTCCGACGCCATGCCGCTACAGGCGGCGCTCGCGGATTTCGTGGCCGACGGCAGCTACGACCGCCACCTCGGGCGGCTGCGCCGGACGCTGCGAGCTCGGCGCGACGCGTTGCTCGAGGCGCTGGCCGAGCAGATGCCCGCCGGCACACGCTGGACCACACCGCAGGGCGGCTACCAGGTGTGGGTCGAGCTGCCCGAGGGACTCGACACCAGCGACCTGCTCGCGGACGCCGTGGGCGCCGGCGTGCTGTTCGCGCCGGGGGCACAGTTCCACCACGACGGCCGCGCGTCGCGCTGCCTGCGGCTCTCGCTGGCCATGGCCGACACCGAGGCCCTGCGCCGCGGCGCCGCGGCGCTGGCCGGCGTGGTCCGGGCGCGGCTGTCGGGGGCGCCGCGCCGCGCGGTACGAGTGCACATTTGACGACCGCACGGCTCCGCGGAGCGCGTGGGAGGTCGACGGAGGGACGTTGATGAGGGATCGAGGCAACGACAACGGCGGCGCGACCGGCGGCGACGGGCGCACCACCGCCGACGCCCTGGAGATCAAGGTCGGGCTGGCCGAGATGCTCAAGGGTGGCGTGATCATGGACGTGACGACGGCCGAGCAGGCGAAGATCGCCGAGGAGGCGGGCGCGGCGGCGGTGATGGCGCTCGAGCGCGTTCCGGCCGACATCCGCAAGCAGGGGGGTGTCGCGCGGATGTGTTCGATCGAGGTCATCGAGGCGATCCAGCGCACGGTCTCGATTCCCGTGATGGCCAAGGTGCGAATCGGGCACTTCCTCGAGGCGCGCGTCCTGGAGTCGCTCGGGGTCGACTTCATCGACGAGAGCGAGGTGTTGACGCCGGCCGACGAGGCGCACCACATCGACAAGTTCGCCTACCGCTCGCCGTTCGTCTGCGGAGCGCGCGACCTGGGCGAAGCGCTGCGGCGGATCTCGGAGGGCGCGGCGCTGATCCGCACCAAGGGCGAGGCTGGCAGCGGCAACATCGTCGAGGCCGTCCTCCACCTGCGAAAGGTGAACGGCGAGCTTCGCGCGCTCCAGGCCGCGCGCCCCGACGAGATCCCCGCGCGCGCCAAGCAGCTGGGCGCACCGCTGGAGCTGGTGCGCCGCGTGGCGGAGGGCGGCCGACTGCCGGTGCCCAACTTCGCCGCCGGCGGCATCGCGACCCCGCCGGATGCCGCGCTCTGCATGGCGCTGGGCGCCGAGTCGGTGTTCGTCGGCTCGGGCATCTTCAAGAGCGAGGATCCGCCCGCGCGCGCCCGGGCGGTGGTGCGCGCGACGACCCACTGGGAGGAGGCCGAGGAGGTGCTGGCAGCCTGCCGCGGCCTCGGCAACGCGATGGAGGGGATCGAGCTGGACCGCCTGGCGCAGCACGAGCGGCTCGCGCAGCGGGGATGGTGAGGGCGCGGTGAGCGGGGAAGTCCGGGCCCCGCGCCCCCGCGTCGGGATCGTCGCCATCCAGGGAGACGTGGCCGCCCACGCCGCGGCTCTGGCGCGCGTGGGCGCCGACGCGGTGGCGGTGCGGCGCGAGAAGGACCTCGATGGCCTGATCGCCCTGGTCCTCCCCGGCGGAGAGAGCACGACCATCGCCAAGGGCCTGGAGAGGATCGGGCTGTACGAGCCCCTCCAGGCCTTCGCCGAGTCGGGCCGGCCGCTGCTCGGCACCTGCGCCGGAGCCGTTCTGCTGGCGCGCCAAGTCGAGAATCACCCGGTCCGCTCGCTCGGCCTGATCGACGTGGTCGCCGTGCGCAACGCCTACGGGACCCAGGTGGACTCGTTCGCGGCCGTGGCGGAGGGGCCGCTGGAGGATCTGCGTTGCGTGTTCATCCGGGCGCCGCAGCTCCGGCGGCCGGGGGACGACGTGGAGGTGCTGGCGCGCGTGGACGGCTGGCCGGTGTTCGTGAGGCAGGGCAACGCGCTGGCGACCACCTTCCACCCGGAGCTGACCGCGGACCCCCGGGTGCACGGGTTGCTGCTCGAGCTCGCTTCGACACAGCCCTGACCGGCGCTTTACCCGGTTCCGGGCGTGTGGTATGCATCTCGCCCTTCGGCGGGGCGGCCGACCGCTTCGCCACTTCCTCAGTCTCCAAGGGTGGAGCCCTACCCGACGCTCCGCCCGTGAAGCGGAGGCTCGGGCGCCAAGGCGACCCCGTCCACGAGGAGGACGCGTGCGGGAATACGAAACGACCTTCATCGTGCAGCCGGAAATCTCCGACGAGGGGATCCGTACGGTGCGCGACCGCCTCGACGCCGTGCTCGCCAAGCACGACGCCGTTCGCCTGTTCTACGACGACCAGGGACGCCGCCGGCTCGCCTACGAGATTGGCAAGTTCCAGAAGGGCCACTACATCACACTCTCGTTCCTGGACGAGGGGAAGGTGGTGCCCGAACTCGAGCGCGAGCTGCGCCTCGACGACTCGGTGCTGCGCTTTCTGACCGTCCAGGTGCTCGACGAGGTCTCCGACATCGAGGCCCGCAAGGCGGAAGCCGCCGAGCTGGAGCGGGTGCGCGAGCAGAAGGCGGCGGAGCGGGCCGCCCGCGAGGCGGAGGAGGCCGCCCGTGCCGCGGAGCTCGCCGCGGCCGAAGCGGAGGCCAGGGCGAAGGCCGACACCGAAGCGGCGGCCAAGGCGGAGGCCGACACCGAAGCGGCGGCCAAGGCGGAGGTTGACACCGAAGCAGCGGCCGTGGCGGAGGTCGCGGCCGGCGAATCGGTCGAGGGCGAAGCCGCCGCGAGGGTCGACCCGGCCGAGGACGACGGCGCCGGCAGCGCTGAGGAGACCCGCAAGGAGGACGCGTCATGACGTCGGCAACGGGCGGGCCGGGCTTTCGTGTTCACGACAACCCGGCCGGGGACAGGGACCGGGATAGGGACCGGGACAGGCTCGGGCAGGACGCGAGCGTCAAGGCGCGTCTGCGCGCGCGGGCGCGCAAGAAGGCCCGCCGGCAGAAGCGCAAGGGCGGCTTCGTCCGCCGCAAGGTGTGTCGCTTCTGCGCCGACAAGAACATCCAGATCGACTACAAGGACGCCAAGACGCTGCGCCTCTTCACCACCGAGATCGGGAAGATGATTCCGCGGCGCATCTCCGGGAACTGCGCCAAGCACCAGCGCGGTCTGGCCATCGCGATCAAGCGCGCGCGCCAGCTGGCGCTGCTGCCCTACGCGGGCCAGGGCCTTTAGTTCGGGGGAGGGCCGGTGCGACACGTGAAGCTCATTCTCCGCGAGGAGGTCCCGAGCCTGGGAGCGGCCGGCGATCTGGTGCGCGTGAAGCCGGGCTTCGCGCGGAACTATCTGATCCCGCACGGGAAGGCGATCCTCGCCACCGAGTCGAACGTACGCCAGTTCGCGCACCACAAGCGAGTCGTCGCCGACAAGGTGGCCAAGGAGCTCGTGGATCTGAAGTCCGTGCGCAAGCAGCTCGAGTCGCTGGCGCTGGAGTTTCGGGCGCGCGTCGGCGAGGAGGGCAAGCTGTTCGGCTCGGTGACGGCGCAGCACATCGCGGACCTTCTGGGCGAGAGGGGCTTCCCCATCGACCGGCGCAAGGTCGTCCTCGCCGAGCCCATCAGGGAGGTGGGAGAGCACCGCGTGGCGGTTCGCCTGCACCCCGAGATGATTGCCGAGCTGGTCGTCCAGGTGAGCGCCGAGGAGTGAGTCGCCTGATGTAGAATGGTCCCGTCTTTCGCCAACGCAGGGGGTGACGTGGCGAATCGAAGAGAGGGAGGCGATCGGACCGAGTTCTCGCAGCGGGTTCCGCCGCACGATCTGGAGGCGGAGAAGGCGGTCCTCTCGGCCCTGCTGCTCGACAATCGGGCGGTCCACGTCGTCTACACCGAGGTCGTTCCCGAGGACTTCTACCACCCGTCCCATCAGCAGCTCTACCGTGCGATGCTCGCGCTGCAGGACGCGAACCAGCCCGTCGACCTCCACACCCTCTCCGACTACCTGAACCGGCAGAAGAGCCTGGACGCCGTGGGTGGCCCGGTCTATCTGGCCGAGATCGCGGACTACGAAGCGACCGCGGCCAACGTGGTTCACCACGCGCGCATCGTGCGCGAGAAATCGGTGCGGCGCAGCCTGATCTCCGTGGCGACGGAGATCGCGGAAGCGGGCTACGAGCAGGCGGACCCCGCCGAACACCTGCTGGACGTGGCCGAGTCGAGGGTGTTCGAGATCGGGCGGTCCAAGACGCGCACCAGCTTCCGCAGCCTGCACGACGAGATGGACAACGCGCTCAACTACGTCGAGGCGCTGATGGAGCGTGGCGGGGAGCTCACGGGGATCCCCACGGGCTTCAAGGACTTCGACGAGAAGACCGGCGGGCTCCAGCCGGGCGAGCTGATCATCGTGGCCGCGCGTCCGAGCATGGGGAAGACGGCGCTGGCGCTCAACATCGCGCGCAACGCCGCCGTCGACCACGGCAAGAAGGCGGCGGTCTTCTCGCTGGAAATGACCAAGCGGGCGCTCGCCCTCCGCATGCTCGCCTCCGAGGCGAGGGTGGACTTCTCGAGCTTCCGGCGCGGCTTCGGATCGGTGAGCGACCACACCCGGCTGGTGGCGGCGGCCGGGACGCTCGCCAACGCCGACATCTGGATCGACGACAGCGGGATGATCACGATCCTGGAGATCAAGGCGAAGTGCCGGCGCCTCGCCTCCGAGCGCGGCCTCGATCTGGTGCTGCTCGACTACCTTCAGCTCGCCCACGGCGACAGACCGACGACGCGCAAGGACCTGGAGATCGCCGAGATCAGCCACGGGCTCAAGTCGCTGGCGAAGGAGCTCGACATCCCGGTCATCGCGCTCTCCCAGCTAAACCGTGGCCCGGAGCAGCGCGATCCCGACAAGCGCCGCCCCAACATGGGTGACCTGCGCGAATCCGGCGCCATCGAACAGGACGCCGACGTGATCGGCTTCATCTACCGCGAAGAGGTCTACCAGCGGACCGAAGAGAACCACGGGGTGGCGGAGCTGATCCTGGCCAAGCAGCGCAACGGTCCCACGGGCACGATCCGCCTGCAGTTCGAAGCGCGTTACGCGAACTTCCGAGACCTGGCGGACGAGGCCCCGGCGTACTCACCGCCCTCGGGCGGCGCCTTCGAGTCCGGCCGCGCCGAGCCCGAGGACGCTCCCTTCTAGGTGCCGCGCCTGCGCAAACCGCGCGCGCTTCGCCCCGGCGCGACCCTCGGCATCGCGGCGCCGGGCGCGGCGGTCGATCGCGACCAGCTCGAGGCCGGCGAGGCACTGCTGCACGAGGCGGGTTTCCGGACCCGGCGCCGCGACGACATCCTGGCGCGAGAGGGCTACCTGGCCGGCTCGGACACGCGGCGCGCCGCAGAGCTGATGGAGCTCGTCTCCGATCCCCGCGTCGACGCGATCGTCTGCGCGCGGGGCGGCTACGGCTGCGACCGGATCATCCCGGCGCTGGACGCGGGGAAGGTGCGCGCCGCCGCCAAGCCGCTGGTCGGCTACAGCGACATCACGGCGCTGCTGCTCTGGCAGCGGCGACGCGCCGGGCTGATGGGCTTCCACGGGCCCATGCTGGACCGGGGAGCCGATCTGGACCGGGCGGCTCTCGAAGCGCTGCTCGGGCAGCTGCGCGGCGACGGGGCGCTGCCCTACGTGCTGCGGGGCGTCGGCCGCGGAGGCGGCCGCGCGGACGGCCGTCTGGTGGGCGGCTCGCTGACGCTGATCGCCTCGAGCATCGGCACGGCCTGGGAGGTGGATACGCGCGGTGCGATCCTCCTGCTCGAGGATCGCGGCGAGCGCCCGTACCGGGTCGACCGCATGCTCCAGCAGCTGTGCGGCGCGGGCAAGCTCGCGGCGGTCGCCGGCGTGGGCATCGGCGACTTCTCCACCTGCGTCGAGACCCACGGCGAGAGCCCGAGCGCCGACGCGGTGATCGAGCAGACGCTGCGGCCGCTGGGGCTGCCCCTGGTCAGCGGGCTCTCTTTCGGACACCTGCGGGCCAACTTCGCGTGGCCGGTGGGCGCGCGCGCTACCATCGATGGCGAGGCCGGGGAGCTTCGCGTCCTCGAACGGGGGGTCATCGAAGCGACGTGAGGCGGAGCGTCATCCGTCGCAAGCTGGGGCGCGTGGACCGCGCGATCGACAAAGCGATCGCGAGGGCCGAGCTACCCGGCGCGGTCGTGCTCGCCCGGGTGCCCCGCGAGGGAGAGCTGCTCGAGCACGTCTCGGTGCGCGGCCTGGCCGTGGTCCGCCCCGAGCGCATCCCGATGACGCGCGAGACCGTCTTCGACCTGGCCTCGCTCACCAAGCCCATCGCCACGGCGACCGCGATCCTGCTGCTGGTCGACGAAGGCGCGGTGGGGCTCGACGATCCGGTCTCGAAATTCCTGCCGGTGTTCTCCGAGCGGGACAAGGACGGGGTTACGCTGCGTCACCTGCTCACGCACAGCTCCGGACTCAAGCCCTGGCGGGCCTACCACGAGCTGCTGATCGAGAAGGAGCGCAAGACCGGCGAGCGCACGATCGGCACGCCGGCCGCGCGCGAGTTCGCGATCGAGCGCACGCTGCGCTCGGGCCTGGTGCACCAGCCCGGGGAAGCGGCCGTCTACGGAGACCTGGACTTCATCGTGCTGGGCGCCGTGGTGGAGGCCGTGGCCCGCCAGGCGCTCGACGACTTCTGCCGCGAGCGGATCTTCACGCCGCTCGGGATGCGCGACAGCTGCTTCGTGAGACTGGGAGACGGCGAGCCGGCGCTGCCCGAACCCGAGCGGCGTCGGGTGGCCGCCACCGAGAACTGCCCGTGGCGGGGGCGCATCGTGTGGGGCGAGGTGCACGATCCCAACGCCTCGGTGATGGGAGGTGTGGCCGGCCACGCCGGGTTGTTCGCACCCGCCGACGACGTGATGACCTTCGCGCAGACGCTGCTCGACGTCTGGCACGGCCGCAGCGAGGCGCTCCCCCGCGAGGCGTTGCGGACCTTCCTGACCCGCCAGCACCTGCCCGAGAACTCCGACTGGGCCCTGGGCTGGGACACGCCCACCGCCGGGAAGTCGTCCGCGGGCCGCCACTTCGCGGAGCCCTCGGTGGGCCACCTCGGCTTCACCGGCACCTCGCTCTGGATCGACCTCGAGCGCGAGGCCGTGGTCGTCATGCTGACCAACCGCGTCCATCTGGTCGCGAAGCGCAGTCGCTTCGCGCTGCGACCGATCGTCCACGATTTCATCCTCGAGGCCTTCCAGGCGGACTGATGAGCGAGACGCCGCGCCACGTCCACTTCGTCGCCATCGCGGGCATGGGCATGGGCTCGCTGGCGGGTCTGCTGCGCGCGCGCGGGCTGGAGGTCACGGGCTCCGACGAAGCAGTCTACCCGCCCATGAGTACGGCGCTCGAGTCGTGGGGGATCCCGGTGGAGCGCGGGTTCCGGGCGGACCATGTGCTGGAGCGCGTGCCGGACCTCGTGGTGATCGGCAACGCCGTGCGCCCCGACAACCCCGAGGCGCGCGCCGCGATCGACGAAGGGCTGCGCTACGCGTCCTTCCCCGACGCGCTCTACGAGCTCGCCATCGCCGGGAAGCATTCGGTCGCGGTGTGCGGAACCCACGGCAAGACCACGACCACCAGCCTGTTGGCGGCGTTGCTGCACGCGACGGGCCGGGATCCCTCGCTGCTGGTCGGTGGCTACTCGCTCGACTTCGACGGCAGCTTCCGCGAGGGGCAGGGCGAGCACTTTGTCGTGGAGGGCGACGAGTACGACACCGCGTTCTTCGACAAGACACCGAAGTTCCTCCACTACGGTGCGCGCACCGCGGTGATCACTTCGGTCGAGTTCGACCACGCCGACATCTACCGGGACCTGGCGCAGGTCAAGCAGGCGTTTCGCTCGCTGGTGGCGAGCATGCCCGAAGGTGGCACGATCGCGGCGGCCCTGGATCACAGCGCCGTGCGCGAGGTGGTGCGCGATGCACCCTGCCGCGTGGTGGGCTACGGCGTCGAAGCTGCGGGGGACGCCGAGTGGCGGGCCGCGGCGGTGGAGGCCGGACCCGACGGAACCCGCTTCGACGTGGTCCGCGGCGGGCGAGTCGCGGCGCGCACCCAGGTTCCGCTGTTCGGCCGCTTCAACGTGGAGAACGCCCTCGGCGCCATCGCCGCGGTCTGTTCGCTCGGCGTGCCGGTGGAAGAGGCCGCGGCGGCGCTCCCTGGCTTCCGCGGCGTCAAGCGCCGGCAGGAACTGCGGGGCGAGGAGCGCGGCGTCGCCGTGATCGACGATTTCGCGCACCACCCCACCGCCGTCGGCGCGTCGATCGGAGCGATCCGGGCGCGCTTCCCGGGGCGCCGGCTGGTGGCCGTCTTCGAGCCGCGCACGAACACCAGCCGCCGCGCCGTCTTCCAGAGCGACTACGCCGCGGCCTTCGACGCAGCCGACCGCGCCGTCGTGTCCAGCGTGGCCGATGGACCGATCTACAGCGCGACGGGCGCCGTCGGGGAGCGCTTCTCCTCCCAGCGGCTCGCGGAGGACCTGTCGGCGCGCGGGGTGGACGCCGTGGCGCTCGCCGGCGTAGACGCCATCGTCGACCACCTGGCCCGGACCTGCGAGTCCGGGGACGTCGTACTCGTCATGAGCAATGGGGACTTCGGCAACATCTGGCAGCGCCTGCTGGACGCCCTGCGCGGTCAGTCCGGCTCCTAGGCTCAGCCGGGCCTCGTGCTCGCTGATCGCTCGCACTCGGGCTCCGGCCTCCACTCGGCTGCGCCTCGCTGCGCGCAGGCCGACTCTCGAGTCGGCCTCCTAACCGATCTCGTCGACGGTGTAACGCTGGAGCACCAGCGTCGCCGACCAGTGGTCCAGCGGAAGCCCGGCCTTGCGCTTGAGCTCGCGGACGAAATTCTCGGGCGAGGGCAGGTGGCTCCAGACCGCCGGCAAGAACGTCCCCGTCAGCGATCCCTCGCGCAGCACCAGTCCGTCGACCCCAGGCCGCAACCGCGCGAGCAGCCCCGCCTCCGACTCGACCTCCAGCGGCTCGAGGGGACTCAGGATCGAGATGTGGAAGGCCAGCTCGGCCAGCTCCGATCGCTCGAGCGGTTGGAAGCGCGGATCGCGAAAGGCCGAGCGGTGGGCGGTGCGCGCCACCTCCACCACCAGCGGATGGACCGCCTCCAGGGTGCCAGTGCAGCCGCGCAGGTCGCCGCGCAGGCGCAGGGTCACGAACGCAGCGCGCAGCGCGCGCAGCGCCGGCGGGTAGTGCGCCTCGTCCACCGGGAGGGGCTCGCCCTCGCGCAACCCGTGCTCGACCGAGGCGCGCGCCAGCCCGAGCAGGCGCTGGCGCGCCGCCGCATCCCAGGCGGATTCACTGGAAGACATAGGCCCCGTAGCCGACCACCTCGTCGCGCGAGCCCGCCGTGTCCCCGGAGTTGCGCAGGTCGACCGTCCGCGCGCGCAGCCCGCGCCGGGCGGCGGCCACCAGCAGCCCCTGCACGGGGACGCGGCCGCACGCCTGCTCGGTGTCGATGGCGTCGGGCTGCAGCGACTCGATCGCGCGGGTCGTGGCGCGGTCCATGCGCTGCGCGGTCGCGTAGTCGTAGTAGTGGCTGAGGTCGGAGCTGACGGCGATCAGCGTCTCGGGCCCGCCCCACAACAGCTCGAGCACCTCGGCCACTTCCTCCGCCGAGGCCTCGCCGACCACGAGGGGCACCAGCGAGAAATCACCGAGGATCTCCTGAAGGAAGGGCAGCTGCACCTCGAGGCTGTGCTCGTGGGCGTGGGCAGCGTCCAGGGTGCTCACCTGGGGGAGGGCCAGCACGCGCTCCAGGGCGGCGCCGTCCACGGGCACCTCGCCGAGCGGCGTCGCGAAGGCCCGCGCGCTGCTCGCGGCCAGGCCGCTCAGCGCCACGCGGTGCGCCGGGCCGAGCAGGACGACCCGCTCGACGCGACCCGCGGCCGCCGCCAGCCGCGCGTAGACCGAGGCGGCGATCGGGCCCGAGTAGACGTAGCCGGCGTGGGGAGCGATCACGGCCTTGGGCGGCGAGTCGTCCGGGGCCTGCTCGCCGCGCGCCTCGGCCAGGTAGCCCCGCACCGCGGCGGCGAGCCGCGCCGGGTCGTCCGGGTAGAACGTCCCGGCGACCGCCGGCGGACGCACGCTGCCCGGGACCTCGCTCGCCACGACGTGCCTCCTCGCCGGGATTCCCCGGCGAATCTGCGCGGATGGAGGAGAAATTGCAACCGCCTTAAAGGATCACCCGCTCCGCGCCGATTCAGGGGGACGCCCGAGCCTTCAGGAGGGTGAGGATGGGCTTTCCCCGGGTCGCGATCCTCTGCCCGGAGCTCGGGACCAACGCCCTGGGCCGCGCGCTGCTGCTGGCGCGGCTGCTGCCCGCCGCCGCGCGGGTCGAGATCCTGGGCTTCACGGCCCTGGGCGGGGTCTGGCAGCCGGCGCGCGCCGTCGGGATCCCCATCGACGGCACGCCGCTGCGCCACGTGCGCGAGCTGGCGGCAGCCCGCCGCTGGCTGCGCGAGCGGGTGCGGGCCGACGTGTTGCTGGTCAGCAAGGCGCTGCCCACGAGTCTGGGTCTCGCCCTCGCCTCGGGTCTGCGGGACGTCCGCCTCGCGCTGGACGTGGACGACTGGGAGTACGGCCTGAGCCTGCCCCACGACGGATCGGATCCCCGCCCGCTGCGCCGCGCCGGGGCCGCGGTCTACGGCGCCCTGCGCCGGGGCCAGCCCAACTCCGTGCTCGGCACGCGCGTGTGTGAGTCGCTGATCCGCCTGGTGCGCCCTCGACTCGTATCCAACCGCTGGCTCGAGCGGCGCTTCGGGGGCACGCTGCTCTACCACGTCCGCGATCCCGAGGAGCTCGACCCGGCGCGGGTCCGCGGCGATGCACTGCGCCGCAGCCTGGGGCTCGACGCGCGCACCTGGGTGGGCTTCGTCGGTACGGTGCGGCCCCACAAGGGCCTGCAGGATCTGATCGAGGCGCTCGGTTCCCAGCGCGGTCCTCGGGCTCCGGGGCTGCTGTTGCTGGGGACCGACCCCGGCGACCCCGTGGTCGCCGAGGTCGCGGATCTCGCGCAGCGCGTGCTGGGCTCCGCGCGGGTGCGCGTGCTCTCCCAGTTTCCGCTCGCCCGGCTCGCGGAGCACGTCCAGCTCGCCGACATCGTGGCGATTCCCAGCCGCGACACGCTCGCCAGCCGCGGACAGCTCCCGGCCAAGCTCTTCGACGCGATGGCCATGGCCAAGCCCGTGGTGGCCAGCGCGCTGAACGACGTGCCGGAGGTGCTGGAGGGCTGCGGTGTCACGGTGGCGCCAGGTGATCCGCGGCGGATCGCCGACGCGATCGCGCGTCTCGACGATCCACGCCTGCGCCGGGAGCTCGGCAGTGCCGCCCGCCAGAGGGTGATCGAGCGCTACAGCTTCGCCGCCGGCCGCCGCATCCTCACCGACTTCGTCGAAGGGGCGGCGGCGTGAGCGGGGTGTCCGCGCCGCCGAGCGGCTCCTCGGACAGCGCAGCGCTGGGGCGCCGGGCCGCGCGCGGCGCCGCCTGGGTGTTCGGCCTGCGCGCCTTCCAGCGCGGCTTCAGCCTGCTGCGACTGATCGTCCTGGCGCGCCTGCTCGCCCCCGAGCACCTCGGCGCCATGGCGATCGCCCTGCTCCTGATGGAGCTCCTGAACGCCTGCTCGCAGACGGGCTTCCAGACCGCATTGATCCAGCGGCGGGGTCCGCTGTCCGCCTATCTCGACCCGGCCTGGACGGCGCTCGTGCTGCGGGGCCTGGCGATCTTCGCCCTGCTCTTCGCGCTGGCGCCGTTCGCCGCCGACTTCTTCGGCGAGCCGCGCACCGTCTCGCTGATTCGGGTGGTCGGCTGCTCGATCCTGTTGCAGTCGTTCTCGAACATCGGCGTCGTCCTGCTCGAGCGCGACCTCGAGTTTCGGCGCCTCGCGTTCCACCAGGGCGCTGGGACTCTGGCCGACCTGATCGCGACGCTCGCCGCGGCCTGGCTGCTGGGCAACGAGTGGGCGCTGGTGGTGGGGCTTCTCACGGGCGACGCGGTGCGACTCGCCGCCAGCTACTGGGTGCACCCGTACCGGCCGAAGCTGCGCCTCGACGCGGGCCGGGCGCGGGAGCTGTTCGGCTTTGGCCGCTGGCTGATGCTTTCGAACGTCTTTCTCTTCGCAGCCCACAGCGGCGACGACGCTGTCGTCGGTCGGCTGCTCGGCGCCAGCGCGCTCGGTCTCTACCAGCTCGCCTACCAGATCTCCCACACGGCGGTCATGGAGCTGAGCCGGGCGGCATCGCAGGTGGCGCTGCCCGCGTACGCGCGGCTGCGCTCCGAGCCCGAGACACTGCGTCGCGCCTACCTGCGGGTGCTGCAAGGCACGGCCCTGCTGTGCTGGCCCATCGCGGGCTTCGCCTGCGTCTTCGCCGACGACTTCACGCGCCTGGTGCTCGGCCCGCGCTGGCTGCCGGCCGTCCCGGCCCTCCAGATCCTGGCGCTGCACGCCGCCCTGCGCGCCACCGGCGCGAGCATCGGCCCGGTGCTGGTGGCCGTCGGGCGACCTCACGCGGTCACCTGGCTGACGTTCGTGAAGTGCGCCGCTCTCGCCGTCGCGATCCTGCCCCTGGTGGGCGCCTTCGGCATCGCCGGTGCGGCGCTGTCGGTGCTGGCGGCCTCCGTCGTCTCCAACGCCGCGGCGAACGCGGCGCTGATCCGCGCGATCGACTGCCGGGCGCGCGACCTGGCAGCGGTGCTCGCCGCGCCGCTGCTGGCGACGCTCGGCATGAGCGCGCTGCTGCTGGCGCTGGGCGCGCTCTCGCCAGTCGCGGGGTTGCCGTCGCTCGCGCTCCACGCCGGGATCGGGGCGGTGGCCTACGCGCTCGGCGCGGCGCTGCTCGGCCGGGTCGGCCCCCATCCGCCCGGCGCGTGGCTTGGCCCGCTCGTCTCCAGCGTCTTCTGGCGGCGTGCATCCGCGGAGGGCGAGCGATGATCATCGTCGTCGGCATGCACCGCAGCGGCACCTCGACGGTGGCGGGACTTCTGCACCAGGGCGGCGTCTGCATGGGGGAGGACCGCGCACTGCTCCCGGCGCCGAGCGACGAGAATCCGCACGGCTTCTTCGAGAACCACCGCTTCCGCCTGCTCAACGATCGGATCGCGGAGCGCCGCGGCTACCGCATCAAATCCTGGCAGCCGCAGATCCCCCCCTGCCGGCCCCGGCTGCTGACCCGGCGCCGCATGCGGCGGCTGCTGCGCGAGTACCAGGACCGCTACCCGTTCTGGGGCTTCAAGGATCCCAGGACCTGTCTCACCCTGGGCGCCTGGCTCGAAGAGATCCAGCGCGTCGCCGGCCCCGGCGCCGCCCGGGTCGTGTTCTGCGCGCGCAGTCCCGGGGCCGTGGCTCACTCGCTCGCACGGCGCGACGGCCTCGACGTCCCCACCGCGCTGCGGCTGTGGACGCTCTACAACGAGCGGGCGCTGGCCGCGCTCGACGCCTGGGGCCCGCCGGCGCACTACCTGAGCTACGAGGAGCTCTGCCGTCGACCGGCCGC
>JAZFWH010000189.1:0-7309 GCA_036482635.1 Myxococcota bacterium
CAAAGCCGAAGGCGACGTTGCGGTTCAGCGCGAGCGCCGCCCACTCCTGCTGGAGTCCCGCGACGAAGCAGACCAGGGCGAGCGAGCGCGCGGCGGGCGCGTCGAAGGCATCGCGCGCGAGCCACCACGCCACGGCGGCGAGAAACGCCAACGAGGCCAGCCCGATGATTCGCGCGCCGGTGTAGGTCGGGAGGCCGACGGCGCGCTCCGCCAGGCCGAGCCCGATCCACTGCACCGAACGCATGGCGGAGCCGGGCGGCTCGAGCCAGAAAGGCTCGCGGTCCAGCACCTGGGCGCCGTCGGCCACGCGTTCCGCCACCGTGAGGTAGAGCCACAGGTCCGACACGTAGCCGTGAAAGGCGAAGCTGAACTGCGCCGCCAGGGCCAGGGCCAGCATCGCCGCGGCGAGCGCGGCCGCGACCGCGCCGCTGCGCGCGGGGGCGCGCGCCCGCGCACGGTCGAGCGCCCAGCCTCCCAGCAACCCGACCAGCGCGGCGGGCGCGGCGTAGAGCAGATCACCGAGCATGCTGCACGCGCCCCCCCCTGCGCGCCCCTCCTCGCGTCGCTGCTACGCCGCGCTGCGCGCGCGGCGTCGGCGCAGCTGCGCGGCGACCAGGGCGGCACCGGCGAGGGCGAACAATGCCACCAGCGGCGCGCCCCAGCCCCCGGGCACCGGCGGCAGGCCGGGCGGATCGAAGCTGCCGTTGCCGTCGACGTCGATGAAGATCGGGTTGGCGAACGCCTCGGGCACGAAGCCCCGCGCCACCACGGCGTAGAGCCCTCCCCGCTCCGCACTCCAGCGCTCGACGTCTACGTCGAGGGGAACGCCCGCCTCCACCGTGATGAAGGCGTCCCGCTCGAGCTTCAGCTCGACGCGGCGCTCGAAGCGCACCACCGCGGCCGCGTCGAGATCGCGGTAGCTGCGCTCGACCTCGCCGTTCACCAGCAACCGCACCTCCTCGACCGGTACCCAGGGCGCCGCCGCAACGACGACTTCCACGGTGACCTTCCCAGCGGGTGCCAACGCCAGCTCGCCCATCGAGGCTCCGTTGGCGCGGAAGCGCGGAATCAATGGACCCGTCGTCCCGACCACGCGCCCCTCGCGAATCGCCGCGTCGAACTCTTCCTGCCGCCAGCGGCGCGAGGCCGGAAGCTGCACGTAGTTGCGGGGGTAGGCGGCGATCTCCAAAGGACCGTGAGTGTCCGAGTTCGCGGTGCCCGTGCGGCGATAGCCCTGGCGCAACAGCGAGTACCAGGCGGCGCGAAGATTCAGGTACTGGCCGTGGTCCGCCCCGTTCATCAGCTCCATGGCGTCGAAATCGATGGCGCGCGTGTGCCCGTCGGGTCCGACTTCGAGCAGCCGATCGTTGGGCGGCTCCTCGATCGGCAGGGTCGGGTCGAACGGCCGTCCGGCCGTGCCGAGGTGGCTCAGGAACGCCCCATCCTGCACGCGACTCGCTTCGCTGCGCAGGCCGTGGTTCAGCTGCACGACCTGAACTCCGAAGTCGGCGCGCAACCGCGCGTAGAGCGCGGCGAGGCTCTGCGCCTGGCTGGGCGGCGCGCCGTGGCGATGTGCGCGCGGTCGGTAGGCGACGGGCCAGGTGTTGTGGTGTCCGATCGTCCAGGGCGCCGCGGGGCTGGGCCCGCTGCTCGTGACCTCCGCGCCCTGGATCACGCGGATGCGCTGGCGCAGGTCGAGGGCGTCGAGGGCCGGCTCGTAGCTGCCCAGGTTGTCGTGGTCCGTCGCCACCATCACGTCGAGTCCCTCGGCGACGAACGAGCGAAGCCGCGTTTCGTAGCTGATGCCCGAGTCGTCGCTGGCCTCGCCGTGCACGTGGAGGTCGGCGCTGACCACGCCCGGCAGGTCCACCGCGCGGCGCAGCGAGAAGGGCGGCACGCGCACCTCGCGACCCGCCCCCGGCACCTCCACGCGGGTCTCCGCCAGCTGGAACTCGAGGCCGCGCGACGCCACCAGCCAGTAGCGCCCGGGCGCGATCGCCACGCGCCGCGGGTCGCGGCCACCGCCCACCCGGAAGAGCTCGTGCACCTCGGTTCCGCTCTTGGCCAAGCGTCCGTCGATGCGGAAGTCGAGCAGCTCCGGTCCGAAGACCGGGTCCGGCGTGTCGCCCTCTCCCTTTACGGTGATGCGGCCCGGCCCGTCGTCGGCGAAGGCGGGGTCGAAGACCAGCCAGCCGGGCTCCTCGAAGCGCTGCACGGCGGCGTCCACGAAGCCCGCCGCGGGAACCGTCAGCTCCAGCTCGCGCGGCGCGCGGTGGGGAGCGCGAAACGTGAGCCGGTACTCGCCGGGCGGAAGCACCGCGCGGTAGCGGCCCGCCCGCGCGCCCCGCCGCCGGGGCTCGATCTGCGTGACGGGCGCCCCCGTGGCCGCGTCGTCCACCTGGATCGAGCAGGGCACGTCGGCGGGCTCGACCCTCCCGGCGACCCCGCTCCCCCCATCGGCGTAGCCGACCAGCGGGAAGATGACGTCCGTGGTGACGGCCGTGTCCGGGTGGCCGGCGATCAGCAGCCGACGCCGGTACGTCCAGCTCGCCCCGGGCTCGAGCTCGCTCAGCACGGCGCGCCCCAGCCGAGGCAGGCTCAGCTCCTTCCAGTCCGGATCGAAGAGGAAGGTGTTCATGAACGTCACGTGATCGTCGGTGACGCTGAATTGGAGCAGGTTGCGCGCCACCCGCTCCGGGGAGAACACCGCATAGGCGATCGGCGGGAACTGCCGCATGCCCGGCACGCTCACGAAAGTGAAGGCCGCGAACGCGTCCCGGGCGGCCAGGATGTTGTGGCGGTCGAAGCTCACGTGGTGGAAGCCCGCGGATTTCGCCGGCACCAGCGTGTTGCCCACCCAGGAGCGCGTGCTGCGGCCACCGCGCATCCAGACCTCGCCGTAGGAGAAGATCGGCGCGGGCTGGTCGCTCTCGTTGCGGATCGTGGTGGTGACGTGCACGAAAGGCTCTCCGGGCAGAACGGCGTACTCGGTCTCCACGAATACACCCCGCAGCGCCTCCGGCTCCGGCACCAGCGGGTTGAGGCTCCGGGCCAGCGCGTTGCCGCGCGGCAGCGAGGTCACGCCGCGGCTGCTCGAAACCACCAGCCGCGCCCAGCCGCCGGCCTCGTCCAGCGTCGCTTCGATCGTGTCGTAGTTGAGGAAGACCCGCAGGTCCATGTTCAGCAGCGGGAAGAGGCGCGCGAACTGGTCCTCGCCCGTACGGTCGCGCAGTCCGGCGTCGACGATCGTTCCGCCGTGGTTGAGGGTGGCGTAACGGCGCCCGGGGTCGTCGACGATCACCTCGACCACGTCGTTGGCGAGATACCAGTCCCCCACGCCCCCGATCGCATCGGGGCCGCCGATGATCAGCCGCCTCGCGTTCGACTCGGTGATGCGCTCTGCACGCAGCGCCGCAGCCGCCGCAGAGCTGGCGAGTCCGAGCAGAAGGCACACGGCGAGCGCAGATCCGGTCAGCCAACGCAACGGCGTGGATTACTCCAGTCCGAGGCGGCGCGCGATGATGACCTTCATGATCTCGTTCGAGCCCGCATAGATGGGTTGGACTGCTGCGTCGGCGTAGTCCGAGGAGATCGGGTACTCGCTCATGAAGCCGTAACCGCCGTGAAGCTGGAGGCATTCCCCGCTGAGGCGCTTCTGAAGATCCGTGGTCCACCACTTCGCCATGCTCACTTCGCTGACGAGCTGCTCGCCCCGCACGTGCGCGGCCAGCAGCCGGTCCACGAAGGCCTGACCCACCTCGACCTCGGTGGCCAGTTCGGCGAGCTTGAACTGCGTGTTCTGGAACTCGGCGATGCGCTTGCCGAAGGCGCGGCGCTCCTTCACGTAGGCAATGGTGTCCTCGAGCGAGCGGCGGCACGAGGCGATCGCGAGAACGGCGATGACCAGGCGCTCCTGCTGGAGCTGCTCCATCAGCATCCGAAAGCCCTGTCCCTCGGCGCCCAGCAGGTTCTCGGCGGGAACGCGGCAGTCCTGGAAGAACAGCTCGCTGGTGTCCTGCCCCTTGAGACCTAGCTTCTCGAGGTTGCGTCCACGCACGAAGCCAGGCGTGTCGCCCTCGACGAGCAAGAGGCTCATGCCCCGGTGCGGCGGGTCGGCGTCGGGATCGGTCTTGGCCACCACGACGAAGAGGTCACCGATCTGGCCGTTGGAGATGAAGGTCTTCGCCCCGTTCAGGACGTAGTGGTCGCCGTCGCGCACGGCGCGGGTCTGGACGCCGGCCAGATCCGAGCCCGCACCCGGCTCGGTCATCGCGATCCCCAGGATGATCTCGCCGGAGACGGTGCCGGGCAGGTACTTCGCCTTCTGCTCCGGCGTGCCGTAGCGAGCGAGGTAGGGCATCACG
The DNA here is from genome assembly GCA_036482635.1 of Myxococcota bacterium. GTDB lineage: Bacteria > Myxococcota_A > UBA9160 > UBA9160 > SMWR01 > JAZFWH01. The sequence continues at coordinate 4,365 of JAZFWH010000189.1, forward strand.
ATGTCGGAGTGGAGGCCCACCATCAGGGCGTGGGCCCGCACCCGCGAGAGCTCCTCGTTGATGATGGCGTCGTAGAGGAAGTCGCCGGCGGCGCCCCCGTACTCCTCGGGCGCGCAGGCGCCCAGGAAGCCCTGCTCGCCCACGCGGCGCCAGGTCTGGCGGTCGGTGCGGCCCTTGGCGTTCCAGTCCAGGACCTTGGGCGCGATCTCGGCCTCGACGAAGCGGCGGAACTCGGCCCTGAAAAGCTCGTGCTCTTCGCCGAACAGATCGCGTCGCATGAAGCGGCCTCCGGAGGATGCCCCGCGCGCCGGGCATCATAGGGGGAACGCGCCCCGCGGGCCAAGCCGCGGGGCGCGCCGGAGACTCCCTACCCTGCGCTGAAGCCCCAGGCCGGCGGCCCGATCCGCCGACCGGCTCTAGCGCCCACCCCCGCGAAAACACGACCAACTCCGACGTCGGGGACTCGTGCACGAAATTGTGCAAAGAGCGCCCGTGTACACGGCGTCGGGCCGCGGAACGCGCTCGCGTCTCGCGTCCGAGCGACCCCATGAAGGGAAAGCATGGGGCGGCGAGACGCCGCTGCTCGACGACGGCGCCCGCGGGGTCAGTGCGTGAGGGCGCTGGGGTTCCGCTCAGCGCTGCGCGCCGACGGGCTTGAGCCGGGGCGATCTGGCGCCGTGGAGGACCTCCTCGACGGCGCAGGCCTCGGCGACCAGTCGATCGAGGTCGCCGAGACGCACCTGGCACGCTCCGTCGCAGGGCGCGCCGTCCGGGTCCGGGTGAACCTCGACGAACAGCGCGTCGATCCCGACCGCGACCGCCGCGCGCGCCAGCGGCGCCACGAAGCGGCGGTCGCCGCTGCTGGCATCGGCGCCGGCTCCCGGGTGCTGGACGGCGTGGGTCGCATCGAAGCAGACCGGCGCCACCTCGCGCAGGATCGGCAGCCCGCGCATGTCGACGACCAGGTCGTTGTAGCCGAACGCCGTCCCCCGCTCGGTCACCATCGCGCCGGGGGCGCCGAAGCTGCGCGCCTTGACCACGGCGTGGGCCATGTCGCGGGGCGCCATGAACTGGCCCTTCTTGAAGTTGATCGGCCGGCCCGTGGCGGCGCAGGCCGCGATCAGATCGGTCTGCCGGCACAGGAAGGCGGGAATCTGGAGACAGTCGGCCACCTCGGCGACGATCTTCGCCTGGCCCGGCTCGTGGACGTCGGTCAGGATCGGGAGACCGGTCTCCCGCTTGACCCGCGCCAGCATCCGCAGGCCCTCGTCGATGCCGGGGCCGCGGTAGGAGTAGCGGCTCGAGCGGTTGGCCTTGTCGAAGGACGCCTTGAACACGACGGCGAGTCCGTGGCGGTCGCCGACGCCCTGCACGCCGGCGGCACAATAGAGCGCCGCGTCGAGCGTCTCGAGGACGTTCAAGCCGGAGATCAGGGCAAGCGGCGCGCCGCCGCCGATGCGGATGTCACCGATTTGCATTGGTCTCGTCCCCCCCCCAGTCCTCGACGCGGGTTCTTTAGCGAGAACTCGGGCCGTTGACTACCCCCCGGGTAAAGTTTCGAGATAGGGGGTAAAGAGCCCCATGACGGCTGCGCTCTCCAGCGGCGAGGCCCTGCGGGGTCGATCGCAGCAACGCATGGTTCCTTCGGCGCTTTCTGCCGGTGGCTCAAGGCCCGAATGCATCGCGCGGCTCGGTGCGCCGCCGGACCCCGGCGCGTAGCGATGCGCGTCCTCCGCTACTTCGCGCGCGCCTATCCGTGGCAGAGCCTGGTCGTGCGGGTGTGCCTGCTGCTGGCGGCGCTGGCGGAGGGCGTCGGCGGCGAGCGCGGCGCGGTCTTCTCCGGAGGTCGGCGCCAGCGCATCGCCATCGCGCGCGCGCTCGTACACCAACCGAAGCTCCTCATCCTCGACGAAGCGACCGCGGCCCTGGACCCGCAGAGCGAGGCCTCGGTGTGGGCCGCCATCGGGCAGCTGCGCGGCAAGACCACCGTCGTCGCCATCTCGCACCAGCCGGCACTGGCGGGCGAGGCCGATCGGATCTACCGCATCGAGGACGGGGCGGCGCAACCCGTGGGCCCGCGGGTTCGAGCGCCGCCCAGGAGGTCGCCTAGTGCCCGAGCTGCCCACGCCGGCCGCCGTCCCCGCCCGGTGAGCGCCTACACGGGGCTCGTGCTGGCGGGCCGCCGCGGCCCGACCGACCCCCTCGCCGAGGCGCGCGGGGCGAGCCATCGCGCGCTGCTCGAGATGCGCGGCGTTCCGATGCTCTTGCGCGTCGTGCGCACGCTGCGCTCGGCGAAGAGCGTGGGCCGCATCGCCGTGAGCATCGAAGACCCAGAGGTGCTGAGCGACGTGCCGGAGCTGCGAGAGCTGATCGCCGAGGGTTCGCTGGTCGCGCACGCCAGCCGCAGCTCGCCGAGCCGCAGCGTCCTGCACGCGCTCCAGGCGCGCGGCCCGGGAGAGAAGCTCCTCGTCACCACGGCGGACCACCCGCTGCTCACTCCCGAGATGGTCGACCACCTGGCGGCCGAGGCGGAGCGCGGCGACGCGGACGTGGCCGTGGGCGTCGTGGCGGGATCGCTGCTGCGCGCGCGCTTCCCCGAGACGAAGCGGACCTACCTGCGCCTGCGCGACGGCGACTACTCGGGCGCGAACCTCTTCGCCTTTCGCACCGAGCGCGCCGAGCGGGCCGCGGCCTTCTGGACGCACGCGGAGCAGTTCCGCAAGCGGCCGTGGCGTCTGGTGGGGGCCTTCGGCCCGCTCACCCTGCTGCTCTACGCGCTGCGCCGCCTCGACCTGGGGGGCGCGCTCGAGCGGGTTTCAGGGGTGATGCAGGCGCGGGTTCGTCCGGTGCTGCTGCCCTTCGCCGAGGCGGCCATCGACGTGGACCGACCCGCCGACTTCGAGCTCGTCTCGCGGATCCTCGCCGAGCGGGAGCCGTCGGCTCAG
>JAZFWH010000190.1:0-9685 GCA_036482635.1 Myxococcota bacterium
GCGATCTTCAGCGACGTCGTTCCCGTGCGACCCACGCCGGCTCCCACGACCCGCAGCCCCATTGCGTACTCCCGTAGGACGACGGCCGCCCGAAGTGGGTCGGGCTAAGGCAGCCCCAGGCGACTGCGAACCCGTTCGAGGACGGCGCGGTGGACCTCTTCCGCGGTGGAGCGCGCGTCGATGCGCTCCAGGTAGGGGAGATCGAGCGAGGCCAGGATCTCCGCGACGCGCTCGAGGAAGTCGCGGCGCTCGAAGAGCGCCTCCACGGCTTCGGCTCGCGAGCGGACCCGCTCCAGGGCAGGACCCGGCTCGATCTCGAGCAACAGCACCAGGTCGGGGACCGGAAACTCCGCTTCGCTCTCGGCGAGGATCGCCGCCGGGTCGAGGCCCCGCGCGCCCTGGTACGCCACGCTCGAGAGGGTGTAGCGGTCGGTGACCACCACCTGGCCCTCGCGCAAGCCGGGGGTGATCACGCGCGCCACGTGATCGCGCCGGTCCTCGACGAACCCGCGCAGCTCCTCGTCCGCCGCGACGGGCGCGTTCGATCGCGCCAGCTCGCGGATGCGCCGGCCGGCGGGACCCTCGCTGGGCTCCCGGGTGACGAGCACGGAGCGCCCGGCCCGGCGCAGCGCCTCGGCGAGGAGCTCGACCTGGGTGCTCTTGCCGCTTCCGTCGAGACCCTCGAAGGCGATCAGTCTTCCGGCGTTCACGTGCGCGGCGCGCCGCCGCGTTCACGGCCGTCGCGATCTGCGCGCCCAGCTTCCACGCAAGACCCCGTGCGAGCGGCGCATTCCGCCTGCGCGCGGGCGCGCACCCGCTGGCACGCCGCTTGCTCTCGACCCCGCCGTGCCTTCGGGCACACCCGCCACGCCCCTTCAACGGGACCGGGGGCCGGCGGGACCGGGCGCCGGGTGGGAGCTGGGGTGCGACGCGGGAATGAAACGGGGTGAGGCCCGCGTCGCAGCTCCCGCCCGGCGTCTCTCTCCGGGAGCCCGCCCGGTCCGCCAGAATGGCAGCTCAGCCCGGGAGCCTCCCGACCAGCATCAACGCGACCACCAGGCCGTAGATCGCGATCGACTCAATCAGCGCCATCGCCAGGATGAAGTTGATGAACATGGCGCCGGCGGCACCGGGGTTCCTCGCGATCCCCGCCGTCGTGTTGCCCGCCGTCAGCCCCTGGCCGATCCCGCAGCCCAGCGCCGCCAGACCCACGGCCAGGCCCGCGCCGAGACCGATGCCCCAGTCCGGCGGTCCGCCTTCCTCGGCGAAGGCCACTGACGGCAGCAGCGCAAACACGAGGGTCCAGAACGCGATCCGTGCGATTCCTAGCATGCCCCAAGCTCCTCCCTTGATTCTGTGGATCGAGAAGTGCGCGACCGGGCTTCAGTGTGGTTCCGCCAGCGCCGAGCCAATGTAGATCATCGTGAGCAGAGCGAACACGAAAGCCTGGATCACCGCCACGAGCAGCCCGAGCCCCATGAAGATCGCGGGAATGGCGATCGGTACCAGCGCCATCATCACGACGACCACCGCGTGGTCCGCGAACATGTTGGCCAGCAGGCGGACCGAGAGGGTGAGCATGCGAGCGGCGTGCAGCAGCATCTCGAGAGGAAAGAAGAACCAGCAGAGGAGGCGGACGTGAACGGTGCGCCCGAACAGCTTCACCTCAAAGAAACTCGGTCCCAGGAACTGATTGATGTACCAGACGCCGTGCTTGTGGATGCCAATGGCGTTGTAGGCGACGAAGGAGATGATGGCCCACGCCCAGGTCGTGTTCGCGTCTCTGGTGGCCCCGCCCACCCCCGGCACGAGGTTCATGAGATTCGAGACGAGGATGAAGACGAAGATCGTCCCCACGATGGGGAAGTATCGGCGCCAGTCCTCTCCCATGACGTCGCGGGCGAGCGTCGCGAGCGCGTCGATGATGACCTCCAGCGCATTGCGGAGCGTCACGCCCTCGTCGGGAACGACGCCCCCTCCGGCGGCGGCGATCTGACGCCGCACGAGCACACCCGCGAGGCAGATCAAACCCGCAGCCAGTACCGCCGCTTGCAGCACCCACGGGATGTGTAGAGCGTGCTCCAGGGGGGCGTAGATGTTCACGACTCCCTCCAGTCCTCGTGCTCGTCCTCGTCGCGCTCCCTGGCCAGCCACGGATTCCAGCGATCCCACGCGGGGTCGTCCGCTGGCAGTGCGGGTGCCCCTTCGACGACCGGCGGCCGCGCACGCCACGCCTCGATGAAGACCGCGGGAACGATCAACGAGAGCCCGACCAGCAGCCCGACGGGGTTCGCGCCCGCAACCATCGCTGCGCCGATTCCGACGGCCAGAAGGACGAGGCGCAGACCGAAGCCCACCGACCAGCCGCGCGACCCCGGCCGAGGGCCGTTGAAGAGAAGCTCGGCCGAGCGGCGCAGGCCGCGGAAGTTCACCGCCTCGAGGACGGTGCCGACCGCGACGCTGACGGCGAAGGTCGGCGAGGCGACGGCGAAGGACACACCGAGGACGACGGCGCCCAGGGCCAGGTTCCAGCGTTCGACGGCTTCGAGGCTCACGGCATACGTCTCACGAATCGCGGCGCGACCCCGGCTCCTCACCTTCCGGCTTTTGGATCCGGACCCCGAGGCGCCACAGGCGGCGGATGAACGCGGCGAAGCCCAACACGACGCCGGCCAGCAGGAACCAAGGAGACGTCCCGAGGCGCTCGTCGGCGAAGTATCCGATTCCGATCCCGATCGGGATCGCGAAGACCGCCTCCATGGCCGCCGCGTACGCAGCGCCCTGCCGACTGGGGCCGGGTCGATCCTTCATCCCGGATCCGGCACGGCCGCGGTTCGCAACACGCGCCGCTCCCGCGCGCCGGGAGCAGCGGGCATGCTAGCCGAGGGCCTCGGCCGCCTCAACGCGCCCGCGCGGCGCGACGCATCGCGGCACGCGCGGCCTCGAGGGTGGCTTCGACGTCCGCCCGGGTGTGGGCCAGCGAGACGAATCCCGCCTCGAAGGGCGAGGGCGCGAGGTAGACGCCGCCCTCCAGCATGGCGTGGAAGAAGCGGCGGAAGCGCTCGGGGTGGGCCTTCTTCGCCTCCTCGAAGTGAACGACGGGCCCGGGGTGGAAGAAGAAGCCGAAGAGTCCGCCGATCGAGGCCGCGGTCAGCTCCACCGCCGCGGCCTCCGCGGCGGCGCGCAGTCCCTCGGCGATGCGAGCCGAGAGCTCCTCGAGCCGCTCGTAGGCGCCCGGCCTGCGCAGCTGGCGGAGGGTCTCGAGGCCGGCGGCCATGGCGAGCGGATTGCCGGAGAGTGTGCCCGCCTGGTACACCGGGCCCTGGGGCGCGACCCGCGCCATCAGCTCGGCCCGGCCGCCGTAGGCCGCCGCGGGCAGCCCGCCGCCCACCACCTTGCCGAGGCAGGTGAGGTCGGGCTCCACGCCGAAGCGCAGCTGCGCCCCCCCCCAGGCCACCCGGAAGCCCGTGATCACCTCGTCGAACAGCAGCAGCGCGCCGGAGCGGTCGCACAGCTCGCGCAGGCCTTCGAGAAAGCCGGGCTCGGGCAGTACCAGGCCCATGTTGCCGGCCACCGGCTCGACGGCGACGCAGGCGATCTCGCCCCCCCAGCGCGCGAATGCTTCGGAGGTCGCCGCCAGGTCGTTGTAGGGAACCTGGATGGTGAGCTCGGTGAAGGCCGCGGGCACCCCCGGCGAGCCCGGGATCCCGAGCGTGGCCACGCCGCTGCCGGCGCCCAGCAGCAGCCCGTCCGCGTGTCCGTGGTAGCAGCCCTCGAACTTGAGGATGCGCTGGCGACCGGTGGCGGCGCGCGCCAGGCGCAGCGCGCTCATCACCGCCTCGGTGCCCGAGCTCACCATGCGCACCCGCTCCACGCTCGGCAGCGCGGCGCAGATCGCCTCGGCCAGCTCGATCTCCAGCTCGGTGGGCGCGCCGAAGCTGGTGCCCCGCGCCGCCGCCGCGCGTACCGCGCGCACCACGCGCGGGTTGGCGTGGCCGAGGATCAGGGATCCCCAGGAGCCCAGGTAGTCGATGAACTCGTTGCCGTCCGCGTCCCAGACCCGTGCGCCCTTGCCGCGCTCGATGAAGCGCGGCACGCCGCCGACCGCAGCGAAGGCACGCACAGGGCTGTTGACCCCGCCGGGAATGGCGCGGCGGGCGCGCTGGAAGAGTCGGCGGGAACGCTGGCTCTTCACGGGAAGCTCCTAGGTTCCCGCGCCGTTCCCGCCATCCGTCTCGGCCACATCGCGTTCGGCGAGACGCGCCACCGACACGATCTTCTCGCCCTCGGCGAGGTCCATCAGGCGCACGCCCTGGGTAGCGCGCCCCATGGTCGAGATCCCCGAGACGCGGCAGCGCAGGACCTTCCCGCCGTCGGTGATCAACATCACTTCGTCGTCGGCCACGACCTGCGCGACGCCCACCACCTCGCCGTTGCGCGCGGAGGTGCGGATGGTGATCACGCCCTGACCGCCCCTGTGCTGCAGCCGGTAATCTTCGAGGGGCGTCCGCTTGCCGAAGCCCCGTTCGGTGACGGTGAGGATGGTGGCTCCGGGCGAGAGGATCTCCATCCCGACGACCTCGTCGTCCTTCAGCCCCATGCCGCGCACGCCCGCCGCCGTGCGCCCCATCGGCCGCACGTCGCTCTCGGGGAAGCGGATCGACTTGCCTCCCCGGCTCGCGATCAGCACCTCCTGGTCACCGCCGGTCCGGCAGGCCGCGATCAGCTCATCGCCGTCCACCAGGTTGATCGCGATGATCCCGCCCCTGCGCGGGTTGGAGTAGGCCACGAGCTTCGTCTTCTTGATGACTCCCTTGCGGGTGCACAGCACCACGGAGGCGTCGGCGCCCTCGTCGAAGCTCCGCACCGGGAGGGTCGCCTCAACCCGCTCCCCCTGGGCCAGCTGCAGGACGTTCGCCAGCGAGCGACCGCGCGCCGCGCGGCCCAGCTGCGGGAGCTCGTGCACCTTGAGCCAGTGGACGCGCCCGCGGGTGGTGAAGAAGAGGATCTGGGCGTGGGTGGAGGCGACGAACAGCCGCTCGACGAAGTCCTCCTCGCGCGCGTCCATTCCCTTGACGCCTTTGCCCCCGCGGCGTTGTGCGCGGTACTGGGTCAGCGGGTTGCGCTTGATGTAGCCGTGGTGGGACACGGTGACGACCATGTCCTCCTCGACGATCAGGTCTTCGACGCTGATCCCCTCCACCGGCGCGCCGATCACGGTGCGCCGTTCGTCGCCGAAGCGCTCGCGGATCTCCTCGAGCTCCTCCACGACCACGTCGAGGATCCGCTCGTCGCTGGCCAGCAGCTCCTTGAGAGCGGCGATCTTGGTGTGGATCTCCTCGAGCTCGTCGACCACCCGCTGGCGCTCCAGCGCGGTGAGCGAGCGCAGGCGCATGTCGAGGATCGCGTTGGCCTGGCGCTCGCTCAGCTCGAAGCGAGCCATCAACTGCTGGCGCGCCGAGCGCGTGTCCTCGGCGGCGCGGATGATCGCCACAACCTCGTCCAGGTGCTCCAGAGCCACGGCGAAGCCCTCGAGCAGATGGGCGCGCGCCTCGGCCTGAGCCAGGTCGTAGATGTTGCGGCGCACCACGACCTCGCGGCGGAAGTCGATGAACGGGCGCAGCACCTCCTTCAGGGAGAGCACCTGGGGCCGGCCGTTCACCAGCGCCAGCAGGTTGACGCCGAAGGTCGACTGGAGCGGGGTCTGCTTGTAGAGCTGGTTGAGGATGACCTCGTCCGGCGCGTCGCGCCGCAGCTCGATCACGATCCGCATCCCTTCGCGGTTCGATTCGTCGCGCAGGTCGACCACGCCGTCGATGCGGCCCTCGCGCACCAGCTCGGCGATGCGCTCCAGCAGCGTCGACTTGTTGACCATGAAGGGGATCTCGGTGACCACGATCCGCGGGCCCCGCTTGCCCTCCTCGAAGGCGGCCCGCGCCCGGACGGTGAGCAGCCCCCGGCCTGTGGCGTAGGCCGATCGGATCCCATCGGTCCCGCAGATCGTCGCGCCGGTGGGGAAGTCGGGCCCGGGCATCTTCTCCAGCAGGTCGTCCAGGGTGCAGTCCGGCTGGCGCGCCTCGAGAAGCAGCGCGTCGATCAGCTCCCGAAGGTTGTGCGGCGGGACGTTGGTCGCCATCCCAACCGCGATTCCCGAGGATCCGTTGGCCAGCAGGTTGGGCAGGCGGGTGGGGAGCACGACCGGCTCCATCATCCCGCCGTCGAAGTTCGGCACGAGATCGACCGTCTGCCGGTCGATGTCGCGCAGCATCTCCTCCGCCAGGGGGGCCAGGCGCGCCTCGGTATAGCGGTAGGCGGCCGCGGAATCTCCGTCGATGGAGCCGAAGTTCCCCTGGCCGTCGATCAGCGGGTAGCGCAGCGAGAAGTCCTGGACCATCCGCACCATGGCGTCGTAGACGGCCGAGTCGCCGTGCGGGTGGTAGTGCTTCAACACCTCGCCCACCACGCCCGCGGACTTCGAGTACCTGCGGGTGGAGAGCAGCCCCTCCTGGTTCATCGCATACAGGATGCGGCGGTGAACGGGCTTGAGTCCGTCGCGCACGTCGGGCAGCGCCCGGCTGATGATGACGGACATCGAGTAGTCGAGGAATGAGCGTCGAACCTCGTCCTCGATGGTGACGAGCAGGTGCGGGGAGTCGGGCGGCGGTGTACCGCCGCCGTCGGGGGATTCCAGGTTCTCGTTCGGTGCGTCGGCCAAGCGGGTCTCGCTCTCGGGTCGGGGGCGGCTCGGGGACTAGACGTCGAGGTTCTGCACGTCGAGGGCGTTGCGCTCGATGAACTCGCGCCTCGGCTCGACGTCGTCGCCCATCAGGGTGGTGAAGACCTCGTCCGCTTCGACGGCGTCCTCGATGCGAACCTGTAGCAGGGTGCGCGTCTCGGGATCCATGGTCGTGTCGGCCAGCTGGTCGGGATTCATCTCACCCAGACCCTTGTAGCGCTGGATCGAGAGCCCCCTCTCGCCCAGCTTCAACAGCCGCTCGAGCAGGGCCACCGGGCTGTGGATCTGCTCGGACTGCGACGCCTCGCTGCTCCCGATGCGGAAGGGCGGAGAGCCGACCCCGCGAATCTGGTCGGCCAGCTCCGCGAGCCGCAGGAAGTCCGAGGAGCGCAGGAACTCGGTGTCCAGCGGCGTGGAGTAGTCGACGCCGGCGCGCCGCGACTCGGCCAGCAGGCGGTGGCCCCCGTGCTCCGGATCCGGCTGCGTGCTCCAGGAAACCGAGAGGACGTCTGCGCAGACCGCGCCCAGCCGCTGCTCGATGGCTGGCGCCACGCGTTCGCGCAGGCCAGCTTCGTCGGCCAGGTCCGCCTCTCGAGGCACGCCGCTCCACACGGCGGCGTCGATGATGCGCTCGTCCAGCCGGCGCAGCGCGAGTCTGTCCAGTAACCGCTTGTACTGACTCGCAGCGTCCAGCAGCGACCGCAGGCGCTCCGGGGGGAGCGCGCCGCCGCTGCCGGACGCGACGACCTCCACCCCGGCGAGCGCGAGGTCCAGGAGGTAGTCCTCGAGGCTGGCTTCGTCCTTGATGTAACGCTCGCCCTTGCCCTTCTTCACCTTGAACAGCGGCGGCTGCGCCACGTAGAGGTAGCCGCGCTCCACGAGCGGACGCATCTGGCGGAAGAAGAAGGTGAGCAGCAGGGTGCGGATGTGGCTCCCGTCCACGTCGGCGTCGGTCATGATGATGACCTTGTGGTAGCGCGGCTTCTCCACGTCGAAGTCCGCCCCGATGCCACTGCCGATCGCGGTGATGATCGCCTGGATCTCCACGTTGGAGAGCATCTTGTCGAGCCGCGCGCGCTCGACGTTCAGGATCTTGCCGCGGATCGGCAAGATGGCCTGGGTCTCGCGGGAGCGGCCCTGCTTGGCCGTGCCGCCCGCCGACTCGCCCTCCACGATGAACAGCTCCGTCTTGGAGGGATCGCGCTCCTGGCAGTCGGCGAGCTTACCGGGCAGGCTGAAATCGGAGAGCGCGCCCTTGCGGCGCGCCAGGTCCCGCGCCTTGCGAGCCGCCGCCCTGGCCCGCGCGGTTTCCTGGATCTTGGCCAGGATCGGCTTGGCGGCCGCTGGGTTCTCCTCCAGGTAGTCCGTGAGCCGCTCGTAGAGCAGCGCCTCCACCTGGCCACGCACCTCGCTGGTCCCCAGCTTGGTCTTGGTCTGCCCCTCGAACTCGGGCTGCGGCAGCTTCACCGAGATCACCGCTGTCAGACCTTCGCGTACGTCGTCGCCGCTCACCGTGTCCGTCGCGTCCTTGCCGTTCTTCGCGTGCGTAGCGAGGTAGCGGTTGAACGTGCGGGTGAGGGCGGTGCGGAATCCGATCAGGTGGCTGCCACCCTCCACCGTGTTGATGTTGTTGGCGAAGGAGTACACGCTCTCGTTGTAGGACTCGTTGTACTGAAGGGCGATCTCGATGGAGACCGGCACGTCGCGTCCGTGGCTCGTAAAGCTGCGCTCACCGGAGATCAGGATCGGCGGTCGGTGCATGGGAGCCCGGTTGCGGTTGAGGTGCTCGACGAAGGAGACGATGCCCCCCTCGTAGGAGAAGTTGTGGCTCTTGCCGCTGCGCTCGTCGGTGATGTGGATGCGGATGCCGGCGTTCAGGAACGAGAGCTCTCGCAGGCGCTGGGACAGCACCTCGAACGAGAAGTCGATGGAAGGGAAGACGTCGCGGTCGGGGAGGAAGGTGATGCGGGTGCCTGTGGAGTTGGTGGTGCCGATTTCCCGAAAGTCCGAGTCGGGATCACCGCGGCGATAGGTCTGACGCCAGACCTTTCCGTGGCGTCGGATCTCGAGTTCGAGGCGCTCCGAGAGCGCGTTGACCACGGAGACACCGACACCGTGCAGGCCGCCGGAGACCTTGTAGGTGGATTCGTTGAACTTGCCGCCCGAGTGGAGAGTGGTCATCACGACCTCGGCGGCTGGCCGGTCTTCCTTGACGTGGATGTCGACGGGGATCCCGCGCCCGTCGTCGACGACGGTGACGCTCGAGTCCTGGTGGATCACCACCGAAATCTCCTTGCCAAAGCCCGCCACGGCCTCGTCGACGGAGTTGTCCACCACCTCGTAGACGAGGTGGTGCAGTCCCTCGGGACCCGTGGTCCCGATGTACATGGCCGGCCGCTTCCGGACCGGGTCGAGGCCCTCGAGGACCTCGATTGCGCTGGCGTCGTAGCTCACGTGAGAGCCGTCCCTAGCTGCGAGTTGCCTGGGGGAGAGCGCAACGGCCACCGAGGTAGGTAGCGTGGATACCCCGACGACGGGGAGAGAGTACAAGAACGCTAAGTCGCGGTAAAGGCTCTAACTTCCGTTGGAGCGGGCTCAGACACGCATCGGCATCACCACCGAGAGAGTATCGGGGTCGTTGGTCGGGGTCAGCTGCGCCGGTGAAAGGCCGTCCTGGAAGCCGAGGCGGACCTCCTTGGCGTGCATCGCGGCGAGCGATTCCATCAGGTAGCGAGCATTGAAGGCGATCACGATCTCCTCGCCCGCGTAATCGACGTCGAGCTCTTCGCGTGCCTCGCCCAGATCGGGGTTGTTCGATGACAGCACGAGCTGGTTCGGTCCTAGCTCCAGCTTGACCGCGTGGCTGCGTTCAGCGGATAGCAACGCCACACGCCGCAGCGCCTGGGAGAGGGCCTCGGTCGACACCACCAGCTGTTGCTTGGCCTCGCG
>JAZFWH010000191.1:0-14210 GCA_036482635.1 Myxococcota bacterium
GGAGATCCCCGACGAGGACGCGGAGAAGATCCAGACCATCGGGGAAGCCATCAGCTACCTGAAGGAGCGGGGCGGGGCCTGAAACATGACCGCCTCGAAACCGCTTCGCCGCCGGGTCGTCGTGACCGGGATGGGTTGCGTGACCCCCCTGGGCCCCGACGTCGCCACCACCTGGAAGGAGGCCGTCGAGGGACGCTCCGGAGTGACGGAGATCACGCGCTTCGATGCGAGTGCGTACCCGGTGCGCATCGCGGGCGAGGCGCCGGCTGCGCTCGATCTCGGGGACCTGCCGCGCAAGGATGTGCGCCGGCTCGACCGGGTCGTGGCGCTGGCTCTCGCTGCCGCGAGCGAGGCCATGGCGCAGGCCCGGCTCGAGCCGACGGACGGAGCGCGCGATCGCATCGGCGTGGCGATCGGCTCGGGAATCGGCGGGCTCGAGACGCTGCAGGATGCCTACAAGAAGCTCCTGGCCGAGGGCCCGCAGCGGGTCTCTCCCTTCACGATCCCCATGACGATCTGCAACATGGCGGCCGGCTACGTCGCCATCCGGCACGGCCTGCGTGGTCCCAACCTGTGCCACGTCAGCGCCTGTGCCAGCGGTTCCCACGCCGTGGGAGAGGCGGTGCGCGTGATCCAACGGGGCGAGGCCGACGCGATGCTGGCCGGGGGCACCGAGGCGCCGGTGACCGAGTTCGGTCTGGCCGGCTTCGGCGCGATGCGCGCGCTGTCCACGCGCAACGAGGCACCGCAATCGGCGAGCCGACCGTTCGACTCCGAGCGCGACGGCTTCGTGATCGCGGAGGGGTCGGCGGTGTTGGTGCTGGAGGATGCCGAGTGGGCTCGCGCCCGGGGCGCGCCCGCGCTGGCCGAGCTGCGCGGCTACGCGGCCAACGCCGACGCCCTGCACATCGCCTCGCCCTCGACGAACGCGGAGGGCGCCCAGCGCTGCATGCAGCAGGCGCTCGCCGACGCGGGTGTGGAGCCGGCAGAGGTGGACTACCTGAACGCGCACGCGACGGGCACGCCGGCGGGGGACCCCGCCGAGGCGCGCGCGATTCGCGCCGTGTTCGGCCGCTGCGCCGACCAGGTGGCGGTCTCGGCGACGAAGTCGATGACCGGGCACATGCTGGGCGCCGCCGGCGCCGTCGAAGCGCTGCTGTGCGTGAAGGCCCTGGAGACCGGCGTGCTGCCGCCCACCATCAACCTGGATCGGCCGGATCCGGCGTGCCAGCTCGATCACGTGGCCCACAAGGCCCGCCGGACGCCCATCCACGTGGCGCTCTCGAACTCCTTTGGCTTCGGGGGCACGAACGCGGCCCTCGTCCTCACCCGCGGCCGGGACTAGCCCGCTGAAACTCCGCGAGCCCAGCGAAGGCGGCGCGAGAGGGTTTCTGGCAAACTCCGTGGCGACGGTCTTCGCTCGAGTCACCGAGGAGTCCCGATGGGCGATCCCATCGTCTTGGCAAGCGACCACCGCGGCCGCCCGCTGAAGGACGCCCTGCGGGAACGCCTGCAGCGCGAGGGCTACGCCGTCGTCGACCTCGGCACCGACAGCTGCGAGGCGGTCGACTACCCGGAGCTGGCCGCTCCCGCCGCCCGGGCGGTGGCGGACGGCCAGGCCGAGCGCGCGATCGTCATCTGCGGCTCGGGCCTGGGCGTGACGTACACCGCCAATCGCTTCCCCGGCGTCCGCGCCGCGCTGGCGCGCGACGTGGAGACCGCGGAGGTCGCGCGCCGCCACAACGACGCCAACGTGCTCGCCCTGCCGGCCGATCGCCTGGAAGCGGACGACGCCTGGCGCATCACCAAGGTCTGGCTCGACACGCCGTTCGAGGGCGGGCGCCACGCGCGCCGCATCGAGAAGATCGACGAGCTGACCCGTTACGGGCCGGCGGAGCCACGCCGGCACGGCGGCCCGGCGCTCAGCGAGGTCGACGCGGAGATCGCGCGGCTGCTCGAGCAGGAGGCGCGGCGCCAGGCGCTGTCGCTGGAGCTGATCGCCTCGGAGAACTTCGTGTCCGAGGCGGTGCTCGAAGCCACCGCGTCCGTGCTGACCAACAAGTACGCAGAGGGTTACCCGGGGAGGCGTTACTACGGCGGCTGCGAGGTGGTCGACGAGGTGGAGCGGCTCGCGATCGAGCGAGCCAAGCAGCTGTTCGGCGCCGAGCACGCCAACGTGCAGCCGCATGCGGGCTCCCAGGCCAACGAGGCCGTCTACCGCGCCACACTCGAGGTGGGAGACACCCTGCTCGCCATGAACCTCGACCACGGCGGTCACCTCACCCACGGCAGCCCCGTCAATTTCTCCGGCAAGCTCTACCGGATCGTGCCCTACGGCGTGCGGCGCGATACCGAGACGATCGACTACGGCGAGGTGAGGAAGCTTGCCCTCGAACACCGTCCGAAGCTGATCCAGTGCGGAACCACCGCCTATTCGCGCACCCTCGACTTCGCCGCCTTCCGCTCCATCGCCGACGAGATCGGCGCGCTGTTGTTCGCGGACGTCGCCCACATCGCGGGGCTGGTGGCAACTGGCCTGCATCCCAGCCCGGTCGGTCACGCCCAGATCGTCGCCACCACCACCCACAAGACGCTTCGCGGGCCGCGCGGCGGGCTCATCCTCTGCGACGCGGACCTGGCCCGGAAGATCGACAGCGCCGTGTTCCCGGGCGGGCAGGGGGGACCGTTCATGCACGTGATCGCGGCCAAGGCGGTGGCGCTGCGCGAGGCGCTCGCGCCGTCGTTTCGCTCGTACTGCGAGCAGATCCTCGCCAACGCCCGGACGCTTGCCGAGGGGCTCGTGGAGGCGGGCTTCAAGCTCGTCACCGGCGGGACCGACACGCATCTGCTCCTGCTCTCGTTGGTCGATCGCGACACGACGGGGAAGGCGGCCCAGATCGCGCTCGAGCGCGCGGGCATCGCCACCAACAAGAACATGGTTCCCTTCGATCCGCGCAAGCCGGCCGTGACTTCCGGCCTGCGGGTAGGGACGCCGGCCGTCACGACGCGGGGTATGCGCCAGCCGGAGATGCGCGAGATCGCGGCCCTGATCGCCCGGGTGCTGGGACGGCCCGGGGACGTGGGGGCGCTCGACGCCGTGCGGGGCGAAGTCGAAGCCCTGTGTCGCCGCTTCCCCCTCTATCCGAACCGCTGGGACGACCCGGCCTGACTCGTGCGCTGTCCGTACTGCTCCGACGCCGCCAACCGGGTGGTCGATTCGCGTCTGGGGCGCGACGGCAACGAGATCCGGCGGCGCCGCGAGTGCGCCGAGTGCGGGCGCCGCTTCACCACGCGGGAGCGCGTCGAAGAGGTCCTGCCGAAGGTCGTGAAGCGGGACGAGCGCCGCGAGGAGTTCCGCCGCGAGAAGTTGCTCACCGCGGTGCAGAAGGCCTGCGAGAAGCGGCCCGTCAGCGCCAACGCCCTCGAGCGGCTCGTGGATCGCGTCGAGCGCCAGCTCCAGGACGCCGGCGTCCGGGAGGTGACCAGCAGCCTGGTCGGTCAGCGCGTGATGGACGAGCTGGTCCGGGTCGACGCTCTGGCCGCGGCTCGCTTCGCTTCGGTCTTCCGCAACTTCCAGGGGGCGGGGGATTACGAGCGGTTCTTCGCGTCGATCGCACAGCCCCAAGGGCCGACCGCAGCGGAGGGGGAGGCCCCCGAGCCGCTCGCGGATCCGACCGCGAGTCCAGGACGCCCGGCCGGCACGTCGCGGTGAAGCCCGAGGCCGCCATGCGTCTCGCGCTCGCGCAGGCCCGCCGGGCGCAGGGACGCAGCTTCCCCAACCCCCCGGTGGGGGCAGTCGTCTACCGCGGCGATCACGTGCTCGGCCGCGGGTTCACGCGTCCGGCCGGGGGCGCGCACGCCGAGGTCCTCGCCATCGAGCGCGCCGTGCGGCGCTTCGGGGCCCGCCGCGTGCGGGGCGCTTCGCTGGCGGTGACGCTCGAACCCTGCAGCCACGCGGGGCGCACCGGTCCCTGCGCCGAGCGGGTGGCGGAGGCGGGCCTGCGCCGCGTTGCGGTCGGGCACGCCGATCCGCACCCCGCCGTGAGCGGGCGCGGTCTGCGGCGCCTGCGACGCGCCGGGATCGACGTGCAGCTCGGCGTGCTGGAGGCCGAGTGCCGTGAGCACCACCGCGGCTTCCTGAAGGTCTGCCAGCGCGGGCTTCCGTTCACGTCGCTCAAGCTGGCCAGCTCGATCGACGGGCGCATCGCCACCTCGACAGGCGAGTCGCGCTGGATCAGCGGACCGGCTGCACGCGCGCGCGTCCACGCGCTGCGCGCGCACAGCGACGCGCTGATGGTCGGATCGGAGACGGCGCTCGCCGACGATCCGGAGCTCACCGCGCGGCGCGGCGGGCGGGTAGTCCACCGCCCCGTGCGCGTCCTGGTGGACAGCCGCCTGCGCGTCCCTCCCGGCGCCCGCATCTACCGCGGCGACGGAGCGCGGATCTGGGTACTCTGCGCCGCGGATGCGCCGGCCGCGCGGCGCAAGAGGCTCGCGGACTCGGGGGCCCGCCTGATCGATGTGGGCAGGAAGGGCGCCCAGCTCGATCTGCGCCGCGCGATGCGGGCGCTGGCGCGGGCGGGGCTGACCCAGCTGCTCGTCGAGGGGGGCGGGGGGCTCGCGGCGGCCCTGTTGCGCGAGGATCTCGTGGACGAGGTGCACTGGTTCCTGGCGCCGATGCTGTTGGGCGGAGACGGGAGAGCGGCCCTGGGGCCGTTGGCCATGGCGTCCCTGGCGAGCGCGCTGCACCTCGAGGACGTGCGCGTCCGACGCATCGGGGTCGACCTGCACGTGCACGGCAGAATCCGACGCCGGGCCGCGGCGCGGCGAAGGGGAGCGCGCGCGTGAGGACCTACGCCTCGTCGGGCGATGCATCGGGGCTGCGTTTTGCCGTGGTCGTCGCGCGCTTCAATCAGCCCGTGTCGGTGAGGCTGCTCGAAGCCTGCACGGACGAGCTGGTGAAGCGCGGAGCCGACCCCGACGAGGTGGACGTGGCCTGGGTTCCCGGCGCCTTCGAGGTGCCGCTCGCGGCACGCGCGCTGGCCGGCAGTGGGCGCTACGACGCGATCGTGGCCCTGGGCGCGGTGATCCGCGGCGGCACACCGCACTTCGACTACGTGTGTCGCGGCGTCACCGACGGGGTGCAGGCCGTGATGCGCGACACGGAGGTGCCGGTCGCCTTCGGCGTGCTCACCACCGACGACGTCGAGCAGGCCCTCGCCAGGGCCGGCGGGGACGAGGGCAACAAGGGCGAGGAGGCCGCGCGGGTCGCGATCGAGATGGCGCACCTGATCGTCGAGCTGGACAAACGACCGGGCGGGCGCAGCGCGGGGCGGCGCCGCGCCAGGGCGAAGGGCCGGTCGTGAGCGGCTCGCGCCGGACACCGCGGCAGCGGTCGAGACGGGCGGCCCTCCAGGTGCTCTACGCCGTCGATGCCGGCGGGCGGGCGCGCTCCGCGTCGTCCGCGCCGAGTGAAGACGCCTTCGACGCCGTGGCCACCCACTTCGAGCTGCCCGAGGGTGCGCGGGCCTTCGCCAAGGAGCTGGTGTGCGGCGTGAGGCGCCACCGCGAAGAGCTGGACGCACTGCTCGGCGATTGCGCACAGAACTGGCGGATCTCGCGCATGGCCTCCGTCGATCGCAATGTCCTGCGGCTGGGGGCGTACGAGCTCGCCCACACCGACACGCCGGTCGAGGTGATCCTGAACGAGGCCGTCGAGCTGGCCCGCCGTTTCGGTGCGGAGTCGTCGCCGGCGTTCGTCAACGGCGTGCTCGACGCCATCGCACGCCGCACGCGGAAGGACCCGGGCGCAGGAGCGGATGCGTGACCGCGACGCTCGTCATCGAGCCGGACCCCGGGCCCATCGAGCGCACGCGCGCCGAGGTGGCGGTCGTGACCTTCTTCGCCGGCGACCGCCCGTTGCGCGGCAGCGCGGGCCGCGCCGACTGGCGCCTGTGCGGCCGGCTGTCCCGGCTGCTCGCGGCGGGTGACCTGGAGGCCCCGGGCGACGCGGCGCTGATTCCAACCTGCGGGGGACTGCGGGCGCCCCTGCTGCTCGCGCTCGCCCTCGGCCCCGGGGACGGCTTCGACTCTCGGCACTGGGAGGAGGCGGCCGAGGAGGCGGTTGCGCGCTGCCTGCGACTCGACGCCGCGACCATCGCGCTGCCGTTGCTCGAAGCACCCGCGGGGGGCCGCGAGCTGGCGCGGCGTGTCGAGGCCCTGGTGAGCGGGGCGGCGCGCGCGCTGGCCGGGGGCTCCGGCCAGATCGGCGTGCGCGTGATCGCGGCGCCGCGTGAGGCCGCGCAGGCCGCCAAGCTGCTGGAGAGCACCCGACCGGCGGAGCTGCCCAACGGGGTGGAGTTGCGCCTGCCCGCGCGTTCCAGGCGTGTGGGCGCCGCCCCCGCTGCCGGAGCCGCGTCCGTCGGGTCCAACCTCCCGCCGCCGGTCAAGTAAAGGTTCCGCTGGCCGATTTCTCCCGTGACGGTTTGGTGGGGATCGGCCGCGAGGCCGGTGCGCCAGCCGCTGTCCCGATTCCGGGATGGTGGGTTGCGCCGCCACGGGCCGGTCTGGTGGCGTGGGCGTGCGGAGAGCGCGATGAGTCTGGTCGGAAGCCTCGAAGACCTGGGTCTGGCGGACATCCTCCAGATCGTCAGCATGGCGCGCAAATCCGGTCAGCTGGAGCTTCGCTCCGAGGCGGGCGAGGGGCGGATCTTTCTGGAGGACGGACTGATTCGCGCGGCCGTCCTCAAGGGCGAGCCCGAGGACCTGCGGGGTCTGGTCGTCGCTTCGGGCGCCCTCTCCGAGGCGGACTTCGAGGTGGCGGCCCAACGGGCGCGCAACCGGGGCGTGCCCCTCGCAGAGGAGCTGGCCGCCTGCGACGGTCTCTCCGCTGAGCGCCTGGACGAGCTGCGCCGGGAGCACGTCGAACGCGCCGTGCTCAGCATGTTCAGCTGGCACTCGGGAGAATTCAGCTTCGAGGTACGCGAGGGGGTCGACGAGCGCTACGCCGAGCTGCTGCTGTCACAGGGGCTGAACGCCCAGTATCTGGCCATGGAGGCGACGCGCCTGGGGGACGAGGGCGCCGAGCTGGCCGAGGAGCGGGTCGCCGCGGTCGAAGAGGCGCTGCCCGGCGGGGACGCGGGGCTGATGTTCAGCGGGGAGCCGACGCCGGAGGCCGCGGAGCCGAGCCGCAAGAGCGCCGCCCCGGAGGCTGCACCGGAGGCCAAGGCCGCGGCGGCCTCGCGGCCGGCGCCGCTGATCGCGATCGATCCGGACCTGGCCGTGCTGGAGTGGCTCAAGGCGGCGGTCTCGGGAGTCTTCTCGCGAATCCACATCTTCCAACGCGCGGAGAGCGCCATCGCGCGGGTGCGGCAGTACCTCCTGCGCGGGGATCTGCCCGTCGTGCTGGTCGCCGCTGAGCCCCCGGATGACGTGGCGCGTGCGGGCGGCGTCCGCGGGCTGGTGCGCCGCCTCAAGAGCCAGGCGGCCCTGATGCCGGTCTTCGTCATGCGCGACGAGGGGGGAGAAGATCTCTCGGACCTGCCCGAGGCCGACGGAGTGCTGCCCCGGCCCCTCTCCCGCAAGGTCGCCAACCCGGGGCGCTGGAACCAGCTCGAGGACCTGGCGAAGACCTTGCGCGAAGAGCTGAGCCCCTGGGCGGCCAACGCCGGCGCGCGGCCCGCGTCGCAGGCGGCCCGCCCCGCCGGAACTGCGCCGCAGTCGGAGCCGGGGGCGACGGGCCAGGACGGTTTCGCGGCCCGCCTGAACCGCCTGAAGAATATGAGCGCCCGCCTGCGCGACCCGAACGTGGGTGGCGAGATCCTCTCCGTCATTCTCGAGTTCGCAGCGGAGAGCTTCGCCCGGGTGGCGATCTTCGCGCTGCGCGATGGCGTGGCCGTGGGGGCGGCGCAGGTCGGACTCGAGCGCGCCGGTGGACCTGGCGACGACGCCCTGCGCGAGCTCCAGTTTCCGGCGGACGAGCCGGAGTGGTTTCGACAGGTGATCGACAGTGGCGTTCCGCTGCGGGCGCCCCCGTCCGGTGAAGGGGACCGCCGCCTGGCCGACCGACTCGGCGACGGTGTGCCCGCGGAAGCCTTCGTGGCACCCATCGAGCGCGGCGCCAGGGCGGCGGCGCTGCTCTACGCGGACAACCTGCCCGAAGACCGGCCCATCGGCGACACGACGGTGCTGGAGATGGCGCTCCACGAGGCCGGTGTGGCCCTCGAGCGCGCCTGGCTCAAGCGCGCCCTGGTCGAGGCGGGCGGGGGCCCGGAACAGCGCTCCGAGGACTGACGCGTTGCGAGGCGAAGGAGCAATGAGCGTGGCCATGCGAGTGAAACGCGCGCGCGCGCGGAGTGCGGGTCGATGATCGCGGTATGCCCCCGCTGCGGCGCGCGCTACCGGATCGACGAGGGGCGGGTGCCCGCGGAGGGAGCTCGGCTGCGCTGCGCGCGCTGCGAGGCGGCCTTCCGCGTCACGCCCCGGGAGGCGTCCCGCGGCGCCGGTCGGGCGCCAGGCGGCAACGGTGCGCCTCGGACGCCGGATGGGGGACAGCTCGTGCTGATCGCGGATGCCGAGGTCGCCCGCGGACGCGAGACCGCCGCGGCCCTGGCGGCCTGGGGGCTGCAGTCGATGCTCGTCCACGACGGGGTCGAGGCGATCATGGCCCTTCACCGCAGCCAGCCGCGCGCCGCGGTGCTCGCCGCGGAGCTGCCGGGCATGCTCGGAAGTCAGGTGTGCGAGCTGGTCAAGCGCAACCCCGCGCTCAGCGGGGTGGGAATCGCCCTGGTGGGCTCCGCGGCCGACACCCCGGGTGGGATCGACGAGGCGTACGGGCCCGACGCCCAGCTCGATCCGGCACGGCTGCCCGGCGGGCTGCGCCCCATCCTCTGCGAGCTCGGCCTGATCCTCGCCGAGCCCGCGCGCAGACCGGCGAGTGAGGACCCGCCCGCCGCCGCGCCGCAGCCGGCGGAGCCGCCCGCGCCCGGCGACGACGCGTTGCCCCCCCAGGTCGCCGACGCCGAGCGTCTTGCGCGCATCGTCATCTCGGACATCATCCTCTACAACCGCGAGAAGTTCGACGCCGCCCTGGCGACGGGCAATGTGCTCGAGGCGATGGACAACGAACTCGAGGAGGGGCGCGCTCTGTTCCGGCAGCGGGTGGATCCGCGCGTCCTCGAGTCGAGGGATTTCCTGGCCGACGAGCTGATGCGGGTCGCGCAGCAGCGCGGTGGCTGAAGCGGGGTCCGCGCCTGTGGTATAGGTGCGGCCGTGTCGCGATTCGCTGCGCGCTCGCCCTGCCCGGGTCGCCTGCGCGGTGCCGCCTGCGCCGTCCTGCTGCTCGCCTTTGCCTCCGGCTGTGGCTACGCGCTCGTGGGCTACGGCAAGCTGCCGGACGGTGTCCGCTCGGTAGCGATTCCGACGCTCCGCAACGACTCCTACGAGCCGGGCGTCGAGTACGTCGTCACCGACGCACTGCGCCGCGAGTTCCTGAGGCGCGGGGCGGTCGATCTCACCGAAGACGCCGCTGGCGCCGACCTGGTCGTCACGGGCACGGTCTTGCCGTTGCGAACGACGACGGCCAGCTTCTCGCCCGTGGTGCTGGCCCTCGAGTACGAGATCACGCTGACGCTCAACCTGCGCGCCGAGCGGGCGGACGGAACGCAGATCCCCATCGGTGACCGCGCACTGCGCGAGTCCGAGCGCTACCTGGTGAGTGCGGACGCCCAGGCCACGCGGAAGAACCGCGAGGAGGCCTTGCGGCGCGTGTCGCGGCTGCTGGCCGGACGCGTCCACGACCAACTCTTCGAGATGCGCGCCCGATGACGCCGGAGGAGCTGCGCCAGGAGCTGGCGGCCGGGGTGCTGCGCCCGGCCTATCTGATCGCCGGCGAAGAGGCCCTGCTGCGCGACGACGCGCTCGCGCTCGTCCGCGAAGCGGTGCTCGCCGGCATCCCCGACGCTTTCAACTTCGACCGCCTGGACGGGGAGACGTCGACGCCCGCCGCGCTGCTCGACGCGGTCGGCACGCTGCCGGTGCAGGCGCCGCGCCGGCTGGTCCTGTTGCGCGAGCCCGAGGCGGCGCGCGGACCGGCGCGCGGACTCGCGGAGGCCCTGGCCGACTCCGTCTCCGCGCTGGCTGCGGCCGGACGTGCCGCGGAGGGCGGGGCTGAGCCGGGTGGGACGGTGTTGGTCGTCGTCGCGTCCAAGCCCGATTCCCGGGCTCGCTGGGTGCGGGCGTTCGCCGAGCCGGCGGTTCGGGTGCGCTGCGACTCGCCCCGGGGCGCCCGGGAGCTGGCGGCTTTCGTGCGCGAGGAGGCCGAGCGCCAGGGTGTCGCCCTCGAACCCGGCGCCGCGCAGCTGCTCGCCGAGCGCGTGGGGCCTCAGCTGCTGATGCTGCGCCAGGAGATCGCCAAGCTGTGGCTCGTGGTGGGCCCCGGCGGGCGCGCGACCCGGGCCCACGTCAGCACGGGCACGAGCGACGTCGCCGAGGAGCCCATCTGGGACCTCACCGACGCCATTGGGGAGGGCCGGGTCGCCGAGGCGCTGACGCTGCTGCACAAGCTGGTGGGCGCTGGAGCGCCCCCGCCGCTGGTGCTCGGCGCGCTGGTCGCGCACTTTCGCAAGCTGCTGCGGCTGCGCTCCGGAGGCGGCGTGGCCGGACCCCCCTTCGTGCGCCGGAAGCTCGAAGGCCAGGCCCGCCGTTACGCCGAGCGCCGCCTGCTCTCGTGCCTCCACGCCATCCACGAGACCGACACCGCGCTGAAGGGGCAGGGGGCCCTGCGGCCCGAGCTGGCGCTGGAGCGCCTGGTGATCGGCCTCTCCGCCTGAGCGCGGGGCCGCGCGGATCGGACTCGAAAGATTTTGGAGGGGGCTAGAGCCGGCCGGGTCTAGCCGTTCAGCTTGTTCTTGCGCTTCGCCAGGCGGGAGACGCGCCGGCTCGCCCGCTCGGCGGGAATCACGCCCTTGCTGGCCGCCCTGCGCAGCGCGCTCTCGGCCGCGCGGAGCGCCGTCTCGGCCTGGGCCGGATCTCCCGACTCCAGGGCCGCGCGGGCGCTCTTCACGGCGCTCTTCACGCCGCTGCTCACGTGCCGATTTCGGGCGCGGCGCCGAATCGCCTGGCGGGCGCGCTTGCGTGCCGATTTGTGCTGGGCCACCGGACCTCTGCCGAGAAAGCGGGCGCTGAGCATACTGGCGGTTCAGGGGTTTTGCCATCCGGCCGATAGCGCACTTCGCACGGGAGGTTACGGGGGAGCGTACGCTTTGATCGGGACGCGCGCATGGAGGGGCACGCTCGCTGTACTCGCACTCTCGTGCGGGGCCGCCGGGCTGCCCCCCGCGGCCGCCGCCGAGCCGGGCGCTTCGGCGCTAGTGGCTCCCCTCACGCCGCTCGAGCCCGCCGAGGCGGGGGAGCGCAAGAGCACCATCGAGCTGGCCTGGTTCGCCCCGGCGGCCTCCCTGGACAAGCGCCTGTCGCGGACCCGCCGGGCTGCCCTCAGCGCCGGGGTCTGGAACCTGGACCCGGCGGCCCGCGCCGTGTTGACCGGGGGCTTTTCTGGCGACGCGTTGGAACGCACGCAGGTCGCCGTGGGCCTCGCCCCGGATCTGCCCGCGGCGCGCATGGAGCGCGCCCGGGCCCTGTGGCTCCATGCCGACTCGCCGGTCGCCGCGCTGGCGGTTGCCATCAGCGCGCTGCGCGCGATCCCACGCCACCTCGAAGCTTCCCTCTGGTTCGGGGGCGCTGCGCTCTACGTGCTCGCCGTCGCCCTGGTGCTCGGCGGCCTGCTGTGCATCGCCGCCAGCGCGGTCTTCGCGGCTCCCCACGCCGCCCACGACCTCGGCGACGCGGTCCCCGGGTCCCTGGCTGGCTTCGCCCGCTTCGCTCTGCTCTCCACGTGGCTGCTCGTGCCGCTCGCCCTGGGCGAAGGCGCGCTCGGCCTGGCCGTCGCGCTGCTGGCTCCCGCCATGGTGTACGGGAGCCGCGGCCAGCGAGTCGCGCTCGCAGTGGCCACTGCGACCGTGCTGCTGGGCGCCTATCCGGTGGCGGGGCTGGCCGGCTCGGTCTTGACGACACTGCCCGGCGACCCCGTGGCCGATGCGGCCCTGTTCACCGCCCACGGCGCGCCGCGGCCCCACGACCGCGTTCGCCTCGAAGCCGCAGCGGAGGACGACGCCCTGGCGGCCCGGGCGCTGGCGCTGCAAGCGCGGCAGGCCGGGAGCCTGGCCGAGGCCGACTCCCGCTACCGAGCGCTGCTCGAGCTCGCTCCCGACCAGCCGGGGGCCAGGAACAACGCCGCCAACGTGCACTTCGAGCAGGGCCGGTTCGACACGGCCGTCGACCTCTACGAGCGTGCGAACGAGCGGGGGGCCTCGGCGGTGGCCCTGTTCAACCTCGCCCAGGCCTACGGCAAGGATTTCCAGGTGGACCGGCTCAGCGAGGCCCTCGAGCGCGCCCAGGCGCTCGACTCCGAGCTGCTGACGGAGCTCGCGGCGCTGCAGGTCGATCACCCCGAGGGCTTCGTCATCGACGCTCCGCTACCCCGGCGGCTGGTGTGGCAGCGCGTGCTCGCCTCGGGGGGCGGAGAAGCGGTCGCCGCCGAGTTCCGCGCGTCCTTCGCGCCGGGACGGCTCGGCGCCGATCCGAGCGTCGCCCTGTTCGCCTTCGCGGCGGTTGCGCTCGCCGCCGCGCTGGTGGGCTGGCGCTTGCAGCCGTCGCGCTGGTGTCCGCGCTGCGGGCGCCGCGTGTGCCCGCGTTGCCACGGCGCCGGGGGCGAGCACGGGCTGTGCGCAGGCTGCACGCTGCTGTTCCTGCGGCCCGAGAGCGCGGATCGCAGCCTGCGGGTGGCGCGCATCAACGCCCTGCGCGTTCGGGAAGAGCGGCTCAACAAGGTCGCCTGGCTGGCATCCGTGGCCGTTCCCGGAGCGGCCGGTCTGCTCGCGGGGCGGCCGGTGCGCTGCCTGCTCGGCGCGCTGTTCTTCGCCCTGGCGCTGGCCGCCATCAGCTGGCGCGGCGGCGTGGTTCCCGATCCCCTCGTCGCGGGTGCGGCCGCCCCGGTGTTCTTCCTCGTTGTCGCGTCCGTCGCCGGCGCCGGTTACGCCGCGGTCGTGGCGCTCTCGATCGCCACGCGCAGGAGCCGATAGCCATGGCCTCCGTCTCGCTGCGGGGCAACCTCAAGGACTTCGGAATCGCCGAGGTCTTCCAGCTGGTGGGTCAACAGCGCAAGACCGGCATCCTCGAGTTCTCCCGCAAGGGACAACGGGTCCAGATCACCTTCGAGCGCGGAGCCGTCGTATCGGCCGTGCCCGTCGGACCGCACGCGCAATGGGCGCTGGGTGACATGCTCGTGCGCACCGGTCGCCTGACGCGCGAGCGCGTCGAGGAGCTGCACGGGGAATGCAAAGCGTCGGCCCATACACTGCGGCGCCTCGCCGTCTCCAAGGGTTGGCTCTCCGACGAGGACGTCGAGGAGATCGAAGTTCTCCTCACGCGCGACACGATCTTCGCCATCTTGCGCTGGTCCGGGGGATCGTTCGATTTCCAAGCCCAGGAAGTGCAGCACGACCGCGACCCCGAGAAGCTGCTCGGCGCCGAACAGATCCTGATGGACGCCCTTCGCACGGCGGACGAATGGCAGACCTTCGCCGACCAGGTCCCGAGCGACGACATCGTCTTTCGGAGCGTGGGCAGCTTCCAGGACTACCGGGGGAAGTGTCCGACCGAGCTGTCCCACCGGCTCGACGCCGCTGAGCGCGTGTTCCGCCTGACGGACGGGCGGCTCACGGCGCGGCGCGTGATCGATCTCTCCCTGCTCGGCACGTTCGATGCAACGCGGGTTCTGGCCGATCTGCGCCGCGCCGGGGTGATCGAGCCCGTCGAGCGCGCCGAACTGCGCCAGGTTCGACGTCAGCTTCCCAGCGCGAAGCGGGGCAGCGCGTTCCTGCGCGCCCGCCTCGGCGAGGCGGTCGCGCTTGGGCTTCTGGTGTGGGCGGTCGTCCTGGCGCTTCCGGAGAAACCCGATCCCGACACCTCCCCGGGCTTCGCGATCCGGCGCGCTCCGCTGGAGTACGCGCGCTCCTCCCACGAGGCCCGTCGGGTCAGACAGGCGCTCGAGACCTACCGCTACTCGCAGGGGCGTTGGCCGGTCGACCTCTCGGAGCTGGAACGGCGCGGAATGCTCGAGAGCGGGGCGTTGGCGACCCCCGAGGGCCGTC
>JAZFWH010000192.1:0-21782 GCA_036482635.1 Myxococcota bacterium
GCCGACGTTGTCGGGGGTGATCTGGTCGAGCGGCGAGTAGCGCAGGCCGCCCTTGTCGCCGCCGTACTCGGGCCACTCGGCGACCGGTCCGGCGCGGTCGACCCGGCGTTCCGCGCAGGCGAGCAGCAAGCAGGCCAGGACGAGGCACGCCACACGGGCATGCGGTTGCGAGCGGAGCATGCCGTCCTCTTCGTCTGTCGGGATGCAGGCGTCCGCACCTCGCGAACGGCGCGCAATGTAGCGCCCCGCAGGCTGGTGGCGCAGCGCTGGGAAGCAGCCCGGGGCGAACGGGCTAGAACCAGGCGAGCCCGGCAGCGCCGAAGCCGACCCCGGCCACCAGCAGCAGCGCGGCCGCCGCCGCCCGCGGCGCGTCGAAGGAGAGCCCGCGCAGGCGGCGCACCAGCGCCCCGCCGAAGACGCCGGCCACGAAGACCAACGCCGTGTAGCCCAGCGCGAAGCCGACCATCGCCGCAACGCTGAGCCCGGGAATCGCCTGGGCCGCCGCGGCGGCCAGCACGGCCCCCACCAGAGGGCTCGCGCAAGGCGTGGTGACCAGCGCGAAGGCCGCGCCGGCGCCGATCGGACCCAGCCGCCGGCCCGCGGCGGCGCTGCGGCCGGCGAAGGGCAGCGGTGCGATCTCGAGCGCGACCAGACCGAGGTACAGCATCGCCGCGCCCGCGGCGAGCAGCACCGGACCGCGCTGCTCGATCAGCAGGAACCCCGCCACGTCCCCGGCCAGACCCAGCACCGCCAGGACGACGGCGGCCCCGGCGACGAAGCGCCCCGAGAGCGCGGCGGCGCGCCAGCCCGTCGCGTCGGCCGCGCCGATCGCGGCGACGTTCAGCGGCACCAGCGGCAGCACGCACGGAGAGAAGCTGGCGAGCAGGCCGCAGCCGAGCCCGACCAGCGGCAACAGGAACCACGCCGTGCCGGCGATGGCCCGCTCCGGCAACAGGCTGGCGACGCCGAACTCGAGCTCGAAGAGCGTCGCCGAGACGGGCGCCCACCACCACGGGGAGGCGAGCGCGGCGACCCCGATGACGACGAGCGGCCAGCGAAACGCGCCGTGGCGCCAGAGCCGCCGGGTTTGGCTCAGGAGGGGCTCCCCTGCCTCGCCTTCGCCACGGCCGACTCGTAGGCGGCCAGGTTCGTCTCGCCCCTCATCACGCTCACCGGCTGGCGGCTGGCGCCGTTCAGCACGCCGACCGTGCCGGTCTTCGACTTGTAGGTGTCGAAGAACTCGCGGATGCCGAGCCGGTCGGCTTCGGCCGTGGCGCGCGCGACGGACTCGCGGTCCGTCACGTCCAGCACCACCAGGCGAACCTTCGACCCGAACTTCGCATCGAGCGCCTCCCAGGTGGGCTCCAGCCGGGTGCAGGTACCGCACCAGTCGGCGTGGATCTTCACGATGAAGGGCTTGGCGGGGTCGGCCTCGGCGCCGACCTCGGCCACGGCGAGCCGCCCCGAGAGGGACAGGGCGAGCACTGCGGCCAGGCTCGACCCGAGGAGCGCGCGCGAACGGTTTCGACTCATGCTTGCATTCCTCCTTGCGGCGCGCTGCGGGACTCCCGGGCAGCGCGTTGCGCCACGAGGCTACTGTGGCCTCCCCGACAAGTCTACGCCGCGCGCTGCGGCGCGGTTACACGCGCCCCGCGGAGAGCGCCCGCAGACGGCGGTACGCGAACGCCCGCTCGAGGAAGCGCTCGCGGACGACGCGATCGACGAGGCGGCCCTCTTCTTCGACGGGCAGCTCGGGAGCTGCGCGCAGGAGCTGATCCGCGAACAGACCGCGGCCATCCTGCCCTCCGTGGACCTCGACCCCCGCCAGGCCGCAGCTGGGCGAGCCGCTCTTGAGCACGAAGCCGCACAGCTCGAGCGCGGTGAGCTGGGCGATACGCCGCCGCGCGTACGCGCGCATCGCGCGGGTGTGGTCCCGGCCGGAGCCGCTCTCGAGCAGTCGCAGTCGGTCCCCGCGCCGCGCCAGCCTCAGGGTCGGGCGCGGGACGCCCATCCCCAGCTCCACTTCAGGGCACACGGGCACCCACTCGACGAAGCGGCCCAGGCCCTCGATCAGGAAGGGGGCGAGCTTGTGCCCGCCGTCCCAGCGCACCTCCTGCCCCAGCAGGCAGGACGAGACGCCGATGCGCAGCGCGGGCGTCACGTGGGCGCGCCCATCAATCCGTCACCGTGACCGTGGCACCGCGCATGGGCGCCTGGTCAAGGTGCGGGAGGCACAGGTACTCGTAGCGGCCGGGCTCGTCGAAGGCGTGGCTGTAGGTGTCGCCCCGGCGCAGGAAGGGCGAGCCCAGCGGAGCGGCCGACGGCTGCGTGCCCTTCCCGCTCGTCACCGTGTGGGTCACGGCGTCTTCGTTCAGCCAGGTGACCGTCTCGCCTCGCGCGACCTCGAGGTGGCGCGGCTGGTAGCGCATTCCGCGGATGCGCACGACTGCGGCGCCCGCGGGAATCACCGCCTCGCTCGGCCTCGCTGCGGCCGGCCGCGGCGCCGTCTGCCCGGCGCGCGGCGCCGCGCCCGATTCGCGTTCCAGGCACGAGGGCAGCGGCGCGCCCACGGCTGTCGCCGGGTCGGGGAGGTCGGCGCAGTTGTTCTCGCCGGTACCGTCCCACGCGACGTCCGCGCCCCCGCCGTAGCTCTGGGCGACGCCGGGGTGGGGCTTCTGCCCGTTGCCCAACAGGTAGTTGAAGCCGATGCGCGTGTGGTCGGACATCGGCTCGAGCGCCGGGTCCTTGTCGGCGTGCTCCGGGGCCAGGCGCAGCACCGCGATTCCGGCCGAGTCGTTGCCCTTGACCCAGTTGTCCTCGAGCGCGGTGTGATCGGCGCCCATCACCATGATTCCCAGGCCGTGGGGCAGGCCTCCCACGATGGATTCCGGGTCTCCGAAGTTGGGGGTATTGTTGCGCACGACCCAGTTGCGGAACACGCGCGTCCGCACGCCCTCCTTCTGCACCTTGCCGGGCAGCACGAACACCAGGATCCCGGCGGTGTTCTCGTACACCAGGTTGTCGTGCACCAGCGCGTCGTTGGTGTTCTCGATCTCGATGCCGGCCACGTTGTGGTGCACCTCGTTGTAGGCGACCACCACCTGGTTCGACTCGCCCACGTAGAGCGCCGCGTCCTTGATGCGGGTAGCCGTGCAGTGGGTCACCGTGATATTGCGCGACTCGACCGGATACACCCCGTAGAGACCCGTGTCGTCGAGGATCAGGTCCGAGAGGAACACGCCGTCGACTCCCTGGGTCGTCACGCCGTTGCCCTTGTAGTGCTGGATCCGGAAGCCGGTCATCGCGAAGGGGCTTCCCGAGGCGATCACGCCGTCGTTGAGCGCTCCGCTGCCTTCGAGCACCGGGCGCTCGCTGCCCCGCACGATCCCGCGCAGCGTGATGTTCGGCGTGTCCACGGTGAGGGCCTCTTTGTAGACGCCGGGCTCCACCTCGATCACGCTGCCCGGCGGTGCCTTCTCGATGGCGGCGGCGATCGACCCCCCGGCCTCGACCCGTAGGGTGCGCTGCGCTCCGGCCGCCGGGGCCAGGCACAGCAGCAGGGTGCAACACAAGAACGGGCTCAGGGGCTTCATCTCGATTCCTCCGGCTGGGCCGCCAAGCGAGGCGCACGCAGGACGGGCAGACCCGACGGGACCTGCCCGGGAATCTCCGGGCGCGCCGACTCGTCAGTGAGTGCTCCGAGAAAGGCCACCAGGTCGCTCGCCTCGCGATCCGAGATCGCGAACGGGCGGACGTGCTCGTGGACGCGAGCGGCGTCGACGCCCAGCGCGCGGCCCCCACCCTTCCGGTAGAACGCCACCACGTCTTCGAGGGTCGCCAGCGACCCGTCGTGCATGTAGGGGGCCGTGAGGGCCACGTTGCGCAGCGTCGGCACTCCGAACTGACCGCGCTGTGCCTCGACCCCGCTCAGCGCGCCCACGCCGTCGTCGACCGAGGGCACCCCCACGCCCATCGCCAACGGCGCCTCGAAGGTCGGCAGGCGGTGGCACTCGAAACAACGCGTGTGGACCGAGCGAAACAGCGTCAGGCCGCGCCGCTCGGCGGGCGTGAGCGCGTCGCGTTGGCCGCGCGCGTAGCGGTCGTAGCGGGAATCGTCCGAGACGAGCGTGCGCTCGAAGGCGGCGATGGCGCGCGCGAGGTTTTCGACGGAAACGGCCTCGTCGCCTGCGGGGGGGAACGCGCGGGCGAAGCGCTCCCGGTACGCCGGGATCGCTCGCAGGCGCGCGAGCAGCGCGCCGGGCTCGGCCCCCATCTCATCGGCTGAGAAGAGCGGCCCCCGCACCTGCTCCTCGAGGCTGCCCGCGCGGCGGTCCCAGAACAGCCGGTGCTTGAACGCGACGTTGTAGAGGCTGGGGGTGTTGCGCGCCAGGGGCGCTCCCCCCGATCCGCGCGCCGTGGGCCGCCCGTCGCTGAAGGCCCGATCGGGGCGATGACAGTGGCCGCAGGAGAGCGTCCCGTCGCCGGAAAGCACCGGGTCGAAGAACAACAGCCGCCCCAGCTCGACGCGCTCGGCGGTGGGCGGCTCGCCGCGCGCCGGCGGAAACGCCCGGTCGAGGCCCGTGGCAAATCCATTGCCGAGCAGCCCCGCGGCGAGCAGCACGAGCAGGAGCAGATCCTGGCGGGTCACGGCGCGAAGGATTCGCGCAAAGCGGTCCGCCCGTCAACCGAGGAGCAGCGTGTGGCCCCTGCGGCACGATCCCGTTACACGTGGGCCGAGGCCTTCGCCCGGCTCCACGGGCCGGTGGACCTCGAGGCGACAGCGCCGGGTCGCGCCCCTCGGGAAGGCTCAGCCCGAAGGCCGTCGCGTCCATGGCCGAGCTCGGCTACGACCTGCGCCGCCACGGCTCCAAGTCGCTGGACGACCTGCCCCGGCTGGAGTTCGACGCGGCCGTGACGATGGGCTGCGGGGACGCCTGCCCCCACCTGCGCGCGAAGCGGCGAGTCGACTGCGGCGGTTCAGAACTCCAGCTGCAGGCGCATCTGCACGATGTCGCCAGTGCCGGAGACGTCGATCACGGGCGCGGCGCCGAAGTTGAGATCGTCCAGATCCGCGTGCACATAGTTCAGCATGATCCGGGCGTTCGGGAAGAGGTACCAGTTGAGCCCGGCGGTCACGTCCCAGAGCTTGCCGCCGCGGATGTTGCGGTCGTCGAGGTCGAGGTACGAGAAGCGGGCGGCGACCTCCAGGGCGCCCCAGTGGCCCGCTCCCGGATCGAAGTTGTGCCTGGGCTCGATTTGCCCGAACGCCCCCTTCCCGTATTCGTAGTGGCGCTGCTCTCCGGTGAGGAAGTAGCTCGCGAACGCGTAGAGTCCCCAGAAGCCGAGGTCCTGCTGGCCACCGCGCCCGGTGACCCACGCGTTCGTGAACTCGCTCTGCAATGAGAAGGGCCCCCACACGCCGGCGGCTTCCAGGTTGAGCAGATCGACGTCCGAGGCCGGGAAGGCGGCCGTGACCGCGAAGGGTCGGGCCAGGTGGGCTTCCGGACGCTCGCTGTAGCGCGTCGTGGTGGCCCTGCCGCGGAACTCGTGGCTGTAGCTGGCCCCCAGGTGCAACAGCTTGCCGCCCTCGTCGGCGTAGTAGGGCACCCCCACCACGCGCGTGCTGAGATTCCAGTCGGCGTCGTTCCAGTCGTCAAAAGCGAAGCCCTGGTCGTTGGTCTCGCGGAAGATGCCCAGCTGCCACTGCAGGCTCTTCTCGAGCGCGTTGCCCGAGGCCATGAAGCCCACGTTGCGGCCCGGGAAGAACGCGCTGTTGAGTCCCCGCTCCATGAAGGTGATGTACTTGCTGCTCGCCGACTCCTCGAGGAACATCGGCTCCTTGAAGTGACCGGCCTTGACATCCCGCACCGGGCCGAGGCCCTTGAGTCCGATGTAGACGTCCTTGAAGTCCGTTTTGCCGTCGCCGGTGTTGGCGAAGTCGTACTGCGCCTTGAAGAAGAGCCGCTCGTAGACGGTGCCCTCGAAGAACAGGCGCGCGCGGCGGAACTCGACGCCGCTGCCCTCCCCGCCGATCGTGTTCTTGACGTCGCTGCTCTCCCAGATCAGCGCCGAATCGGTCTGGATCCGGCCGCCGAACTTGAGCTTGAAGGCACCGTCGTTGCGGTCGAGCTTGAAGCTGTTGCTCCACTTGAACTTCCAGTCCACGGGCCCGTCGGAAACCGGCGGGTTCTCCAAGGCCCGCGCGGCCTCGGCCAGCGCCGCGTCCGTCGCCACCTGCTCCTCGCGGGCCTGTTCCAGCAGCTCTTCGTACTGGTCCTGGCTGAGCTGACCCGACCGGAGCATGATGTCGAGGAGCCGCTCCACGACGGGCTTCGCCGAATCGGTCGCCGCGCGGGCGGGCTCGAATGCACACAGGGCGCTGGCCGCGGCGACCAGCGCGAGCGATCTCGAGACGTTCACGGATACCCTCCAGCATGTCGGCCGGAGCGAGGGTGGCGCGCGCTCCGACCTTTCTGCGCATCACCCTATCCCCGCCCGGTGGAGGAGGTGTATCAGAACGGTGACAAGCCGGTAAAGTTCGGTGCGGCAGCGCGCTCGGCGCGATCAACGCGGCGCGGACTCGCGGATCTCTAAAGGCACTGGAAGGGTGAACCAGAAGGTCGAGCCCTTGCCCAGCTCGCTCTCGACAGAGATCTCTCCGCCCAGCCTTTGGACGAGGTGTTTCACGATCGAGAGTCCGAGGCCGGTGCCACCGAGCTCTCGCGAGCGCGCCTTGTCGACCCGGTAGAACCGCTCGAAGATCCGGGCGAGATCGCTCCCGGGGATCCCGATCCCGTTGTCGCTCACGCCGATGCGGACGCGGCCGTCCTCCCCCTCGATCTTCACCGCGATCCGTCCGCCGGACTGGGTGTACTTGACGGCGTTGTCGAGCAGGTTGCCGAGGATCTGCTCCACCGCCCTGGGGTCCGCCCAGGCGACGCTCGCGCCGCTCGCGTCCACGCTCACTTCCAGGCCCTTCTCTGCGTAGCTCGGGCGGGAGTCGCCGATCAGCGATTGGGCCAGCGCGGCGGCGTCGACGGCCGCGAGCTCGAGGCTCGCCTCGCCGCTCTCGATGCGCGAGAGCTCGAGGAGGTCGCCCACCAGGTGGCCGAGCCGCCGGGAGTGGCGGTCGATGATCTCCAGGTACGAACGGCGATCCGCTGGCGCGAGCCCTCCGTTCTGGAGGAGTGTCTCGGTGAAGCCGCGGATCGCCGCCAGCGGCGTGCGCAGCTCGTGGGAGGCGTTGGCGATGAAGTCGCGCCGCACCTTCTCGAGGCGCGCGAGCTCCGTCACGTCGTGGAACACGGCGACGGTTCCCATGCGCGGGGCGCGACCCGAGGGAAAACGGACGGCTTGGATGCGCAGCGTACGGGCCACGGGCCGCGCGACCGAGACCGCGCGGGAGACCGCCTCGTCGGTCCGGGTCGCCTCGGCCAGGACCTCGTCGAGCTCGGCGTCGCGGATGGCCTCGAGCGCGGTGCGCCCCTCGACTTCGCCCGGGACGCCGTAGAACTCTCGCAGCCGGGCGTTGGCCATCAGGATCCCGCCCTTCGCGTCCACCACGAGCACGCCCTCGACCATGGCGTTGAGCACGGCTTGCAGGCGTTCCTTCTCCCCGGTGGCTTCCGCGACGTGCTGGCGAAGCTGCTCCGCCATCCGGTCGATCGCTCCGGAGATGTCGCCCAGCTCGTCGCCCGAGCGCCGCGGCATGCGGTGGTCCAGCTCGCCGCCGGCGATCGACGCGGCCACCCGGCGCATCTGGCGCAGGGGCCGCGTGGTGAACCAGGCGAGCGCGTAGGAGAGCGCGAGCGCGGCGACGAGTCCGACCGCACCCGCCGCCAGCAGCTCGCCGCGCAGCTCGGCGACGGCGGCCTCCAGGTCCGAGAGATCCACCGCCAGCCGCACCACGCCACCGGCGCCGCCCCCCACCGGCACGGCCAGGTAGAAGAGCCGGCGCCCGACCGTCTCGCTGCGGCGCGCGCTGCGCCCCACGCCGCCGGCCAGGGCCTCGCGCACCTCGGGGCGGCCGGCGTGGTTCACCACGCCGGGCAGCCTCTCCGGCGTCACGTCGGAGTCGGCCACCACGGTGCCGTCGGGGCCGATCAGCGTGACGCGGGCCCGCGCCGCGGCCCCGGCCCGGTCGGCGATCGCGTCGAGCTCCGCCATGCGCCCGGGGTGCAGGGGCGCGCCGCGGGCGAGCTCGAGCACCAGGGCGGAGCGCTCTTCCAGCGAGTTGGCGAGGCGCGCCAGCTCCCGCTCGCGCAGGCTGCGCTCGGCCAGGACGCCGAAGACGGCCACCACCAGCAGCACGAGGGCCGCCAGGGCGGCCATGAGCTTGAGCTGGGTCTTGGACACGCGAACCCGGCCCCTCTCGAGTGGCGGAGCCGTGGGGCCCAGCTCACTCCGCGAAGCGATAGCCGACACCGCGAACCGTCTCGATCAGCTCGCCGGCGGCGCCGAGCTTCTCGCGGAGCCGCTTGAGGTGTGTGTCCACGGTCCGGCTCGTCACGGCGATGTCGGAGCCCCAGACGTGCTCGAGCAGGTCGTCACGGGTCAGGACGCGGCCGGCGCGCGTCATGAGGCGCCTCAGCAGCTCGAACTCCTTGGCGGTGAGCATCACCTCCTCGCCCTCGACGAAGCAGCGGTGGCGCTCGGGGTCCAAGCGCAGCGGACCGTGCTCGAGCGTCTCCGGGCCCGCCGCGCGACGCTGCCGGCGCCTCAGCACCGCCCGCACCCGCAGCGTGAGCTCCCGGGGGCTGAAGGGCTTCGTGACGTAGTCGTCGGCGCCGAGCTCGAGCCCCACCACGCGGTCGACCTCGTCGGCCTTGGCCGTCAGCATGATGATGGGCAGATAGGACAGCTCGGGGGTGGCTCGGAGCTGGCGACACACCTCGGTGCCCTCCAGGTCCGGCAGCATCAGGTCGAGGACGACCAGGTCCGGCGGCGCGGCCTGGATCCGCTTCAGGGCTTCGACGCCGGTGGACGCCGTCTCGACCCGAAAGCCCGCCTGGTCGAGGTTCACCCGGACCAGCTCGAGGAGATCGGGCTCGTCATCGACGACGAGAATCCTTTCCGCCATCCCGCGGCAAGGGTATCAACCCCCGGCGCCGGCGAAAACGAACGCGGGGGCTTCTTCGCCCAATCGTCGCGAAATCGAAGAGAAAACGTAACCTGTGTGCCCGGCGACGGCCGAGGCGCCCGGCGCAGTAGGAGCATCCAGGACCCATGCCGGCACCCCGCGGTCGCGACCTCGAGCTGACGCGCAAGCGCCTCGCGGAGTGGTTCGGCGGCAAGCTGCCCCACGCCCGCGACATCCGCGTGGGTGAGCTCTCCGGCCCCGGCACGACCGGCTTCTCCAACGACACCCTGATGTTCGACCTCGAGTGGCGCGAGGGGAACGCGCAGCGTCGCCAGCCGCTGGTGGCGCGGATCAAGCCGACCGGCTTCCAGGTCTTCCCGGAGTACGACCTGGGCCGACAGTTCCGCGTGCAGCAGGTCCTGGGCGGGACGGACGTGCCGGTGGCGCGCATGTACTGGCAGGAGGACGACGAGAGCACCCTCGGCGCTCCCTTCTACGTGATGGAGCGGATCGCGGGGCGGATTCCCACCGACAACCCCCCCTACCACGCCGGGGGGTGGGTCACCGAGATCGCTCCCGAGGACCGCGCGGCGCTGTGGTGGAGCGGACTCGAAGTGCTGGCGCGCATCCACCGACTGGACTGGCGGGCCCTCGGCTTCGACTTCCTCGGCGAGGGCGGCGACGCCGCAAAACTACTGGAGCGCCACCTCGACTACTACGAGAGCTACCTGGCCTGGGCCCTGGACGGCGCGTCCCACCCCACCTGCACGCCCGCCCTCGCGTGGCTGCGGAAGAACCGGCCCGCCGGCGAGCAGCCCGTCGTGCTCTGCTGGGGCGACGCGCGCATCGGCAACATGATCTTCCGGGACTCCCGCTGCGTGGCCGTGCTCGACTGGGAGATGGCCCAGCTGGGCAGCCCCGAGGAAGACCTGGCCTGGTGGCTCTATCTGGACCGCCACCACAGCGAGGGGATCGGAGCGCCACGCCTGCCCGGCTTCCCCAGCCGGGAGGAAACGGTCGCCCGCTACCAGGAGTGGACCGGAAGCGAGGTGCGGCACCTGGATTACTACGAGCGGTTCGCGGCGCTTCGCTTCTCGGTGATCATGGCCCGGCTGGCGCGACAGATGAAGGCGTACGGCGTGATCCCCCCCGACTCGGACTTCGAGTCGACCAACCCGTGCTCGCGCCTGATGGCGCAGCTGCTGGGCCTGCCGGATCCCGGCACCGCCTGACGCCCCGCCGAGGAGATCTCCATGGCCATCGTCACGCCCGTCGAGACGCCGCCCGGCGCGCGGCGGCGTCTGCGGCTCGCGAGCCCCGCGACGCTCGAGCCGATCGGCGAGATCGAGGTGCAGACCGCGGAGGACGTGCGCGCGGCGGTGGAGAGCGCACGCGGGGCGCAGCCCGCCTGGGCGGCGCTCGGCGTGGCCGGGCGCGCGCGCTACCTGGAACGCGCCCTCGCCGTGCTGATCGAGCGCCAGGACGAGTTCATCGACGTGATCGTGCGCGAGTCCGGCAAGACCCGGACCGAGGCGATCATGATGGAGATCTTTGCCGGCTGCGACGCGCTCGCCTTCTACGCGAAGCGCGCCGGCAAGATCCTGCGCCCGCGCAGGCAGCGCCTGCACGGCTTGCTGGCCCTGACCAAGAAGCTTCGCCTCGAGTACCGCCCGCTCGGCGTCGTCGGCGTGATCAGCCC
Organism: Myxococcota bacterium; assembly: GCA_036482635.1. Taxonomy (GTDB): domain Bacteria; phylum Myxococcota_A; class UBA9160; order UBA9160; family SMWR01; genus JAZFWH01. Next base: position 10,779 of record JAZFWH010000192.1, read on the forward strand.
GTGGAACGGGCCCTTCATCCTGGCGCTCAATCCGACCGTGCAGGCGCTGGTGGCGGGCAACACCGCGGTGGTCAAGCCCTCGGAGGTGACGCCCCGCTCCGGACAGCTCGTGGCCGAGCTGTTCCGCGGGGCCGAGCTGCCGGCGGGCGTGTTGAGCGTGCTGAGCGGCGACGGAGAGACCGGCGCGGCGCTGGTCGAGGCCGGGGTCGACAAGATCGCCTTTACCGGGAGCGTCGCGACGGGGCGCAAGGTGGCCGAGGCCTGCGCGCGCCAGCTCATCCCCTGCACCCTGGAGCTCGGCGGCAAGGACCCGATGCTGGTCTGCGCCGACGCGGACCTGGACCGCGCGGCCGGCGGTGCGGTGGCCGGCGCGTTCCTCAACACCGGCCAGTACTGCTGCGGGACCGAGCGCGTCTACGTCGTCGAGGAGGTCGCCGACGATTTCACCGCCCGCGTGGTCGAGCGCACCGGACGGCTGCGCCAGGGGTGCGACGGGGAGTTCGACGTCGGCGCCATCTTCTGGCCGCGGCAGCTCGAGATCGTCGAGGAGCACGTGCGCGACGCGACGGCCAAGGGCGCGAAGGTGCTCGTGGGCGGCCGGCGCAACCCTCACCTGAAGGGCCTCTACTACCAACCCACGGTCCTCAGCGACGTCACCCACGACATGACCGTGATGCGGGAGGAGACCTTCGGTCCGGTGCTCCCCATCATGCGGGTGCGCGACGAGGAGGAGGCGCTGCGCCTGGCGAACGAGACCCGTTACGGATTGTCCGCGAACGTGTGGAGCCGCGACGGCCGCAAGGCGCTGGACCTCGCCCGGCGCATCGACGCCGGCAGCGTCTGCGTCAACGACATGGCCATGACCTACGGGCTCCAGGAAGCCCCGTTTGGGGGCCTCAAGCAGAGTGGCGTCGGCCAGGTCAACGGCGAGGTGGGCCTGCGCGGCTTCTGCCACGCCCAGCCCATCGCCATCGACCGCTTCGGCGGCAGGCAGGCTGCCACCCACTATCCCTATTCGTCGAAGCGGGACGAGAGGATGCAGAAGCTGATCCGCCTGCTCTGGGGCACGCGGCTCGGGCGCTGGTGGTCCTGATCCGGGCCCGCGGACCCGGGGCCCCAGGGGATTGCGGCCCCCTCCGGTTGCGCTAGGAGAAGTCGCATGGCCACCCATACCTTCGATCGACTCTCCGCGCAGGACAGCTCGTTCGTGATGTTCGAGGGGCCCGGCACCCACATGCACGTCTCCGCCATCGCCGTGTTCGAGACGGGCCCCCTGAAGGCGCCAGAGGGCGGTCTCGACATCGAGCGGATCCGCTCGTACGTGGAGTCGCGGCTCCACCTGCTGCCGCGCTACCGGCAGCGACTCGCCTTCACCCCCGTCGAGCGCCACCCGGTCTGGGTGGACGACGACCGCTTCAACCTGAACTACCACGTCCGCCACACGAGCCTGCCGCGCCCCGGCAGTGAGGAGCTGCTCAAGAAGCTCGCGGGCCGGATCATGTCCCAGCAGCTCGACCGCGGGAAACCTCTCTGGGAGCTGTGGTTCGTCGAGGGCCTGGAAGGCGGGCGCTTCGCCATGATCGGCAAGACGCACCACTGCATGGTGGATGGCGCCTCCGGCGTCGGCGTGATCACCGCGCTGCTGAGCGGCTCGGCGGACGTCTCGATCGAGCCGGCCCCGCCCTGGGCGCCGCGGCCCGCGCCGGGCCGGTTCGAGCTGCTGCGCCACGCCCTGAGCCACCGCGTCGCGGCGCCGACCTCGGCGCTGCGGGCGATCCGCGGCGCGCTGCGCGAGCCGCAGGAGGCCTCCACCCGCTTCGCGGAGCACGCCCTGTCGGTCTGGCAGGCGCTCAACGCGGGCTTCCGCGTCCCGGCCAACACTCCGCTCAACGCGCCCATCGGCACCCACCGCCGGATCGACTGGAGCAACATCGACCTCGCAGAGATCAAGGAGCTCAAGAAGCGGCTCGACGGCTCGGTGAACGACGTGGTGCTGGCCGTCGTCGCCGGCGCGCTGCGCCGCTATCTGGGCGGGCGGCGCGTGCCGCTGGACGGCATGGACTTCCGCATCGCCATCCCTGTCAACATGCGCTCGGACTCCGGCGACGTAGGCGCGGCGAACCGCGTATCGGCCTGGTTCCTGTCGCTGCCGCTGGCCGAAGGCGACCCGCTGCGGCGCTTCGAGCAGATCCGCGCCGAGACACAGCGCCTGAAGCGTTCGAAGGCCGCCGAGGGCATCGACCTCTTCGTGCGCTTCGCCGAGTGGAGCGGGTCGACCCTGCTCACCTTCTGGGGCGTGCGGCTGGCGTCCACACTGCACCCGTACAACCTGATCGTGACCAACGTCCCCGGACCCCAGTACCCTCTCTACTTGCTCGGTGCGAAGCTGAACACGATGATTCCCCAGCTCCCCCTCTTCCAGAACCAGGGCCTGGGTGTGGCGGTGATGAGCTACCTCGGCAAGGTCACCTTCGGCCTGATCGGAGAGTGGGACCTGGCGCCCGACCTGCCGGCCCTCGCCCGGGCGATCGACGCCTCCTTCACGGAGCTCCGCGATGCGGCGCAGCGTGCCCCCGAGCCGAGGCGGGAGCCATGAGCGGCCGGCGGGCCCCGCAGATCCCCAACTACCCCCCCTGCAACGACAATCTGAAACGCGGCAGCGAGGCGAGCCGAGGCCCGGCGAGCCCCGCAGAGCTGACGGCCGATGCGCCGGTCGGGCCCGGCCCCAACCGGCGCGGGCTCAAGTCGGGAGAGTGGAGCGGTCGATACACCATCTAGACGGCGGCGAAGACGGGGGGGACCGCCGCATGCTCGAAGCGATTGCCTACGGAATGGGCATCGCCCTGCGGACGGGCGCCACGCCGTTCGTCCTCGGGGCGCGCCTGGCCGGCCGGGCCCGGGCCACCGACTACAAGGGGGTCCCGACGGCCCGCGGTGGGCTGGCGCTCGCCTCCAAGATCGCGCTCGACGAGATCTTCTTCGCCAGCGAGGTGGTCTCGGCCACGTTCGTCTCGCTGCGCGATCGGCGCCGCATCGCCGAGGAGGTCGAGCAGGCCGTCGAGTTCTACGCGCGGTGGGGCTGGCTCGAAGACCCGGCGCGCTACCACGTCGCGCCGCCCCGCCTGGCGTCGGTCCGGACCCGGCGACACCGCGCGCGCTGGTTCTCCTACCAACACCTGCGCTTCGACAGCGACTACGAGCCTCACGCGGGAGAACCGGGCCGGGCCCGCTGGCTGAGCTACGACGCGAACCACACGGCCCACGCCTGGGTGCTACAGCACGACGACCGGCCCCGCCCGTGGCTCATCTGCGTCCCCGGCTATCGCATGGGCCAGCCCTTCATCGATCTCGCCGGCTTCCGCGCGCGCTGGCTGCACCGGACCCTCGGGCTCAACGTGGCGATCATGGTGATGCCGCTGCACGGACCGCGGCGCGTGGGGCGGAGAGGTGGCGACGGCTTCTTCTCCGGCGACTTCGTCGACACGGTCCACGCCCAGGCCCAGGCGGTCTGGGACGTGCGCCGGCTGGCGGGCTGGCTGCGGGACCAGGGCGCGCCCGCCGTGGGGGCATACGGCGTCTCCCTGGGTGGCTACACCACGGCGCTGCTCGCCTGCCTCGAGGAGCAGCTCGACTGTGTGGTGGTGGGCATTCCGGCCGTGGACTTCGTGCGCCTGCTGCGCTCGCACACGCCGCAGTTCCTGCAACGCGCCGCCGAACGGATCGGCTTCTCCTTCGAGCGGGTCGAGCAGCTGCTGCGGGTGGTCTCCCCGCTGGCTCTCAAGCCGCTCGTCCCCCGCGAACGCCGCTTCCTGTACGCCGGCGTCGCGGACCGACTGGCCTCGCCCGACCACGCGCGGGACCTCTGGCATCACTGGGACAAGCCGCGCGTCACGTGGTACCAGGGCAGTCACGTCTCCTACCTCTGGGAGAAGGACGTGAAGGCCTTGCTGCGCGAAGCGTTCTGGACGTCTGGCATGCTGCCCCGAGGGCACAGCTAGCAGGCCGCCCGCTGCGACTCGGCTCGCGCGCCGGATCTACTGCTTGTCGATAGAGATGGCGAGGGCCCGGGTGAGGGTCACGGAGACCTGCTCCCCGGTCTTCACCCTCTCGAGGTCGATACCATCTCCTACCTTCAGCGTGCGCTCGCCACCGCTGGGAACATCGAGCGTCACGCTACGCGTCTTCAGATCGACCGCCTTCACTACGGCGCGAAGCTGGATCTGCTCCGCCATCACGCCACCCGGCGTCGCGCCCGGAGGCGCGCTGGACACGGCGACGACCCCGGAAGCGCCCGGCTCCGCGTCCGCTACGGGAGCGATCGCCAGCGCGATGGACTCGATATAGGTGGCGGCCACCGGGTCGCCCACCTTGATCTGGTCGAAGTTGGGGGCGTCTTTCGGGGCCATGATCGAGACCTGACGGCCCTGCTTCCCCTCCACAACGACGGTCCTGGTCGCCGCGTCGATCGAGATGACCTTCCCCGTGAGGTTGATCTTCTCGCCGATCATCACTGCACCTTCGGCAGCCTTCTCGTGGTGGTCGGCCGGCGCAGAGCCGGGCAGCAGCAGGGCCGCCCCGAGCAGGGTGCCGAGGCCGAAGCGTCGAGAGAGTCGAGTTGTCATGCGGAGTCCTCACTGGCTAGACGGGGCGTTCGTCGCCGGGCGCGCAACATATCACGCATCCGTCACCGGATGTGGAGTGCAGCGGGGCGGACGGGACTCGAACCCGCGCAGTAAGCGATGACTTGCCTTTGGAATCAATGGGTTACGGAGTTCAGAACTTGTCTGCAGCGGCTGAGTCGAATAAGCGGGCAATCGAGGTCCGCTAAGGTCGGAAGTGACAATTCCCGGCCGCGCCACGTAGCGGCACTCGCGAGCTGGGTGGGGGGCGCGCTGGTGGAGCGGCTCGTCGATGCAGCCATCGGATAGTGGCCATGAGCGTCCGGGCGGAGCCGGAATCCAACGACACGCCCCTTGCTTCGGGTTCGTGAGATAGCCCCAGTCATATCAGGCCCCCGGCGCGCGTCTCGAGTACCATGACGAGCGCGCGACGGACCCCGTGTTCACCGGCTTCATCCTCCAACCGACGTATCGGGTGCGCGACCGGCGGCCCGTGATCCAGCTCTTCGGCCGACTCGACGGCGGAGAGGCTTTCCTCGTCGAGGACGACCGCTTCCGCCCCTACTTCTTCGTTCGGCCGGCCGACACGGCGCCGCTGCGCGGCGTCGCGGGCCTGGAGATCGCGGACACCCCGCTTCGCGACCTCGAAGGGCAGCCCGTGGCGCGCGTCGTCGTCGACGTCCCGGCGTCGGTGCCCGCCCTGCGCCAGAGGATCGAGCGTGCCGGCGGCCGCGCCTTCGAGGCCGACATCCGCTTCCCCTACCGCTACCTGATCGACCACGGCATCCGCGGCGGTGTCGCGATCGAGGGTCGGCCGGAGACGCTCTCCTCCGGGCTGCTGCGCTTTCACAACCCGGCACTGGAGCCGGCCGACTGCCAGCCCGCGCTGCGCACGCTCTCGATCGACCTGGAGACCTCGCCCGACGCGAGCCAGGTCTACTCCGTGGCGCTGGTCAGCCGCGAGGCCGAGGAGGTGCACCTCGTCTCGCGCGAGGCCGTCGAGGGCGCGCAGGTGCACGCGGACGAGCGCCGTATGCTGGCGACGGCCAGTGAGCGCATCCGCGCCCTCGACCCGGACATCATCACCGGCTGGAACGTCGTCGACTTCGACCTGCAGACGTGGGTGAAGCGCTGCGAAGCCCTGCGCACGGTCTGCGAGCTCGGTCGCGTCCCGGGGTCGATCGCCTTCCGGCAGGACCGCGGCTTCACGCGCGAGACGCGCGCCGAGATCCCGGGGCGCGTGGTCCTCGACGGCATCGCACTCGTGCGCGACGCGATCCGCCTCGAGGACTACAGGCTCGAGACGGCCGCGCGCGCGCTGCTGGGGCGCGGCAAGCTCATCGATCCGAACGCGCCCGACGCCGCCCAGGAGATCACCCGGCTCTACCGCGAGGACCCGCAGGCGCTGGTCGCCTACAACCGCGAGGACGCCCGCCTGGTGCTCGACATCCTGGAGCGCGAGGGGCTGCTGGAGCTGGCGGTGGAGCGCAGCCTGCTGTGCGGCATGCAGCTCGACCGGGTGGGAGCGAGCATCGCCTCCTTCGACCTGGTGTACCTGCCCGAGCTGCGGAGCCGCGGATTCGTCGCGCCGAGCGTCGACCGGGAACGCAAGACCGCCCAGGTGCGGGGCGGCGCGCTGCTGGACCCGCAGCCGGGCCTGTTCTCTAACGTCGCCGTCTTCGATTTCCGCAGCCTCTACCCCAGCCTGATCCGGACCTTCAACCTCGATCCGCTGGCCCACGCGAGCGTTCCGGGCGGACCGGCCGGGGACGCGGGCGCGGTGGCGGCTCCCAACGGGGCGCGCTTCTCCCGCAGCGAAGCGATCCTGCCCGAAGTGCTCGAGCGCTTCATGAAGCGGCGCGAGGAGGCCAAGCGGCGCGGCGACCGGCATGCGGACCAGGCGATCAAGATCATGATGAACGCCCTGTTCGGCGTGCTGGGCGCCGGCTCGTGCCGCTTCTTCAACGCGGAGATCGCCAACGCGATCACCGGCTTCGGGCAGCAGACGCTGCACTGGACGCGAGCTGCGTTCGAGGAGCAGGGAGTCCGCGTCCTCTACGGGGACACGGACTCGGTGTTCGTGCAGCTCGACGCCGAGTCGGGGCCGAACGCCGCCAGCGCGCAGGCCGAGGAGCTGCGGCGCCGCGTGGAAGCCCGCATCGGGGCGCGCATCCGGGACGAGTACGCGGTCGAGCCCCGCCTCGAGCTCGAGCTGGAGCGCGTGTTCGAGCGCTTCTTCCTGCCGCGCGTGCGCGGCGGGACCAGCGGAAGCAAGAAGCGCTACGCGGGCTGGAGCGAGGGTTCCCTCGAGGTCGTGGGCCTGGAGACGGTGCGCCGCGACTGGCCGGCCGTGGCCAAGCGCCTCCAGCTCGGCATGCTGGAGCGCCTGTTCACCGACCGGGAGGTCGCTCCCTTCGTGAAGGAGGTGGTGGCGCAGGTGCTGTCGGGCGAGCTGGACGAGGAGCTCGTCTATGTCAAGCGCATCCGCAAGGGATCCCTCGACCGCTACACCGCCACGACTCCGCCCCACATCCAGGCGGCGCGCAAGGCGGGCGCCGTGCTCGGCCCCATCGTGCGCTACGTCATCACCAGGGGCGGGCCCGAGCCGGTGCTCCCGGGGCGGCCCCTGCCCGAGGCGATCGACCGCCGCCACTACGTGGAGCGCGTCGTCCGCCCCGTGGCCGAGGCGATCCTCTCCCACATCGGGGTGGACATCGACGAGCTGCTCGGCCAGCCGCGCCAGCTCTCTCTGCTCTAGCGGGGCCGGCCGCCCCCGGGCGGCGGGTCAGACGCGGATGAACGCCGCGACCTCGGGGCTCACGCGCAGCGCCTCGAGCTCGGCCTCGCCAGGGCGCTGCGGAACGTCGCGATCGCTCGTGACGAGGCACAGGAAGCCGAGCGGCTCCCGCGACGCCGGCCGGAACTGGTGCCAGGTCATGGGGGGCACACAGACGAGATCGAAGGGGCCGACCTCGAAGATCTCGCTGCCCACCAGACAGCGGCCGCGGCCGCGCAGGATCATCACCTGGTGCACGTGCTGGTGCCGCTCGAGCGTGGTGTAGCCCTCGCCCTCCAGCTCGAAGTAGCGCAGCTCGCCGCCCGTCCCGGCATCGGCGCCGAACAGGACCTGGCGCGTCACGTCCCGGAAATGCGTTCCCTCGGGCTTGTAGGGCTGGAGCGGGATCCCCTCCCAGCGAAAGCCGCGGAAGTGGCGAACGACGGGCTTCACCGCTCAGTCGCTGCCGAGTCGCTCCGCGGCGCGGCGCACCGCCTCGACGAAGCCGCGGCTGCGCTTCGCGAGATCGTTGCGGTGGAGCTGGAGGCTGCCCCCGATCAGCAACATCGACTCCAGGCCGTAGAAATCGACCACCTCGGCGGCACTCTCCACGGCCATCCCTCCCGCCGGAACGGGTAGCGAGGGCAGGATCCCTGCCCAGGAGCCCACGAGCCGGTCGGCGAGCCGGCGACAGACCGCGCGGTCGTAGCTGAAGCGGCCGCCGAAGTGCACGTAGATCACCGCGTCGGCGCCGTACAGGCGGAAGAGCCGGCCGAACAGCAGCTCGGGTGCGATGCGCTGGGCCCCGCCGAAGGCCGGGTGCGCGATCACGGGCACCGACGCCTTGCGGTGGCACAGCTCCCAGAAGGCCGGGAGCCCGACCAGCATGGGAGCGACCAGCACGGCCCGGGCGCCGCGATCCTCGGCAAAACGAAGCTGGCGACCGATCGTCTCCGGCGTACCCGTGAGGTTGGGAACGTAGACAGCGCGGTGGCCGGTCTCCTCCGCGACCCGCTCCACCGCGGCGAGGCAGGCCTGCACGCGCTCCTCGAAGGGGCAGAAGGAATGGTCCGCCAGCCCGTGGTCGTCCTTGATCACGTCGATGCCGGCCCGGGCGAAGCTGCCGCACAGATCCGCCAGCGCCGCGGGGTCGAGGCCCATCGGCTTGACGGCCGTGCAGGTGAGCGGGCGATCGTACACGCCCACGGCCTTGCGCAGACCGGGAAGCCCGAAGCGCGGCCCCTCCAGGGCCGAGAGAATCGAGGGCGGGAGCTCGACGTCGACGCACTCCACGTCGTCGTGCAACGAGGAGTTGCCGAAGATCACGTTGACGAGCTGGGCGGGATCGAAGGCCGTTGTCGCCGCCGGATAGGCGATCGTCGCGAGGTGGCTGCCCCCGGCCTCGGGCACCACCTCCTCGACGCGGCCCAGGATCTGCTCCTCGACGAAGGGGTCGCGCACCACCGAACGGGGGACTTCCACCGTCTGCTCGAGCGCGACGGCTTCCGCCCGGGCCGTGGCCTGGGCCGACTCCACGCGCAGCCGGTAGGTGACGCGCAGCGCGTCCATTATCGGAGACTCAGCCCGCTCAGATCGGATCCCCTCGTCGGTGCCGGCGGCCCGAACGAGGGGGAGCGTAGGCCGCCCGCGGCCGGACCGCACGATCCCGGCACCCGGCGGCAGGCGACACTCGGGCGCTACCGGTAGTCGGGATTCGGGAAGTCGAACCGGCAGCCGGCGTCCCACGCGGAGCGCTGGTTGCCGTGGGCCGGGATGCCCCCCGCGTCCTTCAGCATGCGGGCCAGGTGCAACAGGTTCCACGTCATGAAGGTCGTGTTCCGGTTGGTGAAGTCGTTCTCGGGCCCGCCGGAGCCCTCGTCGAGGTAGGAAGGTCCCGGCCCTGCCTCCCCGATCCAGCCCGCATCGGCCTGCGGCGGGATCGTGTAGCCCAGGTGCTGGAGGGAGTAGAGGACGCTCATGGAGCAGTGCTTCACCCCGTCCTCATTGCCCGTGACCAGGCAGCCCCCCACGCGGCCGTAGTAGGCGTACTGGCCGGCGTCGTTCAGCAGGTGGGAGGCCGCGTAGAGTCGCTCGATCACCTGGGTGCAGACGGAGGTCTTCTCACCCAGCCAGATCGAGGTCCCGATCACCAGGATGTCGGAGGCCATGACCTGCTCGAGGATCCCGGGCCAATCGTCCCGCCGCCAGCCGTGCTCCTTCATGTCCGGCCAGACACCGAAGGCGATCTCCTGGTCCACCGGGCGCAGCAGCTCGCAGGCGACGCCGTTCTTCTCCAGGATCGCCTTCGAGATCTGGATGAGTCCCTCGGTGTGCGAGAGCTCCGGCGAGCGTTTGAGCGTGCAGTTGAGAAAGATCGCCCGCAGATCCGAGAAGTCCCACCGGCTCGACTCGCAGGTCTTCAGCTGTCGCTCGCTCAGGGCCATTCGATCTCCCCCTTGGACTGACTGAAGCCGAGCCTACCCGACCTCGGGTAGGGTCGGCGCCTTCGCTGAAACCAAACCGAATCTGTCCCTGTCGATCATCTTGCCGCCTTCGCCGACAAGATCGACAAGACGTACGGGAGCGACGCGAAGGTGCCGGATCGATCGATCACACGCGAGGGCCTCTACAAGTAGATCCCCTCACTGCCGGGTAATCGGGCCTGACGGACTCGAACCCGCAGTCCCAAGTTGCAGATCGCGCAATCTTGAGGGAGAGGCATGCCGGTGGAGGCAGCGTCCGGTTGTCAACTAGGGCGATGGCGGTGACGGCGGCCGGTCGCGATGTCGTCCGAGAAATCCGACAATCGCCTCGTTGACCGCAGATGCGTTGTCTTCGTGCATCAGATGCGAGGCCTCGGGGACGTTGATGCGCTCGACGATCGGCAGCAGCTCTTCTAGGCGGTCGGTCCAGAGGTGCGCCAAGGTAGGACTCAGCGCCCCGGTCACGAGCAGGACCGGCACATGGATGCTGCGGACATCGTAGTCGCCAAGTGGCGGGAATCCCGCGCCCAGCATCTGGGCGCGCAGCGCGCTGAGGTTGTCGCGCATCTGCGGCTCGTCATCGGAAACACGAAGACGGTGGCGTTGCGTCGACCGAGCTTGCCCCAGGACCCGGCAGGCCCGACGCTCGGAGACACGGAGCCGTGTGCGCACGTGCACGACGACTCGACGCCTCCGGGCCGGGCTCAGAAGTTTCCCGAGGCGGCCTCTTTGAGAATCGCATTGTCGAGGGCTTGCTCGGCCATGAGTCTCTTCAGCCTGGAATTCTCCTTCTCAAGCTCCTTCAAGCGCTTGGCCTGGTCGAGCCGAAGGCCTCCGTACTCCTTGCGCCAGCGGTAGTAGGTCTGCTCGGCGATCCCGAGCTTGCGAGCCACGTCTGCCGTCGTCTGGCCCTTCGCCAGCTCGACCTCCGCCTCGCGGAGCTTGCGAATGACCTGCTCCGGCGTGTGCCGCTTCCTAGGCATGATCTCCCCTCTCTTGCCATCGATCCGCGCAATCTAGCTGGATCGATCTGAGGGGGGCGGGTCAGTAGCGGGTGGGCGAAGTAAAGCAACGCTCACGGTCGCGCCTTTTTAGGTGATGACGATTGCGGCCGCGCCGCCCGTGA